>CANFZM010000004.1 GCA_947451525.1 Flavobacteriaceae bacterium
CGTATATTTTAATATTGTACGATAATACTCTAGCTTGTTCAAATCTTTCGACTTGCTTACTCTCTTTTTTATTTGTTCTGATTTACATCAGAACGGCTGTCAATTCAATATGTCTAGGAACGTGTCTTAATTTCTTATCGCCTCTCTTTCGGTTAGCGGGTGCAAAAGTACATCTTTTTTCTTAACTCGCAAGTAAATCGAAAAAAAAATTCTTTTTCTTTTTTACCGCTCAAGTCTATCAAAATCTCAATCGTTTTGCGGAGTGCAAAGGTAAAACCTTTATTTGTTTCTCACAAATCTTTTTTGATTTATTTTTAATCTTGTAGTCTCAGTTTGTAAAGAACGTCTGCCTTAATGCGGGTGCAAAAGTACCATTCTTTTTCACTCTCACAAGCCTTTTCAATACCTTTTTTAAAAGTATTTTTTAACGCTCTGGTTTTGTGAACGTTGTTGAGTAAAGTTTTTTTTGTTTGATGGGGTTTTATAATAAACCTCACCCCTATCCCCTCTCCAAAGGAGAGGGGAACAAGAGATACGAAACGAGATTTGTATTTTATTACCACTTAAATAGTATAGGGCTTTTAGGTTTATAGGCGCTTTGCTTGGTTATATAAAACATAGATGGGTGGAAAATCCTCTCCCCCGACCCCTCTCCAAAGGAGAGGGGTGCCGAAACGTGAAAGTATTGTAGATGTTTTTATTGATGGCTTTGAAAATTATCATTATAATAGGTTATACATTTAACTGGAACGGAAAATCTTTATTAAACATAACAGGTTTTCTAAACCTGTTAGGATGGACTCTTTATAGTGTAGGTTTTTTGAAAAATAGACATTTATTTATGGTGTCCTATTAATAGACCTATTATTGTAGAACCTGCTTTTTATACTTAACAGGATTTGGAAACCTGTTAGGATGGGAATACAACATACCTACTATATAGTATAGGTGGTTTTTCTTATAGAGTCCTATAATTATTGTATGGATTTGGAAACCTAACAGGTTTTATAAACCTGTTAGGATGGGAATACAACATACCTACTATATAGTATAGGTTCTTTGGAAAATGAATTTCATACCATATGCTAGGAACATAGCCCTGATTGTAGTGGAAATCCTGGCAGTGCGATAATGTAATAGTTCCATTTTATGGATTAGTTGCTCGCAATGCCAGATTGAAACGCAAAGCAGGAATTGCAATTACTAAAATGCCAAATGTTTCGCTCCTGAAAATACTTTGTGATATTCTACCTATATATATTGTATGTGTTTTGTGAATCGACTATATTTGCAGTCCATAAAATTTTAGGAATGATAAAGATTACGCTACCGGATGGTTCGGTTAAGGAGTTTGAGAATGGCTCAACTCCGATGGATATTGCGAAAAGTATAAGCGAAGGATTGGCTCGGAATGTAATTTCGGCTGGTTTTAATGGTACTACTGTAGAAACTTCGACGGAATTATTCGTGGATGGTTCTTTGGTTTTATATACGTGGAATGATAAAGAGGGCAAAAAGGCTTTCTGGCATTCTACTTCTCACGTTATGGCGCAAGTGCTGGAAGAAAAATTCAATGGAATTAAATTAACGCTCGGACCTGCAATTGAAAACGGGTTTTATTATGATGTGGATTTTGGAGACAACAAAATTACAGATGCTGATTTTAAGTCTATTGAAGACCGAGTTTTAGAGATTTCTAGAGAGAAACATGAGTTTACGATGCGTCCTGTTACTAAAGCAGAAGCATTGGAGGCGTATAAAGATAATGTATACAAAACAGAATTAATATCGAATTTGGAAGATGGTACGATTACTTTTTGTGATCATGCTAACTTTTTTGATTTGTGTCGTGGTGGACATATTCCGAATACTGGAATTATCAAAGCGATGAAAGTAATGAGTGTTGCCGGTGCTTATTGGCGTGGTGACGAGAAAAATAAACAGTTGACTCGAGTTTACGGAATTTCTTTTCCGAAGCAAAAAGATTTGACCGAATATTTAGAATTACTAGAAGAAGCAAAACGTAGAGACCACCGTAAACTTGGTAAAGAGTTGGATTTATTCGCTTTTTCGGCCAAAGTTGGTCAAGGTTTACCTTTGTGGCTACCTAAAGGTGCTGCTTTACGCGATAGATTAGAGCAATTTTTGAAAAAAGCACAGAAAAAAGCAGGTTACGAACAAGTTATTACGCCGCATATTGGACAAAAAGAATTGTATGTAACTTCTGGACATTATGCTAAATATGGTGCTGATAGTTTTCAGCCAATAACTACTCCAGCCGATGGCGAAGAGTTTTTATTGAAGCCGATGAACTGCCCTCACCACTGTGAGATTTACAACACTAAACCATGGTCGTATAAAGATTTACCAAAGCGTTATGCTGAATTTGGAACGGTTTATAGATACGAGCAAAGTGGGGAACTACACGGTTTAACTCGTGTACGAGGATTTACGCAAGATGATGCGCATATTTTTTGTACTCCAGATCAATTGGATAGTGAGTTTAAAAAAGTAATTGACTTAGTACTTTATGTATTTAGTTCGTTAGGATTTGAAAACTTTACTGCTCAGATTTCGTTGAGAGATAAAGAAAATAGAGATAAATATATTGGTAGCGATGAAAATTGGGAGAAAGCAGAAAATGCAATCATCAATGCAGCGCGCGATAAAGGATTGAATACGGTGGTAGAATATGGCGAAGCTGCATTTTACGGGCCCAAACTTGACTTTATGGTGAAAGATGCTCTTGGCAGACAATGGCAACTAGGAACGATTCAGGTAGATTATAATTTACCAGAGCGTTTTGAATTGACTTATAAAGGAGCCGATGACAAATTACACCGACCAGTTATGATTCACCGAGCACCGTTTGGATCGATGGAGCGTTTTATAGCAATTTTACTAGAACATACAGCTGGAAATTTCCCACTTTGGCTAATGCCAGAACAAGCTATAATCTTGTCTTTGAGTGAGAAATATGAAAAATATGCCGAAAAAGTTTTAAATCTGCTAGAAAATCACGAAATTCGCGCCCTAATTGACAACCGCAACGAGACGATTGGGAAGAAAATTAGAGATGCCGAAGTACAAAAAATGCCGTTCATGCTAATTATAGGTGAGGATGAGGAGAAAAACGGAACCGTTTCAGTAAGACGTCACGGACAAGAAGGAAAAGGGAATATCACAGTCACAATAGAAGATTTTGTAGCAATTGTTAATGAAGAAGTTGCCAAAACCTTAAAAACATTTGAAGTTTAACTAAAATAATAAAGCCATAGCAATTAGAAACAACAGAGGTTATCAACCTCGAGTAGAAAAAAAAGATGAACACCGAATAAACAACTTTATTCGTGTGCCTGAAGTACGTCTTGTTGGAGACAATGTAGAACCAGGTATTTTTAAAACTGCGGATGCTATGCGTCTTGCGGATCAATTTGAATTGGATTTGGTAGAAATTTCTCCCAATGCTGAACCGCCAGTATGTAAAATTATGGACTATAAAAAGTTCGTATACATGCAGAAGAAACGGGATAAGGAATTAAAAGCTAAGTCAACACAAATCGTTGTAAAAGAAATTCGTTTTGGCCCGCAAACCGATGAACATGATTATGAATTTAAAAGAAAAAATGCTGAGAAGTTTCTTAAAGAAGGTTCTAAATTAAAAGCATTTGTATTCTTTAAAGGACGATCTATCATCTATAAAGAGCAAGGACAAATTTTATTATTGCGTTTAGCGCAAGATTTAGAAGATTACGGAAAAGTAGAAGCATTACCTGTTCTGGAAGGAAAGAGAATGATTATGTATATTGCTCCGAAGAAAAAGAAGTAAGCAGTGTTCAGTTGCAGTACGCAGCAAGACGCTATTAAAATAAGTAAGTAAGTTAAATTTAAATAAATTAGGGAAATTATGCCTAAAATGAAAACAAAATCTAGTGCTAAGAAACGATTCAAAGTTACTGGTTCTGGAAAGATTAAAAGAAAACACGCTTTCAAAAGTCACATTTTGACCAAGAAATCTAAAAAGCGTAAATTAGCTTTAACTCATTCTGCTTTGGTTCACAAAACAGATATGAAAAGCATCAAACAACAATTAAGAATTATATAATGTTTGTTGTTTATGGTTTGTTGTTTATGGTTTTCAACCCTAAACTTTAAACTCTAAACTTTAAACTTTTTATTCTTTAGGTTAAAACAATTTAAATAACCTTGGAGTATGGCCTCAAGTTCCCTTGATTAAATTCGGGACGCCTGCTACAAAAAAACTAGAAAATTATGCCAAGATCAGTAAATTCAGTTGCTAAAAGAGCAAGAAGAAAAAAGATAATGAAGCAAGCCAAAGGTTTCTTTGGTCGTCGTAAAAACGTTTGGACTGTTGCGAAAAACGCAGTTGAAAAAGCGATGGTTTACGCTTATCGCGATAGAAAACAAAACAAGAGAAACTTCCGTGCTCTATGGATCATGCGTATCAACGCTGGTGCTAGATTAGAAGGATTAAGTTACTCTCAATTCATGGGTAAAGTAAAAGCTAACGGTATCGAATTGAACCGTAAAGTTCTTGCAGATTTAGCAATGAATCACCCAGAAGCTTTCAAAGCTGTTGTGAATAAAGTGAAATAAAAAACGTTTGTACAACCAGTTTGACTTACTTACTTATAAAAAATCCCAATCTTTCGATTGGGATTTTTTTGTGTCTGTAAATTTTATTCAAAAATCATTCTAATTAAAAACTTCTTCGGTCTCCCCATCAAAACTCGCGAAAACCATACTTGGATGCGAATCTTGGTGAAATAAGTTTCCGTCTTTATCAACAGCGATAGCACCTGCAAAACCATCATACAGTTTCAATTCGGCAAAGGTTTTTTCAAATGCTCTTTCTAAAGTAAATCCATCCGTAACCCGTGTTACAATTTTGGCAGCCGTGGCATTACTTACAATGTCCTCTCCTACACCAGTCAAACTAACCCCACAGAAAGCATTTACATAATTTCCAGCAACGGTAGCACTATCGGAAATTCTTCCGGGAATTTCAAATCCCTTTCCTCCTGTTGAAGTTGCTGCAGCAAGTTTGCCATTGGCATCCAAAGCCACACAACCTACAGTTCCCATTCTGGTTGCTGCTAATTTTGCTTCGTATTCTGCTCGTCGTTGTGGAATTTCAGTAGAGAATTTTTCAAAACCGTGTTGTCTTGCAAAATTTGTTGCGCCGCTTCCACCAAGAACTCTATCATCTACTTTCATTAATTCTAAAGCAACTTGTATAGGGTTTTTTACTTCTTCAATATTAATCACCCCGCTAAACTTCTCGGTAGTACCATCCATTAAGGAAGCACTCATTCTAATTTTTCCGTCGCTTTGAATTTGCGATCCAATTCCTGCATTAAACAATGCATCATCTTCCAATAAAGAAACTGCATAAACTACCGTTTCTACTGCCGAATGTGTTTGCAAATACGCATACGAATCCTTCACAATCCGCAACAATGCTTCTTGTTTAGCAACTTTGGTTTCGTGATTAGTGGAAGATTCCGAGAAAAAACCACCGTGGATTATTATTTTCATTAGTTAAAGTTTGTTGTTTATTGTTTAAAGTTGATAGTTTTAACAAAAAACCACAAACTATAAACAATAAACTTTATACGTATTGCGAAGATTTAATCGTCATTTTAAAAGTATCCAAATCAAATGTGTCGTATTTACTCAACACATGCGTCACCAGATGGCTGATAGAAATAGGTTGTCCCATTTCAATTTGAGTTAAATTAGTATCTTTAATCTCACGACCATCCACCAAAATCACAAGTCCCGATCCAATAGCTTCCATTTGTCTACCGTTTGTAATCAACAAACCGGTATCTTCTCCAAGACCAATTCCTAAAACTTTTGGATTCCCTACAACTGCTTGAAACAAACGACCAATTCGGCCACGTTGCACAAAATGCGTATCAATAATAACATCATCAATCAACCCAAGACCCGAAGTAATCTTCACTTCGCCCTTCAGCAAAGCCTCACTACTACTCCCTTGGTAAATCATATTATTGGATGCTGCAGCAGCACCTGCCGAAGTTCCGGCGTAAATAAAATTCTCATTTTTATACTTATCCAATAAAATATCGTGAAATTGTGTTCCACCAAGAATAGAAGTCAATCGCAATTGATCGCCACCCGTAAACATCACCACATCGGCAGCACGCAAACGTTCCAAAATTTCAGGATCCGAGGCTTGCTCGCGTCGCTCAATATTTATGACATCCGTATTATGAGCATTTAAATAACCCAACGCTTTTACATATTCAGGTCCAATTTCCAAAGGAATTTTAGAAGCTGTAGTAATGATTTCAATTCTAGATAATTCTTTATGCTTCGACTCGTTTATAACTCGCTTCAAAATGCCTTCCTCAAAGAAATTCAAATTCTTTGGAGCATCTCTATCCAAATTGGTTTCGGTAAAACTGCCTTTATCCACAGCCCCACCTATTATAATTAATTTTCCATGTATTTTCATAACACAAAAATAACCAATTCAAAATATTGACCAAATGTTTTTTCTTTTAAGAAGCGAAACTTATCGACTACTTGTTAACCATTATCCCGCTTTCCACTATATCTTACAGCTATAATTGGCATTATAGCGGTAAGGATGCCGTTTCAATCGGGGCTAAACTGTAATGGTATTGTTACTAATTTATCAGTACTGTAGAAACTATTTCTTAACTACATCCTATTTTTCCTACATAGCAAAAATAATTTCACCCTAATTCCGAAATAATCAAAATATTTATCCCAAAAGATAGCACAGAATAACAATTATTTTTTTATTTTTAACAAATACATCGCAATCCATTCAAAACCTATAAGAAATTCCTATGAAAATCGATAAAATTCAAGCCCTACGCGGACCAAATATTTGGAGTGTTCAAAGAAAAAAACTAATCCAAATGCGTTTGGATTTAGAAGATATGGAAGAACGCCCAACCAACAAAATCGAAGGTTTTCGGGAACGAATAGAAGCCACATTTCCAACCATGATAGAACACCGTTGCTCTGAAGGTTGCCGTGGCGGATTCTTTTCTAGAGTAGATAAAGGCACTTGGATGGGACATGTCATTGAACATATTGCACTTGAAATCCAATCCCTTGCCGGAATGGAAACTGGTTTTGGTAGAACACGGGAAACCAAAACTCCTGGTATATATAATGTAGTTTTCAGTTACACCGAAGAAAATGTAGGAATGTTTGCAGCCGAATCGGCAGTAAGAATTGCCGAAGCCTTAATAGATGGAACCGATTATGATGTAGAAGGCGATATCCAACAAATGCGTGAAATTCGCGAACGTGTTCGTCTAGGACCATCCACAGGAAGTATTGTTGAAGAAGCAGTTGCTAGAGATATCCCTTGGATTCGTCTTGGAACCAATTCCCTTGTTCAATTAGGATACGGAATCAACCAAATGCGTTTTCAAGCAACCATAACTTGTAAAACCAGTAGCATTGCTGTAGATATTGCTTGTAACAAAGAACAAACTAAAAAAATGCTAGATGCTGCTTCCATTCCAGTGGCAAGTGGTGGCATTTGTGTAGATGAAACCGATTTAGAGGCTGTTGTTGCTAAAATTGGTTATCCAATTGTTTTAAAACCATTAGATGGTAACCACGGAAAAGGTGCTTCCATCAATGTAAAAAAATGGGAAGATGCTGTAGAAGGTTTGGCGTATGCCAAAAAATATAGCAACCGTGTAATTGTAGAAAAATTCATTACAGGTTATGACTTTAGGGTTTTAATCATCGATAATAAATTAGTGGCTGCTGCCAAAAGAGAACCTGCACACGTAAAAGGAGATGGCAACCATACCATCCAACAATTAATAGACGAAACGAATCTGGACCCTAAACGAGGTTACGGACACGAAAATGTGCTAACCCAAATTGATGTAGATAGAGATACCACCGATTTATTAGAAAAACTAGGCTACACACTAGAAACCGTTCCTAGAAAAGACGAAGTAGTTTATTTAAAATCGACTGCTAATTTAAGTACTGGAGGAACTTCGGTAGATGTAACTGATAGGATGCATCCAGAAAATATTTTCCTTTGCGAACGTATTTCTCGTGTTATCGGACTAGACATTTGTGGTGTAGACATTATGGCCGAAAACCTAACCCAACCACTTAAAGAAAATGGCGGTTGTATTCTAGAAGTTAATGCTGCACCGGGTTTCCGTATGCACTTAGCACCATCCGAAGGATTACCAAGAAACGTTGCGGCTCCGGTTATTGACATGCTGTATCCTCCAGGAAAACCAAGTCGTATTCCGATTATTGCCGTTACTGGAACTAATGGAAAAACTACCACTACTAGATTGATTGCTCATATTGTAAAAAACAATGGACTAAAAGTTGGTTTCACAACCTCCGATGGAATTTATGTGCAAAATCACATGATGGAAAAAGGAGATACCACCGGACCTATTTCTGCAGAATATATTTTGAAAGATCCAACTGTTGAATTTGCAGTTTTAGAAACTGCACGTGGCGGAATACTTCGCGCAGGTTTAGGTTTCAGCCGTTGCGATATTGGAATCATCACCAACATCCAAGAAGACCATTTAGGATTGTCGGATATTCATACTCTTGACGATTTAGCACGAGTAAAAGCAACTGTTGTACGCAGTATTAAAAAAGATGGTTGGGCAATTTTGAACGCCGAAGACGACCAATGTATAAAAATTGCAAACGAATTAAATTGCAACGTTGCCTATTTTGCTATGGATGAAAACCATCCTAGAATGGTACAGTTTGCAAAAGAAGGAAAAATTGTAGCAGTTTACGAAAACGGATACATTACCATCAAAAAAGGCGAATGGAAAATTCGTGTAGAACGGGCAACCCACGTTCCATTAACCATGGGTGGAAAAGCAAAATTCATGATAGCGAATGTTTTGGCAGCAACTCTTGCGGCCTATTTACAAGGATTTAAAACCGAAGACATCAGTCTTTCGCTACAAACTTTTATACCAAGTGCTGCACAAACACCTGGAAGAATGAACCTATTTGAATTCAAAAAATTCAAAGTTTTAATTGATTTTGCACACAATCCTTCTGGATACAAGGGTGTAGAAGAATATTTAAGCAGTGTTGATGCCATTAAAAAAATAGGAATTATTGCCGGAGTTGGTGACCGTCGTGACGAAGACATTAAAGAATGTGCTACCATTGCAGCAAGAATGTTCGATCATATTATCATCCGTCAAGAAAAATACCTACGTGGTAGAACTGAAGAAGAAATCATCGGACTCATCCTTGAAGGAATTGCTGCTTCAGGAAGAACCGTAACTCACGAAATTATTTCTAAAGAAGTAGAAGCCATTAAACATGCTATTGACAATGCTGAAGATGGTAGTTTCATTACTGCTTTAAGCGATGTAGTTACCAATGCTATTAACATTGTTCAAGAATATTTGGACAAAGAAAATGAAGGCGGGAATTTGTAATTATTTATAAGTAATTTCCTTTTAATAAATAAAACAAACCAATACCTAATTTATATCATGTTAGGTGTTGGTTTTTTTTATTAAATTGCAATACAATAACAAAATAACCAAACTAAAATATTATGTCAATAGATAAACTCATTCATTTACATTTCCTTTCCTTGTATGTAGCGGTCCTAATTATTTTTTTAATAGTACTATACAAAAAAATGAGGGTAAAAAAAATTCCAAAAAAGTTAACGCAAGAAAAATATAATGCAACTCTAATTGGAAAAATGGTGGAAATTGAAGAACCAGAAAAAAATATGTTCAACATTTGGCCTTATGTTAATATTTTAAAAAGAGTTGAAATTTTACCGAAAAAAAGTAATGAGCGTGAACTTGTATATAAGGTATATAGAAATCTAGAAGAAAAATATGAACATATATTACTTACAACCGAAAAAGAGAATCATTATGTGGTTATAGTGGTAAACTTAATCAAAAACAAAATAAAAGGGTATTTCCCACTGGAATTGAAGAACGAATATTACAAAAAATAACAACTGAAAATTCTCCTATTTCATTAAAACCAACCTCATTTAATATCTATTATTTGAGGTTTATTTTTTTATTTAAAAAAATCTAATTTACAATTAGAAATCTCCAATAAATTATAAGAACTTTGCACACTTTTTTAACGTAAAACACAACGCCTTACGATTAAGAATTTCCTAACTAATGAAAAAGAAAATAGAAATATTAGCCCCGGCTAAAGATTTAATTCAAGGAATTGCAGCCATTAATAGTGGTGCCGATGCAGTTTATATAGGCGCTCCACAATTTGGAGCACGTTCCAACGCTACCAATTCTATTGAAGATGTGGCCGAATTAGTAAAATATGCCCATCTGTTTTACGCTCAAGTTTTTGTTGTTATCAATACCATTCTGTACGATAACGAACTAGAAACCTGTCGCAAGATGATTTGGGAGTTGTATAATATAGGTGTCGATGCGCTAATCGTGCAAGATATGGCGATTATGGAAATGGATTTACCTCCAATAATATTACACGCCAGTACTCAAGCCAACAATAGAGATCCTAAAAAAATCAAATTCTTGAAAGATGCAGGAATGAAACGTGTCGTTTTGGCTCGTGAATTGAATTTGCATCAAATAAAAGAAATTAGCGAAGCATCAGATGTGGAATTAGAATTTTTCGTGACTGGTGCCTTGTGTGTTTCCTTTAGCGGAAATTGTTATATGAGTGTTGCCAATGGTGAACGCTCTGCCAACCGTGGTTCGTGTGCACAAAATTGCCGTTTACCTTATAATTTGATAGATGGAAATGGCGATACTTTGATAAAAAACAGCCACTTACTTTCTATAAAAGATTTTGATGTTTCCGATCAAATTCCGAATTTAATTGAAGCCGGAATTTGTTCGTTCAAAATTGAAGGTCGCTTAAAAGACATTGTTTATGTAAAAAATAACGTTTCTTATTTGAGACAAAAATTAGATAGTTTTTTAGAAGGGAATTCCGATAAGTATACCAAAGCATCTTCTGGAAAATGCACTTTTACTTTTGATTCTTCCTTAGATAGAAGTTTCAATCGTGGTTACACCGATTATTTTGTAAACGAAAGATACCAATCTATTGGTTCTTGGGAAAGTCCAAAATCGAAAGGACAATATATTGGAAAATTGATTAAAACTGTTGGCAATTCTTATGAAATTGAAAACGGAAATTTATTAAACAATGGCGATGGTTTATGTTTCATTAATGAAAATAATGAAGCCGACGGAATATATGTAAACCGAGCCGAGAATGGATTTGTGTTTCCGAATGTGTTGAAAGAAATTAAAGAAGGTACTTTTATTTATCGTAACAACGATGCGGCATTTATTAAAGTTGTGGAGCGGGAAGATAGTGCTGTTAGAAAAATTAGCATTACTTTATTATTATCTGAAAATGAAAATGGTTTCGAATTAACGGCCACCGATGAAGATGGAAATGGGAGTTCTGTAACTTTAGTTCATCCAAAAGAGCCAACCAAAAACAACGAATCTATAGAAGAAAACTTCAAAGTAAATTTGGCTAAAACTGGTTTTACTCCTTATATAGTAGATGAAATTACGATTCAATTTTCAGGAAATTGGTTTCTTCCTATTTCCAAAATCAATGAAATGCGAAGAACAGTTTTGGAGCAATTAACCGAAACTCGTTTAGCAAATTACCATAGAGAAGAACAACCCATCGTAAAAACATCGCATCCTTATCCAGAAGAAAAACTGGATTTCATGTATAATGTTGCCAACAAATCGGCTCGTAAATTTTACGAAAGACATGGTGTAACTGAAATTGAAAAAGCATTCGAATTGCAATGGGATCCAGGTAAATCTCGTGTAATGACCACTAAATATTGCATCAAATACGAATTAGAAAAATGCCCAAAATACCACAAAGATACTTTGGGAGTTAAAGTTAAAGAACCATTGGTATTGAAACAAGGGGAATTAGAATACAAATTGAAATTCAATTGCAAACCTTGCGAAATGGAAATTTGGGAAAAAGATGCCGAATTTGAAATTGAGGAAGATTAGTTTTCAGATTTCAGGTTGAAGATTTAGAATTAAAACTTTTAAAAGGTTAGTTTGTCATTCCGTAGGAATCTCATAATCTAGTTATAATAAGGTTGATTTGAAATAATACTGTTTATAAAAGGATACAATTTTAGTCTAACTAAATTGTATCCTTTTTTTATATCTTTATCCCAACAAACAAATTTTTACCATGTACAAAAAAATAGTCTTTTTATTTAGTCTTTTTGCCGCCCTATCTACTCAGGCACAATTAAAAAATTTTACGCTTGATGAAGCAGTTCTGCAACAGGCTCGTGCTTTTAGAGCCGATAAATTATCTGGTTTTCAATGGATTCCAAATACCAACAACTATGTGTATTATACGGATGCCAATTCCAAAATGATGCAAGCAACCTCTACTGATGCCAAAACAAAAGAGTTAGTAACTTTAGCAGAAATCAATGCCTCACTTGGAACTAAATTAAAAAGTTTTGCAGGCTTGGAATGGATAGACGCGTCAACCTTTTTAATTTCTGAAAACGGAAAATACTACACCTTTTCGTTAGTATCCAAATCTGGAAAAAATATTCAAGAAACTTCTAATGCTGCCGAAAATCAAACGTTTGATGCATCTAAAAATAATTTAGCATTTACAGAAGATAACAATTTGTATTTCTTTAATAAAAATAAAGAAAAAATAGCGGTTACATCGGAAACGAATAAAGGTATTGTTTCAGGACAATCTATTTCTAGAAACGAATTTGGAATTAAAGGCGGAATTTTTTGGTCACCAAAATCATCCTATTTGGCTTTTTATCAAAAAGATCAAAGTGAAGTTGCCGATTATCCTTTATTAGACATCAATGAAACTCCAGGTAAATTGGTTAGTATTAAATATCCTATGATCGGACAAAAATCTGAAAAACCTAGAGTTGGAATTTATAATTTAGCAACTGGAAAAACGGTTTTTATTTCTCCTAAAAGCGGCAATGTAAACGATTACTTAACCAACCTTTCTTGGTCTCCAGATGAAAAATATGTTTTAATAGCCGAATTAAATCGGGAACAAAATGACATGAGTTTGAATGTTTACGAGGCTAATTCTGGTAATTTTGTAAGAACTATTTTAAATGAAAAAAATAATGCTTGGGTAGAACCAGAGCACGAAGCCTTTTTTCCTAATTCTACATCCAACAACTTCGTTTGGTTTAGTGAAAAAGATGGTTTCCAAAACTTATACTACTACTCTATTGATGGTAAATTAATCCAACAAGTAACCGCCAATAAATTCCCAGTAAGAGAAATTATAGGAACAAATCCTACTGGAACAGAAATTTATTTCAAAGCCACAGGAGCAAACCCAACTAATATGTTGGTTTACAAAGTGACCTTAAAAGGAAAACAAACCTTGATTACCAAAGATGAAGGAGTTCATACCGTTGCAATTTCTACCAATGGAAATTGGTTTTTTGATGAATATTCCAATCATACTACCCCTTCAAAATCATTATTATACGATGCAAAACTAAATGCTACTACCCTTTTGGTTAGCAAAAACAAATACGACGGCTACCAAATAGGTACTTCCGAAATTAAAACCATCAAAGCAGCCGATGGAACCACCGATTTATACACACGATTAATCAAGCCAAGTAACTTTGACGCTACCAAAAAATACCCAGTAATGGTTTATGTTTATGGCGGTCCTCATGCACAAATGATAACCAATACATTTTTGGATGGTGCTAATTTATGGATGTATTGGATGGCAGAACAAGGCTATTTAGTATTCACAGTAGATAATAGAGGTTCGGATAATAGAGGTTTTGCTTTTGAAAGTGTAATCCATGGAAGATTGGGAGTAAACGAAATGGACGACCAACTAAAAGGAGTTGATTATTTAAAATCTTTACCATACGTAGACGGAAATCGTTTGGCAGTTCACGGTTGGAGTTTTGGAGGATTTATGACCACTTCCTTAATGTTGCGAAAACCAGACACCTTTAAAGTTGGCGTTGCAGGTGGTCCAGTAACCGATTGGAAATGGTATGAAGTTATGTATGGTGAACGATATATGGATACTCCTGCAGAAAATCAAAAAGGTTTTGATGAAGCAAGCACCCTAAATTATGTAAATAATTTAAAAGGAAAATTGCTTTTAATTCACGGAACTAGTGACGATACGGTGGTGATGCAGCAAAACCTTGCTTTAGTTAAGAAATTTGTAGAAGCCGGAAAACAAATAGATTTCTTTCCTTACCCAATGGCGAAACACAATGTGCAAGGTAAAGATCGAGTGCACTTGATGACTAAAGTTTTGAATTATATTATTGATAATAATAAGTAATTAAGAAATTCCAATAAAAAAAATCCAAATTCCAAGCGTAAATCTTTGGAATTTGGATTTTTCTTATTGGAATTTATAGTCACAGCGCTTTGGACAATGGCTTATTTTAAAGATCGAGCATTATAAATATAGACGAATTTTAATAATAAGCACGTTTTTACAAGAAAAAACCAAGCCCAAACTATTGTGCAAAGCTTGTTAGCCATTGCCTTTTTTCTTGTTAAAATATTTTTCTAATACATTATTTTCCACTTCGAAATATCTATTTTTAAATTCACCAAATATAATTCCGTTTGATGAGATACTGTCTTTTTTTATTTCATTCTTTTCAAATATTATTTTATATTTTTTTCCATATTTCCACAGACCTTTTTTATATTTTGCTTGGCCTATTTCATTTAGAAAAATATCTATATCTATTATATTTATTGTATCATTTTGATTTATAACTTTTATATTTTCAATGTCGTTATTATTAATAAAGTTCCAAAGTTTTGTTGTTCCATTCTGATATTCAATAAATGATTTTTTAGAGTTTAAATAAAAAGGAAAGAAAATAAAAATTTCGACAAATATTAGTACAAAACTGTACAATAAATTTCGTTTGGTTAATATCAGTTTTTTGAAAATTAAGAAATTAATTGTTACTGAAATTATACTTAAAAGTGAAACAAATTGAAAAATTTCTTTTGTTATTTTGGTTTCAATTACTTTTCCTTGAATTTCTCCAAGTTCAGCAACTATAAGTCCAAAACTCAAGACTGTATAAAAACAAATAAAATATGTGAAAATTAAATTAATAATTATTAGAAGTAAAATTCCAAATATTTTTTTCTTTCTCATAATTTTCTGATAAGGTAACGGCTAACCAATTATGTTTTCTGTTTTTTCTTCTTAGCAGCAGGAAACAATACATTGTTTAATATTAATCTAAAACCCGGAGAATTTGGATGCAAATCTAAAACCGTTGGAGCATCACCAACATGGTGTTGGTAATCTTCAGGATCGTGACCACCATAAAAAGTGAAAAATCCCTTACCTTTTTGGCCGTGAATGTATCGTGCTTCTCCATTCAATTCGTTTTGACCAAGAATTAAAACATTCGATTTAATTAATTCACTATCAAAAGCGGTCGTTTGCCCCATGAATCCTTTTACTAAAGAAGTATGATTTTGACATAACATACTAGGAATAACATCCCATTTTGCTGAAAAATCCATCAAAGTAAAATAATCTTTCTCCATTGGAATTTTTCTTTTTTCCGTCATATCAATATCCGAAAATTCATAATGATCTGGCTTTCTATCTAAAATAAAATTCTTGAAAGCAAAGGTTTTGGTGTAATCAATTTGGGCTTGGTAATTTGGAGAACTATCATCTCCATCAAACATTGGTTCGCAAATATCAACGCCTTCTGCAGAAAGTGCTATATCAAAACTATCGGTAGCAGAACACATCGCAAACATAAAACCACCACCAATTACAAAATCACGAATTTTTTTGGCTACAGCCAATTTTTCTTCCGATACTTTAGCAAATCCTAATTTGGTTGCCAATGCTTCTGCATCTTTCTTTTGATCAATATACCAAGGTGCATTTCTATAGGCTCCATAAAATTTTCCGTATTGTCCTGAAAAATCTTCGTGGTGCAAATGCAACCAATCGTATAAAATCAATTGATCGGAAAGTACTTCTTCATCGTAAATTGGAGTAAAAGGAATTTCGGCATAGGTCAAAACCATCGTAACGGCATCATCCCATGGTTGTTTTCCTTTAGGAGTATAGACCGCAATTTTGGGTGCTTTTTCTAAAACAACCGTTTCCATATTTTGAGAAGGAGATGAAATTTCATCTAGTATTTGATTGGCTTCTGCATCAGAAAGCACTTCAAAACTTACCCCTCGTATTTGACATTCTTTTCTTATCTCAGCAGCATCGGGTAATAAAAAGGAACCACCGCGGTAGTTTAACAACCAACTCGCTTTGTATTTTTTATCCAAACACCAATAGGTAATTCCGTAGGCTTTAAGATGATTTTTTTGGGTAGTTTCATCCATTGGAAGCAAAATAAAATTTGCCTTAATAGAAAAGGAAACTAATAATATAAATAGTGTAATTGACTTTTGAAATTGCATGGAGTGGAATTATTTTTCTAAAAATATTAAATTTAATTCTTTTATATTTTTAAAATCTGCATCGGAAGTTAAAAATGGTAAATTGTAAATTATTGCAGTTGCTGCAATAATTGCATCGGCAAGTTTTAACTTATATTTTTGTTTTAAAAGTATTGTTTGCTCTTTGACTTCAGTATTCATTTCTAATATATAACAGTTGTCAATTAAATTTTGAGCATTCTTTTTATTTTCTTTATTAATACTGAAAACGCCTAACAATTCTATTTCGCTGATATAGGAAATACCATAGGAGTAATCCAAAAAAGGAGTAACTAAGTCACTGTTAAGTGAAATATGTATTAAAAAATTAGTATCAACTAAAAAATCAATCCCTTTCATTTCTTAACATTTTTTGATAAGAAACTGGATCTAAATTTTGTAAATCTGCTATGGGTTTTCCTAAAAAATTACTAAAACTTTTTCTCTTTTTTGGAAAAGAAAACGCAGCAAGTATTTTTTTTACCTCTTCTTTAGTTGCATTCTTTTTTATAACTACTGTCATACTAATTATTTTTATCAAATTTAATCAAAAAATAGATTCAAAATAAGATTTAACAAAATTTCAACACGTCTTACTTAAAAAGGAACATCGCTATCATCCTCATTAGAATTGATATTACTTCCAAATGCTTCATGGGCAGTAGGTAAACCTTTAGTTAAAAAAGGGTTGTCATCGTGATTCATTTTGGAAGGCAAATCATCAAATCCACCACCATATTCTTCTAAATTGTCAAATTTACCAAGGTTTCCAATAAATTTCAATCGGATATTTTCTAACGAACCATTACGGTGTTTAGCAATAATAAACTCTGCCTGTCCAGCAGTAGGCGATTGTTCTTCGTCATCCCACTCTTCAATTTTGTAGTATTCTGGACGATAAATAAACGAAACAATATCGGCATCTTGCTCAATCGCTCCCGATTCCCGTAAGTCGGAAAGTAATGGACGTTTACTTGATCCACGAGTTTCAACCGCACGCGATAATTGGGATAATGCGATAACGGGAACTTCTAGTTCTTTAGCCAATGCTTTCAAATTTCGAGAAATAGTAGAAATTTCTTGCTCTCTATTTCCTCCACCTTTACCGTTTCCTCCGGCTGTCATTAATTGAAGGTAATCTACAATAATAAGTTTGATACCGTGTTGGGAAGCCAAACGTCTGGCTTTGGCACGTAAATCGAAAATAGAAAGTGAAGGGGAATCATCAATAAATAAAGGTGCTTTTTCAAGATCTTTTACCTTAACGGAAAGTTGTTCCCATTCGTGTTTTTCTAATTTACCAGTTCTTAATTTCTCAGATGACAAACCTGTTTCGGATGAAATCAAACGAGTAATCAACTGAACCGAAGACATCTCTAATGAAAATAAGGCTACTGGATGACCAAAATCTATTGCTATATTTCTAGCCATGGAAAGTACAAAAGCTGTATTATGCGTTACAGTACAATCTTCTAGAAGAAATAAACGATTTCCGTCTATTTCAAAACCATAATAATCATCAACTTTGTCTAATTCTACTTTAATTCCGGTAACTTTCCAATCTACTTTTGATTTCCACTCACGAGCTTTTTTACGTTCTACTTTTGTTGGAATAGTATTTAAATTTCCAAATATTCGCAAACGAAAAGCTTCTCCTTCAAAACCTGTAGATTTAATAGATGTTTTTTTCTTGCGGATGGAAGTTCTAAAACCCAAAGAATCACAAAGAAATTTTATTTGTTTTAATAAACCTTCGTTCTTTTGAACAATTTCAAAACAATTAAAATCAGAAGTATAATAGCCATCTGCATCTATTATTCCGGCCAATAAATGTAGTCTTTTACTTGTAGAATTTGTAATATATTGGTTCGGTATATGTTTGTTTTGAATTAAACCCAAATTTCGCAATTCGGTTTGAATGCAAGTATTGAATTCTTCAGAACTAAATTTATTTCTATTTACGATAGAATAATTATTAGTTCTATTTTCTTGAGAATACACTACCAATTCACTTTGCAATTGGGTGGCATATTCATTAAGATATTCTATAATTTCAGGATCTACATTAGTAATTCTTTGGCTATAGGAGTGTCCATCTCCTAGCCATAACCCTAAATAGTATGGCTCTAATGGAAGTGATTTTTCTTCAAATTCTACACCAACTTTGTAACCTTTATAATTAGATTTAAACTTATCGGATTTTTCTAAATAATCCTTTACGGAAATATTTAAAACCTCCCCTTTGGTATAACTTCCCTCGTTTCTACTTCTTTTCAAAGATAAAATATGGCTTTCGTTTACACGATAAGACATTGCTTTATTTTGATGAATCCAATACATTTTTTCTTGACCTCTAGCAATAGAAAGAACTTTTCTTGGAGTAGAATCATCTCCCATTAAGAGTTCATTTTCTATAATATCTTCTACATTTTTTAAGGTTCCATCATACATCAATACTTTGGTACCTTTTCCTAAACATTTTCCCATCCCCGGTCTAGCTGCTATAATCACTAAATCAGATGGTTGCCAACCTGAGGTGATTTTATCTAGCTTTTCGAAACCAGTTGCAATTCCGGATAATCCTTCTTTATTAGCAATTTCTTCAATTCGTTTTTTAGCCTGAATTACCAAACTTTGTGCCGTTTCCGAACTTCGTTTAATATTTCCTTGTGTTACTTCGTATAATTTAGTTTCCGCTTTATCCAATAAATCAAAAACATCGGTAGTTTCATCATAGGATTCTTCAATAATTTCAGAAGATATTCTAATTAAACTTCGCTGAATATATTTTTGTAAAATAATTCTAGAGTGAAATTCAATATGTGCCGAAGAAGCAATCTTTTGGGTAAGTTGGATTAGATAAAAATCACCACCTGCTAATTCTAATTTAGCATTCTTTTTTAACTGAGCCGAAACTGTTAATAAGTCAATAGGTTGCGAATCTGTGAATAACTGAAAAATGGCTTCAAAAATATGTTTGTGAGCATCCTTATAAAATGCATCCGATTGTAAAATATCAATAACCTCATCTACCCCTTTTTTATCAATCATCATCGCACCCAAAACTGCTTCCTCAAGATCGAGGGCTTGTGGAGGGAGTTTTCCTTTTTCAAGATTGATAATAGTAGTTTTATCTACTCTTACTGGGTTTATATTTTTGAGATTTTCCATGAAGCGAAAGTAACCAATTCTTTATTTTAATTAAAGTTTAGTTATTACTAAATATTGTTAATAAGTATCTGTTTTTTGTTGACAACCAAAAAAAAATCCGAAACCATAGGGCTTCGGATTTTAAGTATTTTGTAGGAATTTACTCCTTATATTCGCCCATTTTACTGTATTTATCCATCCTTTGCTCCAATAACTTGGATGTTGATAAATCTTTTAATTCGTTAAACGATTTGGTGATGTATTGTTGCACTGTTTTAAAAGTTGTATCTCTGTCATAATGTGCTCCTCCAAGTGGTTCAGGTATGATATCGTCAACTAATTTTTGTTTTTTCATATCGGCAGAAGTCAGTTTTAATGCTTCGGCAGCTTGTTCTTTATATTCCCAACTTTTCCAAAGGATAGAAGAACAAGATTCGGGAGAAATAACAGAATACCAAGTGTTTTCCATCATTAAAACTTTATCACCAACGCCTATTCCTAATGCACCTCCTGATGCACCTTCACCAACAATCACACAAATAATTGGCACTTTAAGACGACACATTTCTAAAATATTTCTAGCAATAGCTTCTCCTTGACCTCTTTCTTCTGCTTCTAAACCTGGATAAGCACCTGGAGTATCTATAAAAGTTACGACAGGAATACCAAATTTTTCGGCCATTTTCATCAATCGCAAAGCTTTTCTATAACCTTCTGGATTAGCCATACCAAAATTTCGGTACTGACGGGTTTTAGTATTATACCCTTTTTGTTGACCAACAATCATAAACGATTGTCCGTCAATTTTACCTAATCCACCAATCATTGCTTTGTCGTCTTTAAACCCTCTGTCTCCAAAAAGTTCTAAAAACGAATCTCCACAAATAGCATTAATATAGTCTAAAGTATACGGTCTATTAGGATGACGAGATAATTGTACTCGTTGCCAAGCCGTTAAATTCTTGTATATTTTACGTTTAGTTTCTTCTAATTTCTTCTCTATTTGTTTGCAGGTGTTAGTAACATCTACATCCGATTCCAAACCAATGATTTCACATTTGTCTAATTGGTCTTCTAATTCTTTTATAGGAAGCTCAAAATCTAAGTATTCCATAGTTTTGGTGCATTTTAATTAAAATTCAAGCTACAAATATAAAATTTAAAATGTTCTGTAAAAGGAATTTTATGTTATAAGTTGTAAAAATAAAGTTAACTAGCTTTATGTCTTGCTTTTATAATTCCATTTAAAATTACGGTAATTAATATTACTGCTGCCCCAACGTAAAAAGCAGGACTCATTTGTTCTTTATCTTTAAAGATTAAAACGGCTAATAAAATTCCGTATATAGGCTCTAAATTGATGGTAAGCATTACCGTATAAGGACTTAAAAATTTCATTACTGCCGTAGAAGCGATAAAAGCATAAGCGGTACACACAGAGCTTAGTATCATAAGATACATAAAGTCATGAGACGTGAGTTGGAAAAACTTTGTATCAAAACCAGAAGTACCCAATATAAAAATAGAGAAGAAAAGGGCGCCTCCCAGCAATTCGTAAAAGGAAATAATTGTTGGTTCGTAGTCTTTTACAAACTTACTGTTTATCACTGCGAAAGAAGCAGAAAGGAATGCAGAAATTAGCGCTAGAATTATACCTTCCATGTATTTTCCTTCTACATTAAAGATAATAGTCAGTCCGAAAACTACTATTAATCCGAAGAAAATTTCATACCAAATCACTTTTTTTCTAAAGAAAATTGGTTCAATAATAGAAGCAAAAAAAGCTCCCGTAGATAAACAGGCAAGGGTTATAGAAACATTAGAAACTTTAATGGCTCTAAAAAAAGTAAACCAATGCAATGCAATTACTAGCCCTGCAACTAAAAATTTTAGAAGTACTTTTCTAGGGAGTTTAATTGAAATTTTGTTTATTTTAATATATATTAAAATAAATATTACTGCAAATAGCATTCTAAACCAAACTAAAGGAAGAGCATCTAAAGTAATTAAGCGACCCAAAACCGCAGTAAATCCCCAGATGAAGACTATCCAATGGAGATGCAAGTAACTTTTGGCGTTATCGCTTAGCATTTCGGAGTAAAAATATTGCTAAGATTCCAAATACAATATTTGGAAACCAAACAGCAATTATTGGTGGATAGGTAGATTTTTCGGCTAAAACCCCAAAGACTTTATCTAAGAAAACATAAGCAAAGGCTAATAAAATTCCGATTGCAAGATTAATTCCCATTCCGCCACGACGTTTCATGGAAGAAACTGCAACCGCAATTATCGTTAAAATAAATGCCGAAATTGGAATGGAGTATTTTTTATACAAAACCACCAAATATACATTGATATTGGTAGAGCCTCTTTGGCGTTCTTTTTCAATAAATCGGAGTAATTTGTTGTAAGGTAACGTCTCTGCAATATAAACTACCGGGGTTAAATCTTCTAAATCAAATTTAAAAATAGTATCTTTTTTTGGATTTGTTTCAATAATATCGCCTAGAGCACCCACTTTTCTTTTAGTATAATTATTTAAGGTATAACTACTGTCTTTTGGGTTCCATTTAATGCTGTTGGCAGTAACTTTATATTTCAGTTTATCTTTTTCAAATTTTTCCATAGAAAAATTGAAACCCATTTTAGATACGGAATTGTAATTGCTTACATAAATATATTCGTCTTTATTAATCTGACGGTACACATCGGAATTATCCCGCATCTCGTTTTGACCATTACCAATAAGGTACATGTATCTAAAGTTTTTAAATCCGTCACTTGCTTTAGGTACTAAGAAAAAACCCATTAACAAAGCAAAAATAGACACAAAAGTTGCACCAATAATGTAAGGTCGTAAAAATCGGGTAAAGGATATTCCAGAACTTAAAATGGCAATAATTTCTGTTTTATTGGCTAACTGGGAAGTAAACCAAATAATAGATAAAAACAAGAAAATAGGAAAAAGTAGATTTGCAAAATAAATAGTGAAATCTAAATAATACTGCGCAATTGCTGCAAGAGGCACCTTATTTTCAATCATTTTATTCACTTTTTCAGAAATATCAATGGTTATTCCGATGGGAATAAACATCAATATCATCACTGTAAAAGTGCTTAAATATCGTTTTAATATGTACTTATCTAAAATTGTCAGCATTAATAAAGGTTTATGGTTTATGGTTTGTGGTTCATGGTTAACTCGTAACTCAAAACCAAAAACTATTAACTGTTAAAGTCTTTGACTCATTTGTTTGACCATCATTTCTTTCCAAACTCTAAAATCTCCTGCTAAGATATGTTTTCTAGCTTCACGAACCAACCACATATAAAAACCAAGGTTGTGAATGGTTGCAATTTGTTTTCCCAAGTACTCATTAGCAGCAAATAAATGTCGAAGGTAAGCCTTAGTATATTCAGTATCTACGAAGGTAATTGCCATTTCATCAATTGGAGAAAAATCATCTTCCCATTTTTTATTTTTAATGTTAATGGTTCCGTGTGCCGTAAATAACATTCCGTTTCGGGCGTTACGTGTTGGCATCACACAATCGAACATATCTACACCAAGTGCAATATTTTCTAAAATATTAATTGGAGTTCCTACCCCCATTAAATATCGAGGTTTTTCTTCTGGAAGTATATCACAAACAATTTCGGTCATGGCATACATTTCTTCAGCAGGCTCCCCTACGGATAGTCCGCCAATAGCGTTTCCTTGCTGACCAGAATTGGCAATATATTCTGCCGATTGCATTCGTAAATCTTTATAAGTGCTTCCCTGTACAATTGGAAAAAAAGTTTGGTCAAAACCATATTTAGTAGGAACTTTTTCCAAATGCTTGATACAACGATCCAACCAACGGTGCGTCATTTTCATAGAACGTTGCGCGTAACGATAATCGCATGGATAAGGTGTGCATTCATCAAACGCCATGATGATGTCAGCACCAATAGTTCGTTGAATTTCCATTACATTTTCGGGAGTAAAAAAGTGGTACGAACCGTCAATATGCGATTTGAACTTTACTCCTTCTTCTTTAATTTTTCTATTTGCCGAAAGAGAGTACACTTGGTACCCTCCAGAATCGGTTAATATATTTCGATCCCAATTCATAAACTTGTGCAATCCTCCTGCTTTTTCAAGAATTTCGGTTTGCGGACGAAGATATAAATGGTAGGTATTTCCAAGAATAATATCCGGATTAATTTCTTCTTTCAACTCGCGTTGGTGTACTCCTTTCACAGAAGCAACGGTTCCAACGGGCATGAATATAGGGGTTTCAATAACTCCGTGATCGGTAGTTATTTTTCCGGCTCTGGCTTTAGAATTTGGGTCTTTTTGTAATAAATCGAATATCATATAGGCATTTTCAGTTGGCAAATATAAATTATTTAGATTTTAGGTTTCGGGTTTTAAACTTTAATTTAACAGATACTTCTAAAATGAAGCTTCTATAAATATTACATACTTAAGAATAGATTAAATATATCCAAATAAAAAATAAGGTATTTAATAATTGAGTAAATTTGCAACATACAAAGTATAAAAAATTGATTAAATATGAAAAGGATCATTGCCTTAACATTTTTATCACTCTATCTAATTTCAACTACTGAATTGCATCAGTTATTGAAGTTCCCCGCTTTGGTAGAACATTTTTCCGAGCACCAGCAAAAAGACAAATCTATTACGCTTTGGAAATTTCTTTGTATTCATTATGCTAATGGAGATGTAAAAGATGCCGATTACGACAAAGATTCTAAATTGCCGTTTAAAACTTTAGACACTTGCAATAGTTCCAATCATATTACTCTTTTACCCGAACAGAAATATTGTTTTAACACTATTCTTCTTACTTCTGAAGAGAAAGTTATAAGCAAATATTACCCTCGTTTTACCAATTCTACTTTTTTAAAATCTATTTGGCAGCCACCAAAATTTAGTTAATTTTTTTCGTTTTAATAATTTTTTCAAATGCTTCTGCATTTGTAACTTTATGTATTTAATGAATTCAAAAATTAATTAAAAAATTCTATGCTAAATAAAATAATTGAGTTTTCTATTAAGAATAAACTCATAGTTGGATTGTTTACCCTTGTTTTGCTTTTTTATGGTATCTACCAAGTTACCAAATTACCAATTGATGCTGTTCCAGATATTACCAACAATCAAGTTCAAGTTATTACCATTGCTCCTTCTTTTGGTGCAACCGATATTGAACGGTTGGTTACTTTTCCTATAGAACAAGCCAATAATAATATTTCTGGATTAAAAGAAATTAGAAGTTTTTCGCGCTTCGGATTGTCTTTAGTTACCATGGTTTTTGACGATGAAACCGATGTTTATTGGGCTAGACAACAAGTTGCAGAACGACTTCAGAAAGTGCAAACTCAAATCCCACAAGGCATTGGATCTCCCGAACTTGGGCCTGTTTCTACTGGTCTTGGAGAAATTTACCAATATGTGGTTCGACCTAAAAAAGGGTATGAAAAAAAATACAACGAAACCGAATTACGAACCATTCAAGATTGGATCGTTCGGAGACAATTACTTGGCGTAAAAGGAGTTGCCGAGGTAAGTAGTTTTGGTGGGAAGTTGAAACAATATGAAATTGCAATTAATCCTAACAAACTGCAATCGTACGGATTAACCATCAGCGATGTATTTACAGCAGTAGAAAAAAACAACCAAAATACTGGTGGATCTTATATTGAAAAAGGAGCAACTTCTTTGTTTATAAGAAGCGAAGGGTTGATTGGTAAAGTGGAAGATATTGAAAATATTGCTATCAAATCTACTGCAAGCGGAACGCCACTTTTTATTAGAGATGTTGCGGAAGTTAAAATTGGATTTGCCACTCGATATGGAGCGATGACGTATAATGATCAAGGGGAAGTTTCTGGTGCCGTAGTAATGATGCTAAAAGGTGCCAATAGTAGTGATGTTGTTAAAAATGTAAAAGAACGGGTAGCCTTAATTCAGAAAACATTGCCCGAAGGTGTAGTTATTGAACCTTTTCTAGACCGAACCAAAATGGTAAATAACGCCATTGGAACTGTAGAAAAAAACTTATTAGAAGGAGCCTTAATTGTAATCTTCGTTTTAGTAGTTTTCCTTGGGAATTTCAGAGCCGGATTATTAGTGGCATCGGTTATTCCGTTAGCGATGTTATTTGCTATAATTATGATGAATCTATTTGGTGTAAGCGGAAACCTTATGAGTTTAGGTGCTCTCGATTTCGGGCTAATTGTAGATGGTGCCGTCATTATTGTAGAGGCTGTAATGCACCAATTAAGCCATAGTAAAAAACTCAAAAATGAAAATGAGTTATCTCAAAAGAAAATGGATAAAGAAGTGCAAACTTCGGCTAGCAAAATGATGAACAGTGCGGTTTTTGGTCAAATTATTATTTTAATAGTATACCTTCCCATTTTTACTTTACAAGGAATTGAAGGAAAAATGTTTAAACCAATGGCACAAACCGTTGCTTTTGCTTTATTAGGTGCGTTCATTTTATCGTTGACATACATCCCGATGATGAGTGCTTTATTTTTGAGTAAAAAAGTAAAACACGAGCCAAATCTTTCGGATAGATTAATGATAAAAGTTGAAATGAGATACCAACATTTACTACAAAAAATATTAAATTATCCTAAAATAGTAATCTCTACGGTGGTTACCTTGTTTATTCTAGCAGTAATTACTTTAACAACTTTGGGCGGTGAATTTATTCCTGCTTTAGAAGAAGGCGATTTTGCTGTAGATACCAGAGTGCTTACTGGAAGTAATTTGAATACGACTATTGAAAGTACCCAAAAAGCAGCGCACATATTAAAAACACAATTTCCAGAAGTTGAAAAAGTGGTTACCAAAATAGGTAGCGGTGAAGTTCCAACCGATCCAATGGCGATGGATGCCAGCGATATGATTGTGGTAATGAAAGACAAACACGAATGGACATCGGCAAAAACTTTTGATGAAATGGCTGCTAAAATGGGTAAAGCTCTAGAAAATGTTCCCGGAATTACAGCTGGATTTCAATATCCGGTGCAGATGCGTTTTAACGAATTAATGACAGGTGCCCGACAAGATGTTGTTTGTAAAATATTTGGTGAAAACCTAGATACTTTGGCTTTATACGCTCAAAAATTAGGTAAAATTGTAAATACTGTTAAAGGAACACAAAACCTATATATTGAGCCAGTTACTGGAATGCCTCAAGTGGTAATTGAATACAACCGAAACATAATTGCCCAATACCATCTTACTATTGATGACATCAATAAAGTGATTAATACTGCCTTTGCAGGTCAAAGCACGGGATTGGTTTTTGAAGGAGAAAAACGATTTGATTTAGTGGTTCGTCTCAACAACAACCAAAGAAAAGATATTGAAGACGTTCAGAATTTATTAATTCCGACGCCGCAAGGAACACAAATTCCGCTATCGCAATTGGCTAATGTGGAAATTAAAAATGGTCCGAATCAAATACAACGAGAAGATGCTAAACGTAGAATTGTTGTTGGTTTTAATGTTAGAGGTCGCGATGTGCAAAGCATTGTAAACGAATTGCAAGAAAAAGCCGACAAACAAATTAAATATCCTGCAGGTTATTATACTACTTATGGCGGTGCATTTGAAAACTTAAACAAAGCCAAAGATCGCTTAATGATTGCCGTTCCGGTGTCGTTGTTCCTAATATTTTTATTGTTGTTTTTTGCTTTTAATTCGGTGAAACACGGATTGCTAATTTATTCTGCAATTCCGCTTTCGGCCATTGGAGGAATATTCTTTTTGGCATTACGCGGAATGCCTTTTAGCATCAGCGCAGGAGTTGGATTTATAGCATTATTTGGAGTCGCAGTATTGAACGGAATTGTATTGATTTCGGAGTTTAACCAATTAAAATCGGAAGGAATGACTGATTTACATCGAATTGTTTTAATGGGAACCAAAGTACGTTTGCGTCCCGTATTAATGACTGCATTTGTAGCATCTTTAGGATTTTTACCAATGGCGGTAAGCAATGGCGCAGGTGCCGAAGTGCAACGTCCGTTAGCAACTGTGGTAATTGGAGGCTTGATGATAGCCACTTTTTTAACGCTATTTGTGCTACCAATTTTATATGTTATTTTTGAAAAAGGGGTTAATTTGAATCCATTCAAAAAAAGTGCTACAATAGTGATTCTTCTGGTTTCCCTTTCCTTTTCTAATGCAAATGCGCAAACACCTATAACTTTACAAACTGCAATAGAAACTGCATTGAAAAATAATTCAAGCCTTAAAAGTGACCGATTAAAAGCCGATTATCAGCAGAAATTAATTAAATCGACGACCAATCTTCCTACAACAAATATCATTGCTGATTATGGTCAGATAAATAGTTTTTACAATGACAATCGTGTTGGAATTTCGCAATCCTTCAATTTTCCAACGGTGTATAGTCGACAAAAAAAACTATTTAAAGAAGAATGGCAAACGGCAACTTTAAACGTGGCGATGAAAGAATCCGAACTTAAAAAAGCAGTTTCGCATAGTTTCTATACTTTGGTTTATTTGTATGAAAAAGAAAAACTATTGCAAAAAAGTGACACTATATTTTTAGAATTTCAAAAGAAAGCCAATTTGCGATTCCAAAAAGGAGAAAGTAATATTCTGGAAAAAACTACTGCCGAAACCCAACGTGGCAACATTCTTCTGCAATTGATTCAGTTGCACCAAGAGAAGGAAATGGTGAAAAGTCAGTTTCAATTGCTGTTAAATTCCGAAAGTGATTTTATTCCAAAAATAGTTGATTTGAAATTATCTTTAGATAAAACTATCGATAGTACTTTGGTGACACAACATCCAAATCTTAAAATTTTGGAACAGCAGAAGAAAGTGAGTTTGGCTTCGACTAAATTAGAAAAATCGAAATTATTACCCAGTTTAACTCTTGGTTACAACAACACTTCCATCACTGGTACTGGCGCTAACGATGTGGTTTATGATAAATCTACTCGGTTTCAATCGGGTCAAATAGGACTTGGAATTCCGTTATTTGGAGGTTCTCAAAAAGCAAAAATAGCAGCATCCAAAATAGGAGAAAGCATTTCTGAAAACGAATACCAAAGAGAAAAATTAGTACTTCAGACGCAATTTCAAAACGCAATTTCCCAATACCAAAGTGATCTAGAAAAACTAGATTATTTTGAAAAAACAGCACTTCCAAATGCTAAAATTATCATTGAAACTGCCAACAAACAGTTCTATAATGGAGACATTAATTATCTGGATTGGGTACTACTTGCCAACCAAAGCATCACTATTAAAAGCAACTATATTGATACTGTAATTCATCAAAACGAAATAATTATTCAACTTAATTACCTTACTTCAAAACAATAAAAATGAAAAATATATTTATAATTTCATGTCTGATGGTGCTTCTTAGTGGCTGTAATTCCAAAAAAGAAGAACAACCTTTGGAAACTTCTGCAAATGCAAATTTAGTTTCCATCACCGACGCACAATTAAAAAATGCCACCATCGAAACTGGACAACTAGAAAAAAAGAGTATTTCGTCTATCTTAAAAGTAACTGGAAAAATTGATGTTCCACCACAAAATATGGTTTCGGTAAGCATGCCGCTTGGGGGTTATTTAACCTCAACCAAATTATTACCAGGCTTACATATTGCAAAAGGAGAAGTTATTGCTACTATGGAAGACCAACAATATGTGCAATTGCAACAGGATTATTTAACTACAAAATCGAAATTGTATTTTGCTGAAAAAGAATACCAACGTCAAAAAGAACTGAATCAAAGTCAGGCAAGTAGCGACAAAGTTTACCAACAAGCCGATGCCGAATACAAAACCTTAAGAATTACGTTAAGTGCTTTGGCAGAAAAACTGCGTTTGATTAGTGTAAATCCGAATTCGCTTTCGGAAAAAAATATTTCTAAAAGCGTCAATATTTATGCGCCAATAAATGGTTTTGTATCAAAAGTAAATGTAAATATTGGAAAATATGTGAATCCGTCCGACGTTTTATTTGAATTAATAAACCCATCGGATATTCATTTGAACTTAAAAATATTTGAAAAAGACATCACAAAATTAGCCATTGGTCAAAAATTGGTGGCCTACACCAACAATCAGCCGGATATAAAACATACTTGCGAAATTCTTTTGATAAGTAAAGATTTATCTATTGAAGACCATTCGGCAGATGTACATTGTCATTTTGAAAATTACGACAAAACATTATTGCCTGGAATGTACATGAATGCAGAGATTAATGTAAAAAGTGAGAATGCTTTAACACTTCCGAAAGACGCAGTGGTGAATTTTGAAGGAAAAGAATATATATTTGTAGTAGTAAATAAAAATCAATTTCAAATGACCGAGGTAAAAACCGGTAATTCTGAAAATGGATTTATTGAAATTTTAGATAATGAGCAATTGACTAAAAATTCTATTGTTACCAAAGGTGCCTATACATTATTAATGAAACTTAAAAATAAAGCCGATGAGTGATGAAATAATTTATAAAGAAGAACATTTAAAAAGTTCCGAATTTATAACCGATATGGTAATCGGGATGAGCGATGGATTAACCGTGCCGTTTGCACTTGCGGCCGGTTTAAGTGGTGCTGTTGATAGTAATGCTATTGTAATTACTGCTGGTATTGCCGAAATTGTTGCAGGTTGTATTGCCATGGGATTGGGTGGTTACCTTGCTGGTAAAACCGAACAAGAACATTATGAAAGTGAGTTAAAAAGAGAATATTTTGAAGTGGATAATTACCATCAAAAGGAAATTGATGAAGTAAAAGAAATCTTTGCTGATTATGGAATTGATGAAGCAGGACAAACTTTATTGGCAAATCAACTATCTAAAGACAAGAAAAAATGGGTCGATTTCATGATGAAATTTGAATTAGGTTTAGAAGAACCACATCCTAAAAGAGCAAGAAATAGTGCTTTAACTATTGGTATTGCTTATTTTGTTGGTGGTCTTTTACCTCTATCTGCCTACTTTTTTACTGAAACACCAAAAGAAGGATTGGTAGTTTCTGCTATTATTACAACACTTTGTCTTTTTGTTTTTGGCTATTTCAAAAGCAAAGTTACAGGCCAACCTCCTATAAAAGGAGCGTTAAAAGTTACTGCAATTGGCCTTGTTGCTGCAGCAGCAGCGTTTGGAATTGCGAAGTTGGTTGGGTAGCAAAAATTTGAGTTGCTTTTAAAAATTAAAATAATTCATTTTACTTTTGAAATTACTACTAAGTTTGAGTTTAATAATTGCTCCTCGACTTCGCTTGGGCTCAAATTAAGTTGCCGCGTAATTCAGTAAATTTAAACTCAAACTGTATAATTATAGCAATAAATCTAATGAAAATTGAAAATAAAAAAACCATCAAAGTATTTTTGATGGTTTTTTTTGGACTAAACAAAATAACGTTTATTCTTTTATAAATTTAGATTGTAACTTCTCCTCACCAGAAAATACTTGAATAATATATAAGCCAGCAGATAGTTTATCAATAGTAACTTGGTTAGTGTTTTGAGTTTTTTCTATAACAATTTTCCCATTTAAATCAGAAATTATTATCTTTTCAATCCTAATGTTGTTAGGGGTTTGAATATTCAACAATGATGCAGAAGGATTTGGATATAGTTCTAATTTTAACTGATTTTGTTGAGCAACATTTAAAGTAGGAGTAAATGAATAGGCGAATGTTAATCGGTTTAACAATATATTATAAACTCCTGCTGTTGTTACGATATTATTACCTCCTCCAACTCCTGCCCCAGATGGGAATGTATTGCCTCCCCAATTTATTAACCAACCATGATCTTGACGGAATTTTAATTCTCCTGATGGTAAACTGTAAGCAAATAAAGAATAATTAACGCCATCTGTCAAAGTTAAATCTATATCATTTGACCATGAAGTAGTTCCTAATGCAGTTGAAACAATTGAAATTACTGGTGCTGGTGCAAGTAAAGTAAACAAATAAACTCCTGTCTGAATATTAAAACTAACACTGTATGTTCCTGGAATGGTTACGTTAATATTGTCTCCATTTTGAACACCTGTGCCTGACGGAAAAGCACTACTACCCCAATTAGTCGTCCATGAATTTGCTTGTCTAAATTTAACCCAATAAGGGGTAGAGTTTCCAGATGCAGTTGAAACACCAGTTAAAAAAACACTACTAATAATATAATTAATACCATCTAAAGTACTCATTGGATAATCATAATTTCCATTGTTAACCCAACTAGATCCTGTAAACTGTGTTGATAGATTATTGCTATCTGTAACTAAAGATATAATAGGGAAAGTATTAAATTTATATATTCCGCCAGTTGTAGGATTATCGCTGGTGGTTCCTCCAAAACCAGTAGTAGTATTGGCAAATTCTAAACTATAAATCTTTTTAGTTTGATTACCAAATAGATGCCAACTTCAGAATCTGGATTATTATTAAAATAGGTACGACCAATAGTTCCAGCTTCAGCATAAATTAATGTATTTGTGTTTGGAATAACTTTAACAATTGGCGGACCAGATAAACTAGGTAGACCACTTGCTGTTGTTGTTATATTACTAAATGTTGTGCCACCGTCTACGGTTTTTAAGACACTTAAAACACTTCCTACTCTACCAACAATATAACCAGTAGTAGCATTTTTAAAAGTAAAAGAAAAAGGGATACTAACTGATAAATCTGCAACAGTCCATGTAGTACCATAATCAACTGATTTGTATAGTCTGTTTAACCATGTTGTCCCTGAAGTGCTAGCAAACCATAAAGTACTTCCATCAGGAGTGGCATCAAACAAGCCATCTGTTCCAAATTCACCCGCAAGGCATGTTGGTAAGTTAGCATTAGGTACTCTAACCCAAGTTATGCCTGCGTCTGACGTTTTATATATTTCGAATGAACCACCTGCAATTGGGTCTCCTTGAACAATTCCATTATTATCATCAAAAAAACGAATGTTGTCAGGATAAGAGTTTGCATCATTAAAAAGTGCTGTAACTTGTTTAGTCCATGTTGTTCCTCCATCTACCGTTACATAAACTCCAGTATTAGCATGATTATTTCCATCATGTCCACACATCCATGCTTTTGTAGCCGATCTAGCTGTTATTCCAAAAGGAATAAAAGTATTTGGCAATCCAAAAGAGCCTGCTGTCCATGTATTTCCTCCATCAATAGATTTTGAAAATTGCTGTGTGGGATTGCTCTGATAGGTAATTGTCCAAATAACATTATCGTTAGCAATAGAAGTGTGAAAAGCAATATCTCCTGTTGGAAATCCAGTTGACTTTTGAGTCCAGATTTGCGCTTGCATCATTACAGATGTTGCAATAGTATATAAAAGCACAATTAAATACCTTTTTTTAAGTAATTTTTTCTTCATAACATTCTATGTAAATTAAAAAGTCTACTTATTTCAGGCATTGACATTCCTGTCCTAGAAGGTTCTAAGATGATTTTTTTTTACAAAAAAACAATTAAGGTAATTTGTTAAAATAATATAACTTATGTAAATTAAATAAAAATAAATTATAAATACAAATTTTTAAAATTTAATCTCTATTCGCTTGGACTTTTAATCTTTAGCAAATGGTGGTCATTGTCAAAGGTTATTTTTTAATTTAGGTTGCTTCATATTTATGATTACTACACAGGAATGTTTCTTCCAACAGATTTAAAAATAGCGCATTAACTATTGGTATTGCTTATTTTGTTGGTGGACTATTGCCTCTATCCGCCTACTTTTTTACCGAAACCCCAAAAGAAGGACTGGTAGTTTCTGCCATAATCACAACTGTTTGTCTTTTTGTTTTTGGTTATTTCAAAAGCAAAGTAACAGGCCAACCACCTATAAAAGGAGCGTTAAAAGTTACCGCAATTGGTCTTGTTGCAGCAGCAGCAGCATTTGGAATTGCTAAGTTGGTTGGGTAAAACCTCTAAAATATACAATTTTTAAAAGTCCTATTCGTTTAGGACTTTTTTCGTTTATCTTAATAACTTTTCAAAAGTCTATTATCTATTTGTCTACCATCTATTATCTAAAAATCCTATCTTTGACGCATTATAATTTTTAACTACACAAAATGTCTGACATTAAACAACTACAAGATTTCACAACGCAAGTACGAAGAGACATCCTTCGAATGGTTCATGCAGTAAATTCAGGTCATCCCGGAGGTTCTTTAGGCTGTACCGAATTTTTAGTAGCCTTGTACCAAAACATCCTAACCCGCAAAGAAGGTTTTGATATGAACGGAATTGGTGAAGATTTATTCTTTCTTTCTAACGGTCATATTTCTCCTGTTTTTTATAGCGTTTTAGCTCGAAGCGGATACTTTCCGGTAGCAGAATTGGCTACCTTTAGAAAGTTAAACACGCGTTTACAAGGACACCCAACTACCCACGAAGGTCTTCCAGGAATTAGAATTGCTTCTGGATCTTTAGGTCAAGGATTATCGGTTGCTATTGGTGCTGCTCAAGCAAAAAAACTAAACAACGACAATCATTTAGTTTATGCACTTACTGGCGATGGCGAATTGCAAGAAGGCCAAAACTGGGAAGCCATCATGTATGCCGCTGCAAAAAAAATAGATACCTTAATTGCTACCGTAGATTTAAACGGAAAACAAATTGATGGTTCTACGGATGAGGTTTTAAACATGGGAAGCGTTCGCGCTAAATTTGAAGCATTCGGTTGGGACGTTTTAGAAATTGCTAAAGGAAACAATCTTGAAGCAATTCTTACCGGAATGAGCGAAGCCAAAGCAAGAACTGGAAAAGGAAAACCAGTTTGTGTTTTATTACATACCGAAATGGGGAATGGTGTTGACTACATGATGCATACTCATGCTTGGCATGGTAAAGCGCCCAACGACGAGCAATTAGCAAAAGCATTAGAACAAAACCCAGAAACTTTAGGAGATTATTAAATGCTCTATGCTATAAGCCGTATGCTTTAAACCTACTGCCTATAGCCTAAAGCTTACAGCTATAAAAAATGAAAAAATATACAAACACAGGAAGTAAAGATACCCGTTCGGGATTTGGTGCAGGAATGACCGAATTAGGACAAAAAAATGAAAACGTTGTTGCTTTATGCGCCGATTTAATTGGTTCATTAAAATTTGACGATTTCAAAAAAAATCACCCAGAACGTTTTTTCCAAATTGGAATTGCAGAAGCCAACATGATTGGAATTGCTGCTGGATTGACTATTGGTGGAAAAATTCCTTTTACTGGAACCTTCGCAAACTTTTCAACTGGTAGAGTTTACGATCAAATTCGCCAATCGGTTGCTTATTCGGATAAAAATGTAAAAATTTGTGCTTCACATGCTGGTTTAACACTAGGAGAAGATGGAGCAACACACCAAATATTAGAAGATATTGGTTTGATGAAAATGCTTCCAGGAATGACGGTAATCAATACTTGCGATTACAACCAAACCAAAGCGGCTACATTGGCAATTGCAGACCACCAAGGTCCTGTTTACTTACGTTTTGGTCGACCAGTAGTACCTAACTTTATGCCATCTGACGAGCCTTTCGTAATTGGAAAAGCAATTTTGCTAAATGAAGGAACCGATGTAACTATAATTGCTACCGGGCATTTAGTTTGGGAAGCATTAATTGCTGCAGAAGCTTTGGAAGCAAAAGGAATATCTGCAGAAGTAATCAATATTCATACAATCAAACCTTTGGATGAAGAGGCTATATTAAAATCGGTTGCTAAAACTGGTTGTGTAGTTACTGCCGAAGAGCACAATATCCTTGGCGGATTAGGAGAAAGCGTTGCTAGAACCTTAGCATTAAACAATCCAAGACCACAAGAATTTGTTGCAGTGCAAGATTCGTTTGGTGAAAGCGGAACTCCAGAACAATTGATGGAGAAATACAAACTAAACAATCAAGCTATTGTAGAAGCTGTAGAACGAGTAATTAAGAGAAAGTAATACACTCCTTTAAAATAAGTAAATCCGTCTTGTAAATCTTACAAGACGGATTTTTTTTGCAACCTATATTTAAACTAAAAAACCGCTTCGTGTGAACGAAACGGTTTTCTTAAATTAAGAGCCGGCGGAGGGACTCGAACCCACGACCTGCTGATTACAAATCAGCTGCTCTAGCCAACTGAGCTACGCTGGCAACTCTTTAGTGGTGCAAATATAATATTGAAATTCAGTTTTCCAAAATAAATTTACACTTTTTTCGAATATTTTTTAATTATAAAGCGTTGATTTTAGCAATCAATTGATTAGCAGTTTGTTCTAAATCTGCATTGATTTGTTTAAAATGTGCTTTCTTATTTTCTACTTTTTTAGCATTAACCTTAACGATTAAAGCATCGAAAGAAGTAATCGCCTCATCTATAACAGCATTGGTAGCATCTGTTGGCTTTCCTTCGCTTGTCATTTCATGAATATAAACTGCTTCAATAATATCACCTAATACAAAATTGATATCTTTCTTTAAATTTTTAACACTTGGCATTTTTCTTTTATTTAATAATTCGGATGCAAAATTACATATAATCTTTCTAATATTGGTTAAGAAATGTATATTTCTAACACAGAAGCCTTTCCTTTTATTTCAAACTCCAAAATTTCTGCAGGAAGTAAAACAGTATCTCCTACTTTATAATGGTATTCTTCCCCTTGATAAGCCAAGGTAAAACTGCCTTCTACACACATATAAACCGTGAAAGATTGGCCGTCTTTGGTTACTGATATAGCACCATCCAACGGAATAAAATTAGTAGTGAAGTAGTTACAGTCTACAACTGCATTGGAAGTATTCACCATTTTAGAATACTTTTTTTCTGCATCTACAACATCATAATTAATTGCATCTAATGCTAAATCTACGTGCAGTTCTCGAGTAGTTCCTTGGGCATCTACCCTATCAAAATCGTATAATCTATAAGTAATGTCGGAGGTTTGCTGAATTTCGGCAATTACAGTTCCTGCTCCAATAGCATGAACGGTACCTGTTTCAAGAAAGAAAACATCGCCTTTTTGAACTACTTTGGTATCTAAAATAGATAAAATGGTTTTGTTTTCTAAACTTTTCAAATATTCTTCTGGGGATGATTTTTCTTTAAATCCAACAATTAACCTAGCATCGGCATCGGCTTGCATTACAAACCACATTTCGGTTTTGCCAAAAGAATTATGCCGTTTTTTAGCCAATGCATCGTTAGGATGTACTTGAATGGATAAATCTTCTCGGGCATCTAGATATTTAAAAAGCAATGGAAATTGTTTACCAAATTGTTGGTAGACTTTTGTTCCGAGTACTTTCTCAGGTGATTCGTTAATAATTTCGTTTAACGATTTATCTTTTAAAGTTCCATTAGCGATAATGCTAACATCGTTTTCTACGGTTGAAATCTCCCAACTTTCTCCTGTGATTTCAGAAGTAATTGGTTTGTTTAAGTAGGTTTTTAATTTGGTTCCTCCCCATATTCTGTCTTTTAATATAGGCTGGAATTGTAGTGGGTATAGTTTCATAAGTTTACAAATAGGCAAAATGTTCATCCTCTAGCCCCGATTGAAGCAAATATCCTTTTTTGTTTTTTCTTTAAAAACAAAAAAGATATTGCGAAAAGCGGGAAAATGGTTTACAAAAGTAAGAAAATGCTTCGCTTTTAAAAATAAATTTATGCTTTTTTAAGAATTTGAAGTGCTTTTTCAATATGAATTTTACTAGACATGCTATTGAAAATCATAAGGATAACCCCATTTTTATCGGCTACAAAAGTTTCGCGACCTGGAAGAAAAATAAGGGAGTTTTCTACGCCAAATAATTTTCGTAATTTTTTATCGGCATCGGAAAGCAAAATAAAAGGTAGGTTGAATTTGCTTTTAAATTTTAAATGGGAAGTAACCGAATCGGCGCTAATGCCTATAACTTCGGCTCCTAAGTCTTTGAAATCTTGATAATTATCTCTAAAACTACAAGCCTCTGCGGTGCAACCCGGCGTGTTGTCTTTAGGGTAAAAATAAATCACAAGGGATTGTTTTCCAATATAATTGGTGCTGTCAAAAATAGTTCCGTTAGTGTCTTTTGCTGTGAAATTGGGAAGCGTATCGCCTACTTTTAGTGCCATTTTAATTTCCTTTATAGGTTACAAAATTGCGAGGTGTTTCATACAAAACTACTTCCAATTCATTGGTTGCAGCAATATGACTGCGGAGTTTATTCCAAATTACAACGGCGATATTTTCGGCAGTTGGGTTCAAATCGGCAAAATCTGGAACGTCTAAATTCAGATTTTTATGATCGAAAGCGTCTTCAATATGCTTTTTTATGAGGTCGGAAAGTATCTTAACATCCACCACAAAACCAGTTTCGGGGTCAATTGGCCCAGTAACCGAAACGATTAACTCGTAGTTGTGCCCGTGAAAATTGGGATTGTTGCATTTTCCAAAAACAAGATTGTTTTGTGCATCGGTCCAATCTTTTCGGAATAATCTATGGGCTGCGTTAAAGTGGGCTTTTCTGGAAACGGTAACTTTCATGGGTGCTGGGTATTGGTTTTTTTGACACGAATTGCACTAATTTGCACAAATTTATTTGGGGATTATTACACTAATTTTCTGCCTATGGCAGGTTCTAGGTTTAACGTAAAAAATTTTTAATTTTTAATTCTTCTATAACTTGTGATCTTCGAGATAGTGATAAAATTCGTCGAAAATTATTTTAAACCAAACGGTATATAGGTCTTGATTTTGTTTCATGTCGGTTCTAACGTCTTCAATGCACATCCATTTCCAACTTTCCACCTCTTCGGGATTTATTTTTGGCTCGTCGTTGTAATACCCAATCATTACGTGGTCTAGTTCGTGCTCGGTCAAACCATTATCAAAAGGGGCTTTGTAGATAAAATGGAACAGTTCCTTTAATTCGGTTACAAATCCCATTTCTTCAAATAGTCTTCGCGATCCGGCGCCAATATTGGTTTCGCCAGCGCGTTGGTGACTGCAACAGGTGTTGGTCCACAACAATGGGGAATGGTATTTTTGATGGGCGCGTTGTTGCAACATGATTTCGTTTTTGCTGTTCAATACAAAAACCGAAAAAGCGCGATGTAAAACGGCTTTTTCATGTGCTTCGAGTTTGTTCATCAGCCCAATAGGCTCGTCTTTTTCGTTGACTAATATTACTTGTTCTTCTTTCATAGAATTTTTATGCTTGTCAAAAATACAAAAAAAGAATTGGTACTTGGATTTTAAAATATCAACAACCGTTAAACTTTCCTTAAAGATGGATTTTTGGTAATCAAAATGATGTTTTGTAGTGCATTCCTGTTGTAGATTTGTAAATCAATTCAAATAAGGTGTGATGAAAAAAATCTTTAACTACTGGATACTCCTTCCATTAATCGTCTTAAATGCTTGCGGGCAATCGAATAAAAAAAGTGAATTAACGTCAAAATCTTCTACTATGGAAAATGTAATTAACAAACCTGAGAATCCTTATTATTCGAATACGGATACTACAAAATTAAACGTGTCGGATGCCGATTGGAAGAAAGTGCTTTCTCCCGATTTGTATGCCGTAGCGCGGGAAGCCGATACTGAAAGAGCCTTTACGGGGACTATGTGGAATTCGGAAACTAAAGGAACTTATTATTGTGCCGCTTGCGGTTATAAATTATTTAAATCCAATCAAAAGTTTACTAGCAGTTGCGGTTGGCCTAGTTTTTTTGAGCAAGATAACAAAGAAAGCATCACTTTTAAATCGGATAATTCTTATGGAATGCAACGCACGGAAGCTAATTGCGGTAGATGCAACAGCCATTTAGGACATTTGTTTGATGATGGTCCAGAGCCAACAGGTAAAAGATATTGTATGAATGCCATTTCATTAGATTTTGTTCCGGATGGCGTAACGCTTAATAAATCCGAAGGAAATTTAGAAACTATAACCCTTGGCGGAGGTTGTTACTGGTGTGTGGAAGCAGTTTATGAAAATTTAAAAGGAGTAAAATCAGTAGTATCTGGATTTTCTGGAGGAACGGTTGCCAATCCTAGTTACGAAGAAGTTTGTACCGGAAGCACTGGCCATGCCGAAGTGGTTCAAATTACTTACGATAAAACGATTACTAATTTGAACGAAATATTTCAAGTCTTTTTTACCGTGCACGACCCAACTACTTTAAACCGACAAGGTGCCGATGTTGGAACGCAATACCGTTCGGTTATTTTCTATTCGGATGAAGAACAGAAAAAAGCGGCCGAAAGCATTATACAAGAATTGAATGCGAAAAATGTTTATACAAGTAAAATTGTTACTGTGGTGGAAGCATTTAAAAAGTTTTATCCTGCCGATGATTACCACCAAGATTATTACAACAATAATAAAGAGCAACAATATTGCAAAATGGTAATCCAACCAAAAATAGAAAAATTCGAGAAGGTTTTTAAAGACCGATTGAAAAAGCAATAAAACTAAAAAGTCTCCAATAACGGAGACTTTTTTTTATAAAATATAATCGGTAGTGATAAAATTAGATTCTTTGCTATTTAATAATTCTTGTAAAATTTCATTATTGTAAGCATTATCTTTAGAAGCGACAAATGTCCTAATAGAAAAGGATCGCAGCGCATCATGAATACTTAAGGTACCTACAGCCGAATCCTTTCTTCCTGTAAACGGATACACATCGGGACCACGCTGGCAAGAACTATTTAAATTTACACGACAAACTAAATTCACTAAAGTATCAATTAGTGGCGCAAGGGTTTTTATATCTTTTCCAAACAAACTCACTTGCTGACCATAATTAGACTCTGCCATGTCATTTAATGGTTCTTGAATATCTTTAAAGGTCAATATTGGAACTACCGGACCAAATTGTTCTTCATGATACACGCGCATTTCTTTATTAATTGGAAACAAAACAGCAGGAAAAATATAATTCTCCGAATGTTGTCCGCCTTTTTTATTTATAATTTTAGCACCTTTATCTTTAGCATCATCAATTAATTCCTGAATATAAGCAGGCTTTTCCTTTTCAGGTAATGGAGTTAATAAAACTCCGTTTTCCCATGGATTTCCAAAAGGTAAAGCATCTACTTTTTCAGAAAATCTTTTATTGAATTCATCCGCAATGGATTCATGCACGTATAAAATTTTCAATGCCGTACAACGTTGACCATTAAAGGATAAAGAACCTGCAACACATTCTTGAATAGCCAAATCTAAATCGGCATCGGGTAAAATAATAGCAGGATTTTTTGCTTCTAATCCTAAGATTAAACGCAATCTGTTTTTATTTGGATGCTGGTCTTGTAAAGCAATTGCCGATTTACTATTTCCTATTAATGCCAAAACCGCAACTTTTCCGGATTTCATGATTGGAGAAGCAACATCTCTACCTCTACCATAAACAATATTAATTACCCCTTTTGGGAAACTACTTCTAAATGCTTCAAGTAAAGGTGAAATTAGTAAAACACCATGTTTAGCAGGTTTAAAAATAACTGTATTTCCCATAATAATTGCAGGAATCAGTAAAGAAAAAGTTTCGTTTAATGGGTAATTATACGGTCCGAGGCATAAGACTACCCCAAGTGGCCCACGACGAACCATAGCATTTACGCCTTGACTTTTGGTAAATCTAGAATTGGATCGATCCAATTCTTTATAATCTTCAATAGTATCATAAATATAATCCACCGTTCTATCAAATTCTTTTTCAGAATCGGATAATGATTTTCCAATTTCCCACATCAAGAATTTTACTACTTCGCTTCGAGTAGTTTTCATTTGTGTAACAAAATTTTGCATGCATTTAATACGGTCAATCACTTTCATTGTTGGCCATAATCCTTGTCCGTTATCATAAGCATCAAAAGCGGCTTTGGTAACTGCAACAGCCTCTGTTTCGCCCATTGCAGGGATACTTCCTAAAAGTGTTGGTGCATAATCTGCAGTGGAAGAAATGGTTGAAAAAACGGATGTGAATTCGCCTGACCATTTTTTTAATTCTCCATTTACCAAATAAGTATCTTGAAGTAATGGTTGGTTTATTTGAAATTCTAGGGGGATTGATTTCATAAATAATATTTTTTATAAAAATACATTTTATAAAATAACAACAATATTATTTTTCGAAAAGTAATTAACTATATCGTTATAACACAATAATTATTAGACAGATAACTTATTTTATTAATACCTCAGCAATTTTCAAAGCGCATTTTTCACCATCAATTGCTGCAGAAATAATTCCACCGGCATACCCTGCTCCTTCTCCGCAAGGATACAGTCCTTTTATTTGAAGATGCTCTAAAGTTTCTTCGTTTCTAGGAATTCGAACTGGGGATGATGTTCTGCTTTCTGGTGCGTGCAATATTGCTTCGTTGGTCATATAACCCCGCATGGATTTTCCGAATTCTAGGAATCCTTCTCGCATAATTTGAGTTAAAAACCCAGGAAATACTTGCCCCATTTCTACTGAAGTGGTGCCTGGAACATAAGACGTTTTAGGAATGTCGGATGAAATTTTATTTTGAGTAAAATCGACCATGCGTTGTGCAGGAACTTTTTGAGTTTGTCCAGCCAAATGCCATGCTTTTTGTTCGATAGATTTTTGGAATTCCATTCCTGCCAAGGCACCAAATTTGGCAAAAGGTTTAAAATCTTCGAGTTTTAATTCGACTACAATTCCAGAATTGGCAGTACTTTGATCGCGTTTGGATGGCGACCAACCATTGGTTACTACTTCCCCCGGACTTGTTGCGCAAGGTGCTATCACCCCACCCGGACACATACAAAAGGAATACATGCCACGACCATTAACTTGTTTTACAATAGAATAAGGTGCTGGCGGTAAATGCTCTCCTCTAAAATCGCAAGAATACTGAATTTTATCAATCAATTCTTGTGGGTGTTCTGCACGAACTCCTAAAGCGAAAGGTTTGGCTTCTATAAAAATTTTCTTTCTATCTAATAATTCAAAAATATCTCGTGCCGAATGTCCTGTAGCAAGAATGACTTTATTTGCAGAAATTGTATCTCCTTTTTGGGTTACAATTCCGTGGATTTCATTATTTTTAATTACAAAATCGGTTACTCGAGTTTCAAATAAAACTTGACCACCACATTCGATTACTTTTTCTCGAATATCTTGAATAATTTGTGGTAATTTATTGGTTCCGATATGGGGATGGGCTTCTACCAAAATATCCGAAGAGGCTCCAAAGCCAACTAATAATTGCAAAATTCTATCTACATCGCCACGTTTTTTAGAACGGGTGTATAATTTCCCATCCGAATAGGTTCCTGCCCCACCTTCTCCAAAGCAATAATTAGAATCTTCGTTTACTAAATGGTCTACATTAATCGCTTTCAAATCGCGACGACGACCCCGAACGTCTTTACCGCGTTCGAGAACTATTGGTTTTAAGCCCAATTCTATTAATTGCAAAGCAGCAAATAATCCGGCAGGCCCTGTTCCTATTATAATTACTTCTTGAGAATTGGAAACATTTTTATATTCTGGAAGTACAAATGTAGTCTCTTTATACGGCTCTTCTTTAAAGAAAACAGAAGCCTTAATATTAAATTTTATTGCTTTTTGACGTGCATCTATAGACCGTTTTAAAACCACCACTTTTTGTATTTCCTTACCCGAAACATGAAATAACTTTGCCACATGTTCTTTTAGTAAAGATTCATTGGCAGCAACTTCTGGGGCAACTTGGGTTTGGATTTCGCGTGGCATAAATGGTTTTTTGCAAACTTAATTTAAATTCGGTAAAGTCATAGCATAAAAAAAAGGTTTAGCATAAACTAAACCTTTTAAAACTGTAAAAATAATTATTATTTTTTGATGAACTTGAAGTTTTTAACCTCATCGTTCACTTGAATTTTAACAAAATATAATCCGCTTTGTAAATCAGAAACTGAAATAGATTCGATAGTATCCGCAGATTTTAAATCTTTTATCAAAGCACCACTTATAGAATAAATGGAAACATTCGAAATAATCTCACTTGAAGTATTTGCAATATGCAACACATCGGAAGCAGGATTTGGATACAATTTAATTGAATTATCTAATGAATTGGCATCCGTTCCTAGAATATTTGAAGGGTCTAAATAATCTGCTATTCCATTATTATTGGTATCATCATCTGCTGGATTACCATTACCATTGTAGTCTTCCATAAAGGTAAGAACGCCATCGCCATCATCATCATTATCCAAATAATTAGGTTTTCCGTCGTTATCGGTATCGATTAAAACAGAAGTTGCATTTTTATTGGTAAATACATATTCCATATTAGTTAAAATCATATCTCCATCGTCGTCATTATCTAAATAATTAGGCAAGCCATCCATATCCGTATCGTCGTTGGCAAGATTGGTATCGTTATTGGCATCTTCTAAATTGGTTGCAACGGTATCAGTATCAAAATCTACAGCACAATCTACTAGACTTAAAACTACTGATTTTACCATGCCATTCACCATTGTATATATAGTTTGTGGATTGGAAGTATTGGTAAACATTATAGTAGGAATAGGGTTTGTTTGCGCTTGCAAATCGGCTAAACTAGTATAGAAAGTAAGTCCTGTAGGATTATTTGGAGCCAAATCATTTTTAACAACTTGTAGATAAAAATCTTCAATTCCATCCGAATTGCCATCACATTTTACAAAAGAATAATTCCCAGTAGAATATCCAGGTCTAGTAAATCTCCAACCTTCATGGTAAGCAGTCCATGCTCCTGTATTTCTTCCTGGTGCAGTAATACCCATATCTCCCGCAAGATTTATTAATCCGGTAACGGCTCTACCACCATTCCAAGCAAGACAATCTTGTTTATCTACTAATTGAACATCAATAATACTTTGCGATTCATACAGCACCATTTGGAACGAACTTAAAGTAGTTGAACAACTATAATGTGCATTGTTATTGAAAACTACTACAAATTTTCGGTAAGGTGCCGTCCCATATATTCCATAAGTAATAAAACCTTGAGAATTATTATTATACAAATCGTTATAACATCCTAAAATAGAATTTTTTACAGGAAAATTGACATCGGGAACCGATTGTGTAAACGACCAAGGAGATGATTGATTTGCAGTTGTATATCTTAAATCGATATAACCATTAGTACTAACCACAATTTGATTATAATTTATTCCATAAAAATCAAAATTAAAAGGAAGTCCGATTACATTGGAATTAATATCGTCTTGGGTTCCTTGAACTTGAAAATTAGCGGTATATTGTTGAAACGGAATTGGAGTAACCGCATAGTTAGACTGCCCATAATTGAATTGACAAAATAAAACAGAAACTAGTGCTAGAAAGTAGTTTTTAATCATAATATTTGTTTTTAATTTGAAGTTATTTAACAAATATATAAAAAATAGTCAAACTATTGATTTTTAGACTAAAAAAAGAATTTTGAAATGAAAAATATAAAATTAATTTGGGATTTTAGAGGTCCAGATGCTGCAAAGATTGCCGAACACCACGAAATTCATTTGAAAGAATATATTAATCTAGAAAAAATTTCATTAAACAATACTGGACATGAAGTGTTAAATGAACTTCATGCTATTGCTTTCATGGTAGTATTGGAAGATAATATGATTACAGTTCGAGATGCTTTAAAACCACATCGTGGAGAGATTTATACCGTTTAAAATTCCAATAAAGAAATTCCAAATTCCAATGTGTTTTAAAATTCCAATAAAAAAATTCCAAATTCCAATGGTGTTAGCATCTTGGAATTTGGAATTTTAGACTTGGAATTTATATTTTAATTTGCTACTTCACTAATGAATTTAATTCGCATTAATCGAAGTTCTTCAATATCATAATCGCCATCAAATTCTTTTAATGCTTTTTCTATATTATCCGATTCAGAATCCATGAAATAATCGTGAATTTCTTCTTGTTGGTCTTCATCCAACATTTCATCAATCCAGTATTTTATATTTAATTTTGTTCCAGAATTAACAATTTGTTCCATTTCTTTTAACAAATCGTCCATCTTCAACCCTTTTGCGGAAGCAATATCTTCCAAAGAAAGTTTACGGTCAATATTTTGAATAATATACAATTTATTGATAGAATTGGCTCCGGTAGATTTTACTACCAAATCATCCGGACGAATAATATCGTTATCGGTTACATATCTATTAATTAATTCGATAAATTCTTTTCCGTATTTCTTAGCCTTTCCTTCACCAACACCATGAATATTGATTAATTCAACCATGGTAATAGGATATTTCAAAGCCATATCTTCTAATGAAGGATCTTGAAAAACTACAAACGGAGGTACTCCAAGTTTTTTGGCAACTTTTTTTCGTAAATCACGCAACATACCCATTAAGACCTCATCTGCAGTTCCTGATGATTTAGCAGCAGTTACAATTGCATCATCTTCTGCTTCATTGTACTCATGATCTTCCGACATCATAAATGAAGTTGGCTTCTTGATATAAGCATGCCCTTTATCGGAAACCTTAACGATACCATAGGTTTCAATATCTTTAGTAAGCATTCCATCTACTAAAACCTGACGGATTAACGCCATCCAATAGCGCTCTTCTTGGTCTTTACCACATCCGAAAAAACTTTGCGCATCGGTTCGGTGCGCTTTTATGGTTGCGTTAACTCTTCCTATTAAGGTATAAACAACCTCTTTGGATTTGTATAAATATTTGGTATCGCGAACTACTTCTAATAGTTTCTTTACATTGTCTTGTGCTTCAATTTTTACTTTAGGATTTCGAACGTTGTCATCCATATCGGCACCATCTCCTGTTTCTCCGTCGAATTCTTCTCCGAAATAATGCAATAAAAATTTACGTCGCGACATCGAAGTTTCGGCGTAAGCCACAACTTCCTGTAGTAATGCAAAACCAATTTCTTGTTCGGCAACGGGTTTCCCCGACATAAATTTTTCTAATTTTTCAACATCTTTATACGAATAATAAGCCAAACAATGCCCTTCGCCACCATCACGACCGGCACGACCCGTTTCTTGGTAGTAACTTTCTAATGATTTTGGAATATCATGGTGAATCACAAATCGAACATCGGGCTTGTCAATTCCCATACCAAACGCAATAGTAGCAACCACTACATCTACATCTTCCATAAGAAACATGTCTTGGTGTTTGGCTCGCGTTTTAGCATCCAAACCAGCATGATAAGGCACGGCGCTAATTCCGTTTACTTGCAAAACTTCAGCAATTGCTTCCACTTTTTTTCGGCTTAAGCAATAAATAATTCCCGATTTGCCTTTGTGTTGTTTGATAAACCGAATAATATCCGATTCAATATTTTTGGTTTTGGTGCGTACTTCGTAATATAAATTAGGTCTGTTAAAAGATGCTTTAAAGGTATTCGCATCCGACATATCTAAGTTTTTCAGAATATCTTCTTGCACTTTAGGAGTTGCGGTAGCGGTTAAACCAATAACTGGAACATCGCCTAAATGTTTTATTATGGTTCGTAAATTTCTATATTCTGGACGAAAATCATGCCCCCATTCGGATATACAATGCGCTTCATCAATGGCTACAAAAGAAATTGGAACCGTTTTTAGAAATTCTATATATTCTTCTTTAGTTAATGATTCGGGAGCAACATATAACAATTTGGTAATACCAGAAGTAATGTCTTTTTTTACCTGATTAATTTCAGTTTTGGTCAAAGACGAATTTAACACATGCGCTATTCCATCATTGGTGGATACACTACGAATGGCATCCACTTGATTTTTCATCAAAGCAATAAGAGGAGAAACAACAATAGCCGTTCCTTCTTGAATTAAAGCAGGTAATTGGTAACACAATGATTTTCCGCCTCCAGTGGGCATTATTACAAAAGTATTCTTTTGGGCAACAATACTTTTTATCACTTGTTCTTGCAATCCTTTAAATTGGTTGAAACCAAAATATTTTTTTAATTCTTTGTGTAGGTCAATTAGATTTGGATTCATTATTACTTAATAGTATTTTTACATAAATTTGCAAGGTTAAATATACAAATTTCTTTTACTCATACAAACTTTATAACAAATCTATTTTGATTACTAAAGAATCCATACTTGCATCGGCAAAAAAAACAATTCTATCCGAGAGCCAATCTATAGCTAAACTATCTGATTACATAGACAATAACTTCTTTGAAGCGGTTACTATCATCCATAATTTAAAGGGGAGATTAATTATTACCGGAATTGGAAAAAGTGCTATTATTGCTCAAAAAATTGTGGCCACCTTAAATTCTACAGGCACTCCTTCTTTATTTCTTCATGCTTCTGAAGCGATTCATGGCGATTTAGGCATGCTTCAAGAAGGAGATGGTGTAATTTGCATCTCTAAAAGTGGTAACAGTCCCGAAATTAAAGTCTTGGTTCCGTTACTAAAACGCTTCGGAAATAAACTTATAGCAATCACTGGAAATACAACTTCCTTTTTAGGAAAAGAGGCACATTATACCTTAAATACTTTTGTAGATGCCGAGGCTTGTCCTAATAATTTGGCACCAACTAACAGCACCACGGCACAACTAGTAATGGGCGATGCTCTAGCGGTTTGTTTAATGGAAATGAAATCGTTTACTGCCGAAGACTTTGCCAAATACCACCCAGGAGGTGCTTTAGGTAAAAAATTATTGCTTCGCGTAATTGATATGCTAGATCTAACCAGAAAACCATTGGTAAACCCGGATTCTAGTGTTAAGGATGTAATTGTAGAAATTTCTGAAAAACGATTGGGAGTTGCCGCAGTTATTGAAAACAATATTGTTGTAGGGATTATAACCGATGGAGATATTAGAAGAATGCTTAATAAAACCGAAACTATTGCAGGTTTAACCGCTAAAGATATTATGACGGTTAATCCGAAAACGATCCAATCTACGGATATGGTGGTAGATGCATTGAATATTATGGAAGATTTTTCTATAACCCAATTGGTGGTGGTAGACAATGGCGAATACCAAGGAGTGGTTCATTTACACGACATATTAAAAGAAGGAATTGTATAATGGCAAAGAAAGAAAGTAAAGAAATGTCTTTCATGGACCATCTGGAAGATTTAAGATGGTTACTTGTTCGTAGCACCTTAGTAGTAATTGGTATTGCTGGTGCTTGTTATTTTATAGATGATTTTATTTTTGATACAATAATTTTCGGACCTAAAGACCCGAGTTTTATTACCTATCGATTTTTTTGCGAAGTAACGCACTACTTTGGGGTAGACGGGACCTATGCTTGTGCCCAAGAATTTAATTTCAAAATTCAAAATCAGGAAGTAAGCGGGCAATTCTCGATGTATTTATGGACTTTAATGACCGCCGGATTCATCATTGGTTTCCCCTATATTTTATGGGAAATATGGAAATTTATAAGCCCCGCACTTTACGAAAAAGAACGTAAAATGGCAGGAAGTTTCATAGTAGTTTCCTCTTTCTTATTTTTTGTTGGAGTTCTTTTCGGATATTATGTAGTTGCACCATTATCGATAAACTTTTTTGCTACCTTTAATGTAAGCAAACAAGTAGAAAATCTGTTCACGATTGATTCTTATGTTTCGATGATAAAAATGTCAATAATCGCAAGTGGAATTGTCTTTGAAATGCCAATAATTGTATATTTCTTAGCCAAAGTAGGATTGGTAACACCCGAATTTTTAAGAAAATATCGCAAAGTTGCCATCATCATCATATTAATATTAGCCGCAATTGTTACACCACCAGATATTCCAAGTCAGGTAATTGTTTCTATTCCAATTTTAATTTTATACGAAGTAAGTATTTTCATTGCTGCAGTAGTAGTAAAAAAAGCAAAAGCAAATGAGCAATCCAGTTAAAGTTGGAAGATGGGAGTTGGAAGTTGGAAGATGGAAGATGGAAGATGGAAGATGGAAGATGGAATACAGCAACTAAATAATTGTTAAATATAAAGTAGTTAAAAACGTTTATTTGTTTATTTGTAAAAGTTTAAAACTTAGAACCTGAGTAACTCAGAACCTTAGATCCTTAAAAAATGAAATTAAGAGCCGAAAATTTAATAAAAACCTACAAAGGAAGAAGCGTTGTAAAAGGCATTTCTGTAGAAGTTAACCAAGGAGAAATTGTTGGACTTTTAGGCCCTAACGGTGCCGGAAAAACAACTTCTTTCTACATGATTGTAGGTTTGGTTAAACCAAATTCTGGCCATATCTATCTAGACGACACAGACATTACCGAGTTTCCAATGTACAAACGTGCTCAAAACGGTATTGGCTATTTGGCACAAGAGGCTTCTGTATTTAGAAAATTGAGTATTGAAGATAATATTTTAAGTGTTTTGCAATTAACCAAACTATCCAAAGAAGAGCAAATTGCCAAAATGGAAAGTTTAATTGCCGAATTTAGTTTGGAACACATTCGCACCAATCGTGGCGATTTACTTTCGGGAGGTGAACGAAGACGAACCGAAATTGCTCGTTGTTTGGCAACAGATCCAAAATTTATTTTACTAGATGAGCCTTTTGCAGGAGTGGACCCAGTTGCTGTGGAAGATATCCAACGAATTGTAGCACAACTGAAAAACAAAAATATCGGTATCTTAATTACCGACCACAACGTTCAAGAAACTTTAGCCATTACCGATAAAACCTATTTAATGTTTGAAGGTGGTATTCTTAAAGCAGGTATACCAGAAGAATTGGCAGCCGATGAAATGGTACGGAAAGTATATTTAGGACAAAATTTTGAATTGCGCAAAAAGAAATTGGAGTTTTAAACTTTTAAATTATCTTTGAATATGTTTCCAATCAATCCCTATAGAAAAAATATTGAAACGTTATGCAAATCGCATAATGTAGATAAACTATACCTATTTGGATCGGCAACCAATACTGATTTTAATGACTCAAGCGACATCGATTTTCTTGTGAAATTCAAGCCCTTTGATTTGAAAAAATACCTAATCAACTACATTGACTTAAAAGAAAAATTAAAAGTTTTATTGGAAAGAGATATTGATTTACTTGAAGAACAAACTTTAAAAAATCCTTATTTAATAAAATCTATTGATAAAAATAAAGAGTTGATTTATGGAAAAACCTTCTAAAGAAACCCTTGAAAGATGGCGTAAAGACGACAAATATTGGAAATTAGGAAGTATATATTACAACCCCGAAGACCAACGCATTTTACCACCTAAAAGAATTGCATGGATGGGCTGGACGGTCAATTTCGCAAATAAAAAATCAGTTTTAGTTTTTATTGCAATAATGGTTATTACAATAGTATTGATTGCGCTTGTTCCTCACCACCAATACCATTTATAAATCCAAATTAATTAGAAATTGTCAAATATTGCAACATTTGTGGCGTTCCGTTATAGATGTTAATATCCACATATTCATCAATTCCGTTAATTTTGGCTTTTTGGGTAAATTGCCAAAACAACCAATCGTCTTTGATATTTTCTACAAAAAAATTATAATTGGCAACCCAAAAGGTATAGCCTTTAAATTCTTCTTTTAAAAAATCATTGTAGTATTTCTCGCCTGTATAAATTATTGGACGCACTTTATAATGGTCATCCACTTTGGTCAACCAACGTTTCAACCCAACTTTCAAACTATCTAAAGATTGGTTTTCGGGTAATTTTTCAATATCTAAAACGGGAGGCAAGTCGCCTTTATGGAGGGCAACAACTTTAATGAAATTATTTGCTTGTTCGATGGAATTTTCATTTGGACGGTAATAATGGTAAGCACCACAAATAAAATGATGTTGCTTTGCTTGTTTCCAATTTTCTGCAAAACGAGAATCTTCCTTATCGGAACCTGCAGAAGCACGAATAAACACAAAATGTAACGGAAACTTATTTTCTACCGAATCTACTTCTTCCCAATTAATATCTCCTTGAAATTGAGACACATCCAAACCAAAAGTTAAGTCTTTATGGGCTTTCAATATTTGAAATATTCGAGCCTGAGCCACTTTATCTTCTTTGGCAATTCTATCCGATTTGGAACTAAGATAATACCGAATCGCAGTTCGATAATGGTAAGCACCATAAACCAATCCGAGGAGTAAAACAGAAATTAGAATTACTTTAACAGGAAAAACAGTTTTCTTTTTTTTGGAAGTTTTTCTGCGAATAGGCGCTTTTCGGGTAGTAGTTTTTGCCATAAAGGTGTGAAATTCCAAAGTTTAAAATTCCAAAGCCCAAAGGTCTTTGGCATAAAAAAAAGTCTTAATTCTTAATACTTTGATCTTAATACCTCTTTATAACTACTTTTTCGCCAGAATATTATTTGCAGCCGATAATAAAACATAGGTTAAAATTATTAATGGCACCGCAAGAAACTGCAAAGTTGCAATCATAATAAGGGACGCTACTAAAAATCCGATTTGTAATTTGTATTTCTGGAAACTGAAATTTTTAATTTTTAAAGAAAATAACGGAATTTCGGCATTCATTATATAAGCACTAACTGCAGTAATTGCAAGTAATACCCAAATATTCTGAATAATAGGGTCTACAAATGAGTTAGTAACTAATGGTAAACTAGCAATAAATAGGGTGTTTGCGGGTGTCGGCAAACCAATAAACGAATCCGATTGTCGGGTATCAATATTAAAATTTGCTAAGCGATAACAGGCGCCAAGCGTTATGATAAATCCTAAATAAGGTAAATAATCACAACCATTTTCATTATATTGTTTTAGAATTTGAAACATCACATAACCTGGTACAACCCCACTAGTCACCATATCTGCCAAAGAATCCAATTGCACTCCTAACGGGCCTGCAACGTTAAATTTACGCGCGAAAAATCCGTCAAAAAAATCAAAAAATATTCCTAAGGCTACAAAGTAAAATGCCATGTCAAATTTCAAATCGGCAACCATCACAATGGCAATGCATCCGCAAAGTAAATTTAAGAGGGTAATAAAATTCGGTAGGTGTTTTTTGAGGTTCATGCTCTTATTTTTTATAAGTGACAAATTTAGCACAATAAGTTAAAGGGAAGTACGTTTTTTATAGAGATTTTTTAATTGGAAATTCTAAACCAACTTATTTTACCAAAGGAAGAAATAAACTCGGTAATAATTTCTATTTTTGACATCGAATAAATTAATAAAACTTCGGTTTGCAAAAGCATCACAATTGAACCAAAAAGTATTCTTTTTTCTTATAGTTACTACTCTAGGCTATAGTCAAGCGGTTAGAAAATATTCTAATGAGTTTATGAATATAGGTGTGGATGCTGCCGCATTGGGAATGTCGAATGCCGTTGTCGCGCATACCAGTGATGTGAACTCAGGCTATTGGAATCCTGCTGGATTAATTGGTTTAGAAGATGGTCAAGCAGCAATAATGCATGCTAGTTATTTTGCAAATATTGCGCAATACGATTATGCGGCTTACGCTAAACCTATTGATAATGAAAGCGCTTGGGGAATATCAATGATTCGTTTTGGTGTAGATGATATTTTAAATACTACCCAACTTATTGATGCCAGCGGTAATATTGATTACAACAGAATCAGTAAATTTTCTACTGCCGATTATGGTTTCACCTTTTCCTATGCTCGAAAATTAAAACTTCCTGGCTTTCAATATGGCGTAAACTCTAAAATAATTCGCCGTGTAATTGGAAATTTTGCCAATTCATGGGGATTTGGTTTTGATGTTGGTTTGCAATGGGAACGAAACGATTGGCATTTTGGGTTAATGTTGCGCGATATTACTACTACTTACAATGTTTGGAGTATTAATGAAGACGAATACAACAAAATTAAAAACACAGTTGCTGGACAAAATCAAGAATTGCCAGAAAGCACCGAAATCACTTTGCCAAAAGCACAATTTGGGATGTCTAAAAAATTTGAATTTCATAATGAAACAAGTCTATTAGCATCTGGAAATTTAAACATGCAATTTGCAAGAACCAACGATATTATTTCTTCAAGCGTGGTAAGTATTGACCCAGCATTTGGGTTTGAATATGGTTATACTGACTTAGTTTTTCTTAGAGCCGGAGTTGGAAATTTTCAAAATGTAACTCAAATTGACAATACCAAACGAATTGGATTTCAACCTAACATTGGACTTGGATTTAAATATAAAGGGATTCAAATAGATTATGCGTTGACCGATTTGGGTGATCAAAGTGCGGCTTTATATTCTAATATATTTTCATTGAAAGTAGATTTAAGCATTTTTAGATAATACAATTATGACAAAAAAATTACTTTCCGTAGTATTCCTTTTTCTTTCAATTTTAAGTTTTTCACAGAATATTACTTTATCTGATAAAGCTGCAGTTAGCATATTTACTTGCGGCAGAGGAAATGAATTATATACTACTTTTGGCCACACTGCCATCCGAATTAAAGACGAAAGCAACAATCTAGATGTGGTTTATAATTATGGTGCATTTGATTTTAATACCGAAAATTTTTACTTGAAATTTGTAAAAGGAGATTTGCAGTATTTCATCAATGCTTCTTCTTACGACGATTTCATCTACGAATACCAAATGGAAAAAAGAGAAGTAATTGAACAAACCTTAAACTTTTCACCTACGCAAAAACAAGAACTATTTGATTTATTAAATGCCTCTTTATACTCTGAAGAGCGAAGTTATACCTACAAATTTATTGATCGGAATTGTACCACTATGGTGGTGGAAAAAATCAATAAAATGATAGGAAAAGAATTGATTCAAAAAGTAGATGACACTTCTATTTCTTATAGAGAATTGTTGTATCCGTATTTTGCAAATCATTTTTATTACAAATTAGGTATCAACATTATTTTTGGTGCTAAAACAGACAACAAAGCGGTAAAACTTTTTCTTCCATCGGAATTAATGCATAGTTTGGATAAAGCAACTATAGATGAAATTCCATTAGTGGTAAAAAAAGAAACCCTTATTCAGGGAAACGAACTAGAATCGGGATTTCACTTTGTAGATAGCATTTATTTCATAGCCTTACTCCTACTGATTTTGGTTGTAACCAATAAGAAAAAAGTATTTTTAACGTATCTATTTATTGCAGGATTATTAGGATTATTCTTATCCTTAGTTGGATTGTATTCGCTACACAAAGAATTATTATGGAACTACAATGCGTTACTTTTCGACCCATTATTTCTGTTGTTACCATTTTTGAAAGGAAAATGGTTCAAGAAAGTAATTCAAACTTGTTTTGTCTTTTTAGGAATTTATATTGTAGTACTATCCACAAAACCACATCTTTGGTTGATGTTACCTTTCATAGCGGCAACGGCGTATATGCTTTGGAAATTACAAAAATCAGAACGCAAATAAATTTATTGCCCTCTATAAAACAGGACAGTACTAAAGGTTTTAATGACAATATCTATATCTAAAAAGATGCTTCGGTGCTTGATATAATACAAGTCGTATTGCAATTTCACCAAACTATCTTCAATAGAATCGCCATACGAATAATTAACTTGTGCCCAGCCCGTAAGTCCAGGTTTCATTACGTGACGAGTTTCATAAAAGGGCATAACTTCGGCAATTTCAGTCACAAAAACTGGGCGTTCGGGTCTTGGACCAATGATTCCCATATCTCCTTTAAGGATATTTAAAAATTGAGGGAATTCATCCAATCTAGTTTTCCGGAGAAATTTTCCAAAAGAGGTAATTCGCGAATCATTAACTGTGGTAAAAACTGCACCGTTTATTTCGGCGTTTTGTACCATGGTTCGGTATTTATATATTTTAAAAATAGACCCATTTTTACCCACTCGTTCTTGGCTATAAAAAAGAGATCCGCGGTTACCTATTATATTTCCAAGAAATATTAAAGGTACAAATAGCAATCCAACAGTCAATCCAATTAGAGAAAATAGTATTTCAGAAATTCTAACAAACGAAAGATAAAATTGGTTTTGATTGCTTCTGCTAAAAGGAAAATAGCGATAAAAATCTCTTGATACATAATGCACCGGAATGCGTTGCGTAATTTCTTCATAAACCTGCGTATATTCTCTAATAGCAAATCCGTTTTCGAGTAAATGAATTAATTGGTTGTATAAACTTACCGTGATTGCTTCTGTTTTTTGAGAAGCAATTACAATTTCAGAAACATGATTATTACGAACATAGTTTTCTAAATCATTTAAAGAAATACTAACTATGGAACTTTTTTTAGTTTCTGTAAAAAGATCACCATCCGAATTTACAAAACCAATAATTTTATAATGAGGATCAATGGTTATTAACCCTAGCACTAATTCTTCAAGTTGGTCTTTATCACAAACTAAAACAACTTTTTTTACAAATCGATGAGAGGCTAAAAATTTCACATAAAAAATTCTCCACAGTAAAAGAGAAGAAAAAATTGACACAAAAAACAAAACTATTTGCAATCTATTGGACGGCAAAAACGGTGTATAAATTGGGGTTAAAAGATAAAATAATACAGTAGTTGAGGAAGTAAGAATAATACTACGTATTATTTGAAACTGACTACTAGCCACTTGAAGATTATACATTTCAAAAACGGACCCAAATATATTGAGATACAAGGCTAAAACTAAGGTCCAATAATAGTTGGTAGTAGAAAATCTAAAGTATTTAAAATCAAAAAAATAACTCACAAAAAAAAGTGAAAGGAACACAAAAAACACATCGAAAACCTTTAAGAGGATTTTTCGTTCAGACACTTCAAAGTGTATTTTTTTATTTTTATACATTAAACTTGGGGCTTAAAACCGCAAGTTACTAAAATATTTGTAGAAATATGCTATTTCAAAATTTTAAACCATTGTGATTTAACTGTTTGCCAATCAAGGGTTTCTGCTTTTTTTCGGGCGGCAATAACCATTAAATTAGTTGAAATGGGGTTTGAAAATAGATTTTGTATTGCTGAACTCATTGAAATAAAATCTTCTGATTCAACTAAAACTGCCTCTTTTTGATCTTGTAAAAGAAATGGAACTCCACCAACATTAGTTGATATTATTGGCAAGCCCAGAGCCATTGCTTCTATTACTGAAACTGGCATGTTATCAAAATTGGACGTATTTATAAAAACATTATAATTTTTAGATAAAGATATCCATTCGGTTTTAGTGAGTTTTCCTGTAAAATTCACTTTAACATTAAGTTCTTTGGCAAATAATTCGCATTCGTTTCTATAATTATTAGCATCCGGACCAACCATTGTGAGTGTAGCATTTGGGAATTCTTTTTGCAATTCTGCCAATACTTGTATCGCCATTTTAGGATTATAAATAGGCGAAAAAGAACGAACCCAAAGCAATTTTGGAACTTCTATTTCTCTTTTAAAAAAAGAATATTTTTCTATCTCAATAGTATTCGGAATAGAAACTAAACCTTTCGAATATTTATCTTTAAAAGCATTAAATAAATACCCTGAAGGCGCAACAATTCGGTAGGCATTATCGAAAATCAAACCACTACTATTAGGATTTATTTTTATTCTATTTGGCAAATTGCCTCCATGTAGAATCGGAATGTATTTTAATTTTAAAATTCGGCACGTTTGACTTACAAAAAAAGCGTACCAAAAATTAAGGGTGCTGTAAGTATCAATCAAAACATAATCGACACTTCTAGAATGGTAAATGGTAGTAAAAATCATGTCTAAAAACCGAAGAACAATATTCTTTTTTGATGAAGCATAAGTCACCGTAAATCCTTCTGAAGAAAGCAAACTTCCTAAGGTTTCCATTACGGTTGTGGTAGCACCGTGTTTGGATAATTTGTTACCGATATAAAGGATTCTTTTATTTGTCATCAAAGCGAATATTTAACAAAGCCAGAGCATATATAAAACAAGGAGATGCCGTTCGCATTGCCGCATGGTTAATAGTAAGCAACCAAAATATCAAAAATGAAAACAAGAATATATTTTGTCTATTCCCAAAATAATAAAGAATTGGTGTAAAAAACAATATCAAAAGTCCTACTATTCCTAGTGAGCCATGTTCGGCTAACATTCGGGTAATTTCGTCGTGCGAAGCGGTAACATAACCATTTTTCTCGGTTCGAATTTCAGTACCTTTTCCAACTCCAATTCCAAAAAATGGATTGTCTAAAAACATCTCAATTTCATCACTAGCAAGTTCCCCTCTTCCCGAAAACTTATCTTTTTTCTCAATTCCTTGGGCATTTTGACCAGCATATCTTTTATTAATCAACCCATTGGTTAAAAATGAAGTATACGACCAAGTTAGAAAGAAAAGCACGCTAAGACCAATTACTAAGTAATTCAACTTTACTTTTCCTGCATTTCTAGAATGAATATAAATGAAGAAAATAAAAATTCCTATCATTCCAAATCCAGTCATCATTCCTCCACGAGAAAAAGTCAAAAAACCACGATAACTAAAATAAAAAGCAAGGAATAAATTAAGGAAGAAAATAAGTTTTGTTTTAGAATATAAGATACTTCTTACAAAAAAAACAAACATTCCAAGTCCTAAAATTGTAGCAACTTGATTCGGTCCAAAACCTCCAGACAAATCGGAATTAGAACCAGTCCCGACTAGGGCAGATTTAATATCAAACGTATATAAAGAAACATAAACTGCCATTGAAATAACTGGTAAGCCAATGAGGAGAAGCAAATTGCCAACTTCCAAAACAGTTATTTTTTTTCCTATTACATAAATAGAGGCAACACCTAAACAAATTGGTCCCGAAATATTAAAGGCAATTTTATTTTTGAAATCCAAATCATAGGCAATATTTTCACTGGCAATAAATATAGATGGAATTAAAAGCACTAAAAATATCCAATATGGAGTAGCATATTTTGAAAACCCAGAATACATCATTCCTAAGAGCATAAAAACAATGATAGAATATTTTCCAAATTCATGATTCGGACTTCCGTCAGTCATCCTTAAAAACACTTCACTACCAACAATATAGGAGCAAATATAGAGGACTTCATTGTTTTTATTTTTTGTCATCACAACAATAAAAACACCTATTCCTAAAATAGCGTAACCATAAATTTTAGCAAGAAATGGGACAAAAAAAATGAGTATCCCCAAAAGAACATGACTAAAAAGTAACGCTAAATAGTGTTTATTTTGCATTGATGGTTATAATTTTATTTTGGAAACCCAAGAAATATAGTTACTAATAACAACATTTTCGGTGTAATTTTCTGAAATTGTTTTATGCAATTCGTCTCCAAATTTAACTCTTAATTTTTCATCCTTCAGAATTGTTGCTAAATTAGTTGAAAATGCGACTACATCCTTTGGTTCTGAAATAAATCCTGAGAAATTGTCTCTAACTACAAAAGGAATTTGACCAACATTAGTAGCAACAACTGGTTTTTTAAACAAGCCAAATTCTAATAGCGCAACAGGTAAACCTTCTGAATTAGAAGTGAAAACACCTAAATTCGATTGCTTAATAACATTCTCGACATCCTTTTTAGCACCATATAAAAAAACAACTTCCTCTAATTGGTAATCTTTTATTTTAGCCTTTATAGTTTCCGAATAATCATCATTTAAGTCACTTCCAACCAAATGGAATGTCCAATCTGGAAAGTTTTTATGGATGCTATGAACTACTTCCACCAACATTAAATGGTTTTTTTGAGGTCGTAAATTGGCCAAATACAACACCCGTTTACCATCAATTCCATGCAGTATCGTTTCACGGAAATATTCCTTATTTTCAGAAATATAATTTTGTAAATAAATAACATTTTTACAAAATAAATTCTTTTTAGACCATGCTTCTAAGTCCAAATTCACAGCAATTACTCCTTGGAATATAATAGATAAAGTTCGAATAAAAAAAGCACCTTTACGCTTTGGCGGAACAAAATTCCCATAATGATCGTGCCAAATAATTACAATTTTTGGAAGTACTAATTTCACCATACAAGTTAGAAAAAAAGAACTCGAGTGCGCTTGAATAATTTGCACTTTATTTTTTTTGCAGAAATCTCTTAATTTCAAAATGGCATTTAAATCGAAACTTTTCTTTTTGTTTAAAAACAAATAAGAAACCCCAGCATCCATTTTATTTTTTAATTCCCCTTCTTTTCTTGTTGCTACCAAACCCGAAAATTCGATATTTTTTGCTAACGAATTAGCATAACTAATCGCCATTTTTTCGGCACCGCCTATATCTAAAGAATCAATTAATTGTACTATTCGCATGGTGACACAATTTTAGTTACCTCTTTTTCAAATTTTTCAAGAGTAAAATTACGCGACCATTGCATTGCAGCAGTTCTTCTTTTTTCATATTCTAAAGGATTTGCAAGTAGTTCCTGAATCAACGGAATGTTTTGCTCCAAATTTTCATCTAAAACAATTCCTCTTTTTCCAAAATCCAACATAGATGGTACACAAGAAACCGAACTAGCAATAGGTAAACAACCCCAAAACATGGCTTCGGCAACCACTTTTGGCCAACCTTCACTTTTGGAAGGTAGTAGTAAAAAATGGCTGTTTTGATAGATTTCTTTCATCGTTTCGCGATCCTGATTTCCTCTTAAAAAAACCGAAGATTGTAATGATTTTTTAGCAATATAAGTTTCTAAAGTTTCCCGCTCTACTCCTTCTCCATAAAAGGATAATTCAATATTTGGATGGTCTTGAAGTATCTTTTCAAATAATTGCAAAGCCACTAAAGGCTGTTTTCCTTTCACTAAAGTGCCTACAAAAATAAATTTTATTTTATCCTCTAAACTTTTTACAGGTAGCGTTATAGCCTCATTTTCCGAGTAAGTAGCAGTAAAAAAGGACTTTATATTTTTGGTTTTATTGTCCCAATCACCATAAACCAACACCTGAATATTATGGGTTAAAAAGGTATTTGCTAATAGAAATTTTTGGAATTTATAACTCAAAGGTTGCTTTGCTTTTGGATCCCAGTTCCCAGCATATTTTGCACTTTTGGCTTTAAACGGAAAAAACATCTGAACCAAACTACCTAACAAACCCATATTTCCAGGGCATCTCAAGTGAATGTGTTGTGCAGAAAACATAACTCGGAATAACTTCCATAAAATAATTGGAAGTAAACTAATTGCTTTTACACTTTCTTTAAAATTAACAAATGAAAACTCCGGTACAGGAATAAAATTAATAGAATTGGAATTGTATTTTTGTTGTAACGATGCAACTTCACCCTTTTTTAAAGGTGCAATAATGGTAACCGAATCCACAAGACGCAACCAAATATTCATCTCATTTACATAAGGGGAATATGCAAAAAAGTCGGTGCCTTTTTGGGTATGAACGACATGGGTTACTATTAAAAATTTCACTACAATTATTGAATTAATTTGGTATAAAAATCTATGTTTTTTTGAACAATAAGTGCAGCAGAATATTTTTCTAGCACACTCTGCCGGGCTTTTTTACAAATTACGGCAACTTTTTCTTCATTTGAAAATGCCCAATTAATTTGATTTGCAATATCCTCTGGAATAAAAGGATTGCATAATAAACCGTTTTCTAAATTAGTTATAGTTTCGGGACCTGGGCCTTGATTAGTAAAAAGGACTAATTTTTCCATTGCCATTGCTTCGGGAGCTACTAAACCTTGTGTTTCCATGTGGGATGGGAAAACGCAAACCTGTGCTTGTGCATAGATTTCTGGAATGTTTTCATAATTCACCCTACCATGAAAATGAATATCTTTGGCACTGTTTCCTAGTTTTGGAATTTCCGTTTCTTGAAGCATCTCTATATAGGATTTTCCATTTGGAAAGAGCCAATCTCTGCCATAAATTTCTAGAGTAGCATCTGGAAATTTTTCTTTAACCAAAGGAAACGATTGTATCAATTGACGAACTCCCTTTTTCTCACAAACACTACCTGCAAAAACAATACTATGCTTTCTTACAACATTAATTTTTGGTTTAAAAAAATCGACATCTATGGGATAATTAATCATGGCAACAGGCTTGTCGTGGAAACTTAAAAACTCGTTGGTTTTTGTTTTCACAAAATTGGAAACGGCAATAAATGCATCGGCTTTTTTAAAGGAGCGTTTCTCTTGAAATCCTTTCCAAAAATCAATTTTTCGGTGTTCCGATTCGGAAAAAAAATGATGCCCGCCATGCAATCGAATAATATACTTTATCCCAGGTAATTTAGTTAAAAAGGCCAATTCCAATTCGGCTGATTCAATAATATCTATTGGATTTTCTTTATGAATGGCAGCAATTTTTTTATTCATGGCTTTTAATCCATAAAACCATCCGAATCGTTTTACATTTTGGTATCCCAACCGAAAAATTCGTACTCCTTGGACTTCTTCATAATCCTCATTATAATCATAACTCAAGCCTACAATAGTAACCCTAATGCCTTGCGCTACTAATTTTGGAGCAAGTGTTTTTAAAAAACTACCTATTCCGCCATGAGCAAAACCAGATTTGGGATATTCGTGGGTGATTAAACAGAGGTGCATAAAGTGCTTATTTCTTGAACTAAATTTTTACTATTATTTTGTAGCGGATACTTAACTATTTTCTGCATCCATTGCAATCTATCAGGACCAATGGTTTCTGAATTATCCAATGCTTGCTGTATTTTCTCTTTAAAATCCAATCGATTGTTTATCCATCCCACGGGATTCATTTCCTGCATACTTCTAAAATGTTGGAAGCCATAAACATCCTTTACTTTAAAAGTTGATGGTTTTACTGGGTCGTAATTTAAATACAAACAAGGTTTATTATAAACCGCAAAATCATGGGCCATCGTACTTCCTAAATTCACCACCACATCACTATGCAAAACGGTATTTACTAACAAACTGATATCTGAAAAACTGGGGTAAATTTCAGTAAATGTATTTTCTAAAGCAGATGCAATTCGCCAATCGGGATCTATTGAAATGACCAATTGTGGGTATTTATTTAAAACATCATCAAATCGATTCGATAAATCTACCGGACATTTTCTAAAGAGAATTTGCGGTCGGTTAGGCTCTTCTATGGTCATTAGTGACTCGCACAAATCTTCCAAATAAAGGGCTTCGTAAGGAGAAGAAGCATCGTTAGCAGAGAAACAAACCGTTTTTTTATTAAGGTCTAATTTATAAGTTGCGAAAAAAACTTCTTTGGATAATTGAAATTGTTCTTTAAAATAAAACTCAAATTGCGGAGTTCCAACCACTTTTATAGCAGCAGAATTGATTTCCAGATATACAGTTTCCATTTCGGATTGCATCAAATCCGACCAAACAAAATAGGAATCGTATTTAGATAGCAATCGTGCCTTCGGAATATTATCCCAAGAGAAAATAACAGTTCCGTTTTTAATCCCTTTCTTATTCGCTATTGCAATTATTGGAGCCGTAGTTACTGCACGTTGGTGCAAATTCAAAATATAATCTGGGTTTATATTGTAAAGTTCTGCTTCAATTATTTTAGTTGTGGGATGGTTCAAAATAGTCGATTCGTACCACTTCTCTAATTTTAAAATCCAAGAATAGTTTATAGATAGCAGTAAACCTACTATTTCGGAAATTCGCAATAAAACTGTGCGTTTGAATCCTTTGGATTTACCATTCCAAAAAAGCAGGATGGTTTTGTTTTGCAACTTTTTGGCATTTTGCAACAAACGAGCATAAGCAATACTTTCTCTTAAAATCCGACTAATAAAACGCTCTTTAAAATCAGGAATTCTAAAGTAATCGGATATTATATCGCCTTGTATTTTTTTAATTTCTTGTATTGCTGGGGTTGGGATTTGGTGGTACAGAACTACTTCAAAATTGGCTTGATGTAATTCCTGTATAAAATCGGAATAAATATAGTTTCGAACGGCAACACCATCAGGAACTAGCAATACTATTTTCATATCTTAAAATCTACAAGAAACAGATTTATTTTTGAGCAATAAAAATCAAATTATTATACCCTTTTTTTCGGTTGTATTTTATGTTTTTCAATTGGTTGTATTCTTCCAAAGAGTAAATTTCAATATTTCTAAAAGATGCTAATTGCAAATCATTTAACAGGTCTTTCTTGGTGTAATAATAGCCTTTTAATATAAATCCGTGGAAGTTAATATCCCGAATTCCGGCACTTTCACCATAATAAAATGAAAATAAATTTCTAAATTTAAAAAATGAAGTTTTCAAAAAAGTACCTTCTTGATTGTGAACCGTTCCAACAACTACCCCATTGTTTTTTAGAATCTTATGCGCATTTTTAAAAATCGTAATTCGGTCTTTTTTTGCAATAACATACGTCATCATGCTATTAAAAAAGGTCACTAAATCATATTCCTTCAATACTTTATTGTAATCTTTAGCATCAATAGTTAGTGTTTCGGTACAAGCATCTAATTTCCAAAGTTTGAGATTTTCATTACATTTGATAATCATATTTTCGGCAATATCACTAGCAACCATTTGGGTTGGATGGTAAAATTCGGCAATAGATTCTATTTCTCTTCCGGTACCGCAACCAAAAATTTTTATTTTTTTAATAGAGCCAAAATTAGCATAAATCTCTTTGGCTTTTTCCATCATAAATATCTCAAAATCCGAAGATTTCTTTGCAATATCTTGCGAAATAATTACGTTGTATTTCTCCCAAAATTCTTTATTTTCAACTTGCATTTACTTATTTTTTAAAAACAGATAAAACTCTAGCGATGCTTTTCTTATACGGTTTCATATATTTTTCAAAGTAAAGAAAAAAAGCGAACAAAAAGGAATTTATTACTTTATAATATTTAGAATTTTCAAATACAATTTCCTTGGCGTTAAAATTATTTTTAAAGGCTACTACCCCGCTAGAACCTCCTAAAGAAATATTATATCCAATGCATTTTTCAGCAATGGACAATTTTAGGGCTTCCCATTGCAAAAAATGACCTACCAATAAATCGGGGGTTTCTTTTTTGGTTCCTCCAAAAACATAGGTGTAATAATTTCCCGATTTTACGATAAAAATAACCCCTTTTAACTCCGAATCTTTATAGGCTCCAATAAATTTTGCGGTATTTTTTTCTATCAAATTAAAAACTGTGGCTTGAATTTCGTTCCAATTCCGAATGGCATAATTACGTTCCAAAGCATTGTCCATTACCAATTGGTAGGCTTTTGCGATTTCTTCTTTATCCGATAAAAAAGCAACTGAAAGGTCTTTTCTATTGGAACTCCGAATATCTCTTCGTACCGAAGATTTGAAATCTAAAAGCAGCAGTTCCGGATCGGAATAGTTTTTCAAATCTACCCAATTCAATCCGTTAGGAGAATAAATATATTTAAACAATTGACCCGATTGAAAATCTTTGAGAGCAAGTAATTCTTCTTCCAAATTGGGAATCGTAATTTGACAATAACATGCCTTTAATAGGGCTGCTCTTTTGGGAACTATTGCAATCAATTCGTTCCAAAAAGTCGATTGATTTTTGGAAGTTATTGGCCCAACTGGAAGTATGTAAAACTTAAAAAATGCCACTTTAGCAAGCACGGCACAATAGCCTCCAATAATAGTTTCATCCTTAATAAAAAGGCACAATTCATAATCAAATCCGTAGGAAGTATACGACTTTGCCCAATCGGATAATTGCAGATAAGATCCCTTCGAATTCGATTGAACGAAAACATCCCATTTGTCAAGCCAGTGCTGTTCTTTAGTGAAAATAGTCTGCATCATTGAACGTTTCTTGAAGGAATATCGTAATTATTTTTGATGAAAATAGTACCATTTGCATCCATATCCAAAACGGTATTTTGATACTTGGTATAAAACTCCAATAACTGCGAAAGGGTTGGATTCCAAAGTCTTTTTTGTTTAATTTTTTGGGCTAAATAATTAAAGTTGGACACTACTTTTTCATTTAAGGAGTTATCGGAATTTATTAGTTTGCCATCATAATTATTGGTGTTTACCGAAAAATAAGTATGCGCAATAAACAAGCCAGATGCATCTATAAAAGCATCCATATTATTAGGAGATAATGCCGAAATAAAATCTACCATTTCTATAGTTTGAAAAATAGTAAACTCCTTTTGGGCAATTTTATGTTTAAAAAAAATAGGACTGTATTTTGCAACTTTATAAGTCGTTTTCTTAGCCGTATTCCAAGTGAACAAAACTTTTAAGGAAAGAATTACTAGTGGAATTGCATTTTTTAACAACTTAAAAATGGCATTCCAATCTTTCTTAACCAATAATGCCTTAGAAGAAGATACGGTATCAATGTAATTTCTTACTCTAAATTCGTCATTATCGTAATGGAAAATTATATTTTTAAGAAAGGAAACCATTCGCTTTAAAAAAGAGTTTCCTTTTATGGATGCATAATAATTTTCCAAATTAAATTGATTAGAATCCAACTGATTAAGAACTCCTGATGTAGCAGTTCCGGCATCGATATAATTCCAAAGTATAGCAATCTTTTTATTTAAAAGAGTGGCTTCGTACTTATCATTTGAAATACCATTTTTTTGAAATAAAGTAAAATTATAAGGTTGAAATCCATGATCCATCCAAACCGGAATGTCATTATAGGGTGGAATAAAATTTTCAAATTCATTAAATGCTTCATCATCCTTTCGGATGGATTGCGTTAACGAATGGTAACACAATTCATGTCCGTCTTGTCGCCATTTTTCTAATTCGGAAGCATTATTTTCAAAAGAAGCATTATCGTCTCTTTTAGAAAAATGATTTAAGAAAAAACCTTTGGTGATTTTGATTCCTTTTTCTTTAAAAAATTCTCTTTGAATCTTTAAATTTTCTGGGGTATCAAAGTCGCAATGATCGGTAAAACAAGCAACAGCCGAGAACGGAATTGGGGAACGACTCAATTCTAGCGCTCCTTTGGAAGTTATTAATAAGGCTAGTTTCTCTGCAAAATTAAAATGCGTTTGAGCAGAAACTATCTTTTTAGTATTATTTTCGTTAGAATATTGTGTGATTGGAGCAGCAAATTCAGGGTTAAATCGCCATAACAATTGCTTCGGATTTTTAGCATCCACTTCCCAAATACCCAAATTACAATTGGCTTGAACATACAATCCGTTTTGTAACCGAATCACTTTAGGCGAAAAATCATTAGCAATTCGATCTTGCGAAAGATCAACCCAGGTATAATCGTGATTTCTAAAAGAGGCAATTGGGGTAGAGAATTCTATTAGAATATCAAAGGAATTTAAATTTTCAATAGATAGAGAATCCAAAGTAATTTTACGGTCAAGCATCTCATCGGAAATGAAATATTTAAAAACAGTAGTTGCTACTTTAGAATTATCTGACATAAAATTTAAATATCTCTAAATTGTTTCTGATGATTTAAGTTCCAAATATCCGAATTTAATAAGGATTCCATAAATAATGTGGCACTATTTCCATCTCCGAAATGGGAATTCACTTTTTCAGATTTCTGCAAATCGATGTTTTTTAAAGCAGTGCTAATGGAATTCAAATCGTAATCTGCATTCACGATTTCGGCATGCAAGGCTCTATTTTGTTGGCGGGTTCCAATATTAATTATTGGGATGCCATAATAAGGCGCTTCCCGAATTCCGGCACTACTGTTTCCTATAATAAATTGGGCATTTTTAAGTAAGGTCAAAAAATATTCAAATCGCAAGGAAGGAAAAACTCTAAAACGAGAATTGCCTTGAAATTCTTGGTATTTTTTAATTATCTGTTGGCTTCCCAAATCGTTATTAGGATAAATTACAATATAATTATGAGAGTCATCTAACAATGCCGATACAAAATTATTGGTATATTCTTCCATTTCCTTCGCTTCCGTAGTCACGGGATGAAACATCACAATAGCATATTTTTCAAAGTCAATTTTATAATACTCTTTAACCACAGCAAGTTCGGGTAACGTATTGGAAAACATAATGTCTACATCTGGAGACCCAATGGTGTAAATGGAAGATTGCAATTCGCCCATTTGAACCAACCTATTAGCAGCATCAGAATTGGAAACAAAATGAATGTGACTCAATTTACTCACACTATGCCGAATTAATTCATCTACCGTTCCCGACAATTCACCACCTTCAATATGCGCCACCAAAATATTATTCAACGACCCCACAATAGCACCAGCAAGGGTTTCTAACCTATCGCCATGCACAACAATTAAGTCGGGTTGCACTTCTTTGCAATAGCCAGACAAGCCTTCAATGGTTTTGGCCAAAGTCAAATCCATAGTGGTTTCGTGGGTGTGATTCTCGAAAGTATATACATTTTTGAAATTGCACCGTTGAATTTCTATCAACGTATAGCCGTATTCTTCTTGCAAATGCATGCCTGTAACAAAAACAAAAACTTCAAATTCTGGAGCAGTTTCCAAAATTGAAATCAATGATTTTATCTTGCTAAAATCAGCCCGAGTACCCGTTAGGAATAGTATTTTTTTGGTGTTATTCAAAATCATTAAAATCTAATTGTTCATCATTTTCAATAGTTCTGGTTGCGGTTTTTCCGAGTAAATCGTTAAAATGTTCAGCAAGAATTTTACCAGTTCCAGGGCGTTTTACCCAAATATTTTCTTTCGATAATTTTTCACCCTTTTGGATAGATGCAATAGAACAAACGGTTGCAAATGCAAAATCAATCGTTACCTGCTCTTCTTTGGCAGGTTCTTTTGTTCCGCCACGCATTTGCCAAATTTCATTGGAAGAAGTAATAAGTTCAGCACACGTCTTTTCATCCATACTGCACACAATATCGGGTCCAGTGCGTTGCTTATGGTCTGTAAAATGGCGTTCTAAAATGCTCGCACCAAGAGCCACAGCACCAAGACATGCATTATTATTTAGAGTATGATCGGACAAACCGAAAACTTTGTTGGGAAATGCTTCGTGCAATTGTGTCATCGCGCCAAATCGTACCAAGTGAATTGGCGTTGGGTATAAATTAGTGGTATGCAACAAGGCTACCGGAATGTTGTGTTTATCAAAAATTGCAACGGCTTTTCGAACACTTTCAATGGTATTCATGCCCGTGCTTAAAATTACAGGTTTCCCAAAAGTGCAAATATGCTCTAACAACGGATAATTATTACATTCTCCCGAACCTATTTTATAGGCTGGAATATCCATTTTTTTCAATCGTTCGGCAGCCGCACGAGAAAATGGCGTAGAAATAAAAATCATGCCTTTACTTTCTACGTAATTTTTTAGTTCCCATTCCTCTTCTTCGTTGAGAGCACAACGTTCCATAATTTCATAAATAGAAACATCGGCATTGCCAGGAATAACTTTTTTGGCGGCACCACTCATTTCATCGGCAACAATGTGCGTTTGGTGTTTTACCACTTCCGCACCTGCACGATGGGCTGCATCCACCATTTCCTTGGCAACAACAAGTGAACCTTCATGATTGATCCCGATTTCGGCAATAACCAAAGGTGGAAAATCAGGGCCAATTTTTCTTCCAGAAATTTCTATGTAGGTGTTCATAAATTTATAATTCTAATTTTAAAAAATTCTCTAAACCAATAACCGTTATATTTTCTTGTAATTGGTAAGTATCGTTAGTTGGCGCAATTATATAGGTTCTATTTGGTTTTACAACTTCTAAACTTCTATAAAAACCTTTAGTAACCTTTGGCGCATCCGAGGCTTTACATTCTATGGCTATAACTTGATTTCCTTTTTTAAGAAGTAAATCTATTTCATCGCCGGTGGCTGTTCGGTAAAAAAAGTAATCCCAAGAAGGCATATTTACAATAATATTTTCAATAACCATTCCTTCCCAAGAGGATCCAAAAACGGGATTACCTAGCAACGAGTTAAAATTTGGAATCGCTAACAATTTATGTAAAATTCCAGAATCACGAACGAATACTTTTGGTGATTTTACCAATCTTTTTTTAATGTTAATTTCAAAAGGTGGAATAGTTCTTACAATAAAGGTTTGCTCCAACAAATCGATATATCTTCTAATTGTGGGATGCGTTAAACCTAGAGATTCGGCTAATTTAGACAAATTTAATTGTTGTCCCTGATTGTGAGCACACATGGTTAACAAGCGTCGGAGTTGCAATGCAGGAATTTGAAAACCAAGTTGTGGAATATCCCGTTCAATATAGGTTCGAATATAATTTTCTAGCCAGATTGCACTATTTTCGTCATTATCGGCTAGATAACTATTTGGAAAACCACCTCGAAGCCAAAATTTATGCAAATTAAAACTTTCAAGATAATTCAATTCATTGATTAAAAAAGGGGAAAGATGCAACATCCCAATTCGTCCAGCCAAACTTTCGGAGGTATGCTGAAGAAGTTCTTGAGAAGCGGAACCTAACAAAATAAATTTTCCGTTAATTCGATTACTATCTATTGCACTTCGCAAGACCGAAAACAACTTAGGAACCAATTGAATTTCATCCAGACAAATTATTTTATCTGCATTGGAAGCAAAAAATATTTCTGGTTCTGATAATTTATTTAAATCGGATTCTTTTTGCATATCCAAATATAGCAAACCATCAAAATGCTGATCTAAACTTTTTACCAGAGTCGATTTACCGCATTGCCGTGGACCAAGAATAGCAACCGCAGGAAAAACAGTAAGGTATTTCTTTAATTGATGCAATAGCACTCGTTGGATATAATCTTGCATATTGTAAATTTAACTTTCAATTTGCAGTAAAACTACTAAAAAAATGTAATAAAAAATACTTCTAAGTGATTTATTTGTCAAAAAAATTAAAATTAAAATAATTAACACAAAAAATAAAAGTTGTTAAAATATTGAATGCCAATAAATTAAATTTTAAAATAACAAATTTGTGCAAATTGAAAATAATATTTTCAATTTGCACAATTATTGAAATTATTTGATTCTATATTTTTTCAAAGCACTTCCTAAACTTATTTTTTATTGTTAAAAGTGGCTAGTTTTTCCTTTTTAATTAAGAATGGTTCTTCTAAATAGCGATAGGAAATTCCGGCAACTAGAATCGTACTACTTATAGAAAGAACATACAAAAGCATCGAATTGAAAATAGTAAATTTCAAAAGGCAATTTAACACACAAACAATTACTATTTGATGGTACATATACAATCCGTAGGAAATTTTTCCTAAAAAGAGCAACGACTTGTGTTCTAGTACCGAATCCAATTTAGGATGGTTTACTAAATTCAAAATTATAACTATAAATAATAGTGCAAAAAAAGTAGATTCTAAGAAACTAAAATTAATTTGAAACACAATAGGTACTACAATTAGTATCAAAGTTAAAACAAAAACATTTAGGTTCGTTATTTTTTGAACGATAGCACTTTTACAGTATAACAAATAGGCGCCTAAAGCACCTATAGCAAGGCTGTCCAACTGGAAAGCGTGGATAAAACTAGTGAACAAATCTAGGTATTTGAAAGAAGGAAGTAGACCTAAATTAAGTACCAAAAGCAGTAAATTATACAACAATATTATTCCAATAAATAGTGGTTTTAATTGTTTGCATTTATTAATTAGTAACGGCCAAATTAGGTAAAATTGCTCTTCGGTTCCGATAGACCAAGTTTGTGTTGCAAATGGAATTAGTTTTATAGAAACTAAAACATTTGTTAGAAAAAAAACAAACAAAAGCACCACCATGAAAAATTGAAAAGGAGATTCTATTTCTAGTTTAAGATTTGGAATATGGAAAATTTCAAAATGAGGAAGCACCAATAAGGATAATATAACTATAAAATAATAGAGTGGCCAAATTCGATAAATTCGTCTTAAATAAAAATTTTTGATGGCAATTAAACCGTTTTTTTCTTTTTCTTTAACCAATAAAAAAGTAATCAAAAAACCACTTAAAACAAAAAAAAGAGAAACCCCTAACCTACCCAATTCTTTCACACTTTGAAAGGAATTAGTTAAATTAAAATAGGATTTATTCAATTCCAAATGACTAATAACAACCATCAAGGCCGCAATAAATCGCAATCCGTTTAGGTTATTAAAGTATACTTTATCTTTCATTTTTAGAAAATTGGTAGAGCAGTTGCGCAAAATCAAAATCCTCCTGAGTATCAATATCTACTTTAGCAAAAAGGTGGTTGACTACAAATGGAAATGCATCTTCGGTGATTATTTTTCCTTGTTTAATACTAGAGGCTTTACTTATGTATACTAATCCATTTTCAAAATAAAGGGGTTCTAAATCTTGACTTCGTTGCCCAATTTCGTAATTAAAAGGTTGGAATTTTTCATCTACAATTTTTCCGAGTTTGTGGAAATTTGGACTTACCGTAAAAAGACTGTCGCAATTCGTGTTTTGGAATTTTTCAAAACAATCTTTCAAAAGATGTTCTGGCCGCAACGGATTGGTAGGTTGCAACAGAATTACATTATCGATAGTATCATCTAAAACACTCAAAGCATGTTGCAAACTACTAATTGTTGGCTCTAAATCTCCAGAAATAGAACTCGGGCGGTCTATTACTTGCGCGCCATATTGCAGGGCTATTTCCTTAATAGCAGCATCATCGGTACTAACATAAATAACGTCAATAATAGCACTATTGGCTTGCGCATATTGAATGTTATGCGCCAATAACGGAATTCCTCCCAAAGGAAGAATATTTTTATTGGGCAATCTTTTAGAAGCGCCTCGTGCAGGAATTATAACTATATTTTTCAATTTAAAAAATCTTGGCTTCGTTAATAATACTATTCATTCCCTTTCGCCATTCTTCAAATGAATACAAATCTTTTGGCAATTCGTAAGGATTATTTGGCAAAGTCAGGTATTCGTTTATGGCAGTTTCCCATTCGGGAATACTATCTGGATTGGCAATCAATTTTCCAAATTTTCCATAATGTAAAACTTCGGGAACACCTCCTAATGCTGAGGCTATACAATAACTTCCACAACTTAAGGCTTCAATCAAACTCAATCCAAATCCTTCTTGACACAAGGTTGGAAAAAGATAGACATCCGAAACTTGGTAATATTGAGGTAGTTCGGAATTTGGAATCCTTCCTAAAAAGGAAACTCCGGGAATGTCATCATTTCTTGAACTTCCAATAACCAATAAAACACTATTTGGGAAAGTGTTTTTCTTCCACAATTCCAATACCAAATCTAATCCTTTTTTAGGTCGGTCTTGTGAACACCAAAGAAAAACTTTTTTACCAGTTAAATGTAATATTTCTTTTAGTTGTTGCTTTTCTGTCGCTTCTAATGGGTGAAATTTAATTAAATCAATCCCATTTGGTAAAATAGAAAATTTGCAAGGTAAAGAAGCATAAAAATCCAGATGTGCTTGGTAACTATCTTGCGTAAGCAACACCATTTCATTAATACTTTTAAAGAACTGTTCTCCTTTTTCTATATCTAAAAAAGGTGGGAAACCGTGATAAAAAAATTGGATTTTGCAATTATTTCGCAACTCCATTTCTTGTAAAAGAGTTACAACATCAGGAACTATCTTAAAATTATCTACTACTTGAATAAGATAATTTTCTTCCTTTTTCAAAATCTTTTTCAAGGCAGACAGGGCATTTAAATGGGATTTCTTATAAATTTTAGATTTAATTCTATCGATAAAAGTATTGGAAGTACATTGGTAGGTAACCGTAGTAAACTTAGAATCTGGTTCTGGGCAAATTATATAATCTATGACATGATTTCCTTCCAGATAATTTTTATACAGCGTGGTCCAACTACCAATTTTGGAACTTGGCAGTTCCGATTGGGAGATTAAAATCACGCTACACTTTTTAAAATTCTGGTTCATTGTTAATTAATAGTTGGAAGGGTTTTGTAATCCAAATTTTTTAAAAAATAGATTTCTTGTTTTTTTATTGCTCATTATTCTTAGAATTATACTGCCGATTTTTCTAGAAAAAGAACCAATTTTTTTATCTAAAATTTTAGAACTATCGATACCATTAGAAGTTTCCGGACTTAAATTAGCAACCATCTCGACCATCCAAGGCTCGGTTTTATTTCCAATATGGAAAGCGAAATTCCCTTTGGTAGCAAGTCGTAAATAACCCAAACTATCGTTAGGAATATCAATATATTTTTGCTCCACACCACCATCAATTTTTATAAACGCGGGTTCTTTTGGCCCTAAATCTAGAACCTCTCTTTTAAGAGTTGCCGCAAAATGACCGCAACCTACAACTGCTTCACCCGAATTATTTTTATTTTTTAAAACCAAATAATTTTCCAAATGAATGGCGTCGTACATTAGTTTTTCATTCCCCAAACTCAAGTCAAATAAATGCATGGCTTCGGGATTTTGCACCTTTTGAAATTCTAATTTTCCTTTAAAAAAACCATAAAACCAAGTGCTGGCAGTATGATTAGTCAAGGCTTTGCTACTCGGTACGGGACTAACCATTCCTGCTTCTGGAAAATTAACAAAAACGTCTTCTATTGCGGCTTGCCATCCGTGTTGGAACAAAACATCGGCATCGGTAATGGTTATTAAGGGTTCTAAATTCCCTTTGGAAGCCGCTAAAACAGCATTAATCTTACCCAAATTCTCTTTAGAATGAAAAACCTGATCGATATAAATGGAATTTTCAAATTGCGTATCAATATATTCTTTAACCGAGGAATGGCAATTGTTATTGTAAATGGTAATTCGTGTTTTAGTATGTACGGTCTTCAGTAACGACTCAATACACAATTTAAAACCGTCGAAAGAATGTTCGAAATAACCTTCAAAATTAGGGATATACACCGGAACTATCACCCTGTGGTAATTTTCTAGTAGTATCGATTTATTTTCTTTTTCGGGATTACTTCCTATTCTCATGACACTTAAAGCCTTAGTTTTATTGATTTTAGAAATCTATTTTACCTTTACTTGGCTGTATATTTTATTTATTTTTTGTTTGTTCGAATCCAAATCCAATTTCGTTTTGGCTAATTTTTCGTTAAAAATAAACGCCTTATCCAAATCAATTGCGCCAGTTAAAGCCTTTAAAATTAATGCTTTTATTTCGAATACACTATCCGGATTTTCAATTAATAACCCATTATCTGCTCCAACGACTTCACTTGTGGCTCCTCCTGGATTCGATTGTATCGGAAAAGCACCCATTACTATTGCTTCTAAAAGTGTATTGGGGATGCCATCGGAAATACTGTTTCCAATATAAAGTAACGATTTCCCCATTAATTCCAATACTTCTTCGTGCGACAACGCATCTTTAGATAAAACGGTAAAGGGCAACGCATTATTTTTTACATAATCTACAACTATAGGATGGCATGCAAAAACAACCACCTCATAATTACTGGTAATTTCCTTCAATTCCGATAAGGCTTTTATCACGTTTAGGGCTCTTCCAAATTTATTCTCATAGCCTTTTACCAAAATGATTTTCCTTTGATTAATTGGAAATTTCATAATTTGAATGGCATCCAAATGGAACCCACCACCTCCAGGAATAACCTCTAAAGAAGTACCCTGAAAACCTAACGCTTTTGCAATTGCAATGTCGCGATTACAATCCGTTTGAAGGAAATTGACGCGCTGTAAGACCTGCTGTATTTTTAATTTATGGGATTTAATATTTTGAAAATAAAATAAATCACTTCCCCAGCAAGAATAAATCCACGGGATATTTTTGTGTTTATTCAAAACTTCAACAAGCGGATAACTACACGATTGCATTTCAAAACTATGAATTACATCGGGTTGGATTTTCTGAATCAAAATTTCCAATTGTTCTGCAATAGTAACTTGCAAAAAAGGTTCTATCAAATTATAAATCCAAGGCAATTTTTTTCTTAAAAAATATTCTCCTGAGATATACTTTATTTTTCGTTTTTGCCAATCGGTTATTTGCGTAACGTTTTGGGGTAAATCCATTTTTTCTGTAGAAGAAATGTTCAACCAATACATCTCCTGGTGGTCGTTATCCACATTTGCAATCCATCTTTGCGCATGAATGGAATTCATTGAAATGAAAAGGATTCGCATTAGTTGTTGTTTGGCGTTAGTAAACTCAGTTTTTTCGGCAGATTTAGCACCTTCCAAAAATCAATTACAGAAATTCTAGTTAGTAAAAAAAGTAGTTTTCTTAATGTATTGCTTTCTCCGTTTTCGAGAAATCGTTTCAAAAAAGCAATTCTCATTTTGGATGCTTTTTCTTCAAATAGATCCACTTGAAAAACTAGTGTTTTTTGATTTTTATTTATCAAATAAGTAAATAGTTGCAGCGATTTTTTGACCTCTGCAAAAGAATAATGAAGAACATTTTCTAGGGCTACAGAAACTTCTTCTTTGGTAAAAGAGTCTAAAACTGACAAATGATTAAGCATTTGCAACTTGGCACGAAAGGCATTATTCAATTGCACCGAAGTATTGGTGTTCGAGATTTGGTTGGGATGTTCTCTATACTGCAGCAAAACCGCATCTAGATTTGCTAATTTTCCTAAAAAAGCCAAGCGGGTCCAAAGTTCAAAATCTTCGGCAGGTTCAAAACTTTTATCGTAATTGTTTTCTAATAAAATTTCTTTTCGCACCATAACGGAAGGATGGCAAAAAGAGGTGCCAAAGCACAATTTTGTCAAAATTTCTTCGTGTGCTACTGGATGCTTTAGTACTTTATCGGAACCAATCATTTGAATGGCAGTACCACACAAAATCACCTCTCGATTAGCATTTAAAAATGCTACTTGTTTTGCAAATCGTTCGGGCAAACAAATATCATCGCCATCCATGCGGGCAATATATTTTCCTTTGGCAAGTTTGATTGCCATGTTTAAACTATCGGTATATCCTGAATTCTTAGGTTTTTGAATGAGAATAATTCTAGCATCGTTTATAGATTTGATTATACTCAAAGTAGCATCGGTAGAGCAATCGTCAATAATTAGCAATTCAAAATCGGAAAAGGTTTGATTTAAAACACTAGTCACCGATTCGAAAATGTATTTTTCACAATTGTAAACTGGAAGTATAACAGAAACTGTAATCACTTTAGAAATTATTAAACTTAGTTCTTAAAAAAGTATATCCGGACCCTTTAATTTTATCAATACCAATAGTACAATAAAATAAAATCATATACGACAATACGACTTGCCGAATCGTAATTATTTTATGTATGTATCCAAATTGCAACATTTTTAACTGGAAGGCAAACGATTTATCATAAAAAACAAACCTATTGAAAATTCGTTTATAATTTTCTTTCACGAATTTATTACCAACAATAAAATGCTTTTTCAGAAAATAGAAATTGCTAATTGCGGCTATTTTTTCATAACTTTTTTGCAACAAAAGTCGGTCGTTACTTACCTCTTTTCTGTAAAAACAATCTGCTGCGGATAAAGAAGTTAAAGACACAAAACCCAATTGGTAGGCTCTAAAATGCAAGTCGGGATCTTCTAACATGCGCATGTTTTCATCAAAACCATGGAGTTGCTTTAGAGCATTTGTACTCCATAGCGGTGAAGTTACACAAAACGGAATTTCCCCTTGTAAAAATGCATCTCTATAAAACTGGGATTCGTTTTCTCCTTCACTAGGAAAAGTATTGAAAACCTCCAAACTATCGCCAACAGTAAGTTTAAAGAGTTCCATTTTGAAAATCCAAAAATTAAAACCGGGATTTAAAGTTGCAAATCCCACTCGATCAGCAAGGCAAGTGGGTGAAAATAAATCATCGGAATCTAAAAAAATAAGCAATTCTCCAGTGCTTTTTTCAATTCCGAAATTTCTGCAGGATGAAGGTCCTTTTATTTTGGATGCTGGTCGTTCGTAATACCTTATTCTAGAATTTTGAATTGAAAAATCAGTAATTACTTCTTTAGTAGCATCATCAGATCCATCATCAATAACCAAACACTCCCAATTACTATAGGTTTGCTTTAAGACACTTTCTAAAGTTTCCTTTAACAAAATTGCCCTATTGAAGGTTGGAATAATTATAGATACTAAAGAATTCATGATGCGTTTCTGTTTTTAACTATTCTTCTATGGAATTTTAAAAAACTTATAAAACCCAAATAATTGAGATGCAAATAACATAACTTTAAATATTCTGCTAAAGTTTTATTCGAATAAAAGAAACATTCTACATTCTTGAAAAGGAATTGCAGGTTTTGTTTATTAAATTTATTCGAATAAATATGTAATAATCTATTGTAATATTCTTTGGATGCTTTTAATTTTTCGGCATCCAAATCGGCTCTACCGCTAATGCTAACCGTACTGATGCGCACGAACACTTTGGCTTCATTTATTGTATAAATAGTTCCAAAATTAGAACATTCTAAAACTGCTAAATCATCGGAATGCCATGCTAATGGAAAATCGTAAAAGAAATTTTCACGAAGTGAATTCAAATTAAAAACATACTCACTTAAGGAACTCCTGGTCAAACCTTTATTCCTTCTGTAAAAAAAATCGTTGGCAGTTTCAAACTCCTCATGGCAAAAAAATTCGGACAATTCTTCTCCATTTTCTCCAATGGTTTGGGAGGAATACCGAATCACTTTTAGATGATTTTGATTTATAGTAGGAATGGATTTATAAAATGCTGCAACGGCATTGGGCGACAAACAATCGTCGTCTCCTAAAACCATAATCCACGATGCGTCTTGCACTAAATCAACACAGCGTTTCCATTGTTGCACTAAAGAAATGCCTCCTAGATTGTCATCGAATTTTTGGTAAACCAAATCTAAAGTATCTTGGTATTTTTCAATCAAAAGTAGTGGCGATTCGGGGCTATTATCATCTCCAATATACACTTTAAATTGTTTATTGGTTTGATTTGCCAGCGAATGCAGAGTAGCCTCGAAATATTTTAATTTAAAGAATGGAATTAGTATTGCAAGCATTTTAATTTTCTTCTTTTTTGATACTATCCTTGAGTTTTTTAAAAAGTTTTTTAAAAATCAACGAAGGTTTTTTTCTGTTTTCATTTAAAAACTTAATAGTCCTAAAAAACAAATGATTGGATACAAAACTGTTTTTATATTCGCTTTTTACTGCTTGTTCAAGAGAATTTACGGCACTTAATTGCCTTTCCAACAGAATTTTTTTTATTTTTTCGTCTTCAAAATAAGACACCAAGCAGGTGTATAAATTAAGATTACTTTTTGCAAAACTTATTCTGGATTCACTTGAAAAAACACCAACACCATATCTATAAACACACATTATTTCTTCTAAATGCTTTATTTTACCATGCTCGGCAAGCAACAAATATAGAAAATAATCTCCAATAGGGGTTTTTAGAAATTCAAATGGAAATTCTTTAATAATATTTCTAAAAACTACAGAAGGCGTATGGATATAGTTCCCAAGTTGCGCTAGGGTGATTAAAGTTTCATAATTTTCTGGAATTTTTGTAATAAAATCATCTACAATTTCATTATTAGTATTCAAAATATTAACCTTATGAAAACATAAAACATACTCCTGATTATTTTCAAGAAAATCAACTTGTTTTTTAAGCTTAAGAGGATCAATCCAATAATCATCTCCTTCACAAAGAGCAACATATTTTGCAGTACATTGTTGCATTGCAAAAACAAAATTTGGCATCATACCGATGTTCTCACTTTGTTTAAAATATTTAATTCGAAAACCATTAGGATGATTTTGAATTAGATTTTGAATTATTGAATCTGTTGTATCTGAGGAGCAATCATTAGCAATAACCAATTCAAAATCAAAATTAGTTTGTTGCAACAAAACACCTTCAATTGCTTGACGAATATATTTTTCTTGATTGTAAGTAATCATGCAAACACTAACTTTCATACTATAGGTCTTAAATTTGGGTATTTCTTTTTATACAACAAGTTATTTGGCAACTATAGAATTACCAAACAGTACATTAGTTATGCAATCTTTTGCGAATCTATGTGTCCGTTTTTTAATACAAATACAAGTTCTACAAGCCATAAAACTTTTGGAATAAATGGTCTATTTAAATCGGTAACTTCAAACAAACGGTATCCATTTTGATCCATGAAATTAATTAATTTCAAAAAACTATTATCAAATTGTTTATTTACTATTCCTGCTTCTACCATGAAAATTTCTGTTTTCCCAAAAAAACTATTGGCTCCTTTAAGAACTTCAATATCTAATCCTTCCGCATCAATCTTTATTATGTCGGGGGTTGGCAATTTTGACTCTAACAATAGTTGGTTAAGAGTAACTACAGGTATTTCAATTTGTTTAAATCCTAATTTTTTTGCTTCTTCTTCAGTATATCTAAAAGAACAACTGTCATCTCTATCTACAATTGTAAATTGAAATGAGCCTGCCTCTGCACCTGCACCAACAGGATGAAAATTAACTTTTGGATTTGTATTTAAAATATCTTCAAAAGACGATTTTAACCAATCTTGAGGTTCTAGTAATGTGTAATAGGCGTCTGGGAAATATTTTAGTGCTTCTCTAGTCCAAGTTCCATGATTGGCTCCAACATCTACAATATGTTTTGGATGAAAATTGAATTTTTTTAAAGTTTCATAAAAATTAATCAATAAATAGTCTTTACTATTTTCATCAATATTCTTTTTTACTGTACCTTTCTTTTTTATTGTATAACCAAATTTACCGATTACTCTTTTTAAAAATTTTTTCATTTACATATTTATTCTATTATCCAATCAAATTTTGGTTTAATAAAACCTGGTTCTTTTCCCATCCAAGATCCTATAGTTCTTTCACCCTCTTGAATATTAAAAGATATAATATCTTTTTCAAGAAATAGTGTGCTTTTAGCATTTTCAATTATATAAATAGATATATAATAGGTTCCGATATTTAAAAATCCTTCTGGCAAAAGACATTTTATTTTATTGAAGCCCTGCTTTAATTTTAAATTATTATTGATATGCGAAAAAGTAAAAAGTGGTTCTCCTAAATCATTATTCAAAACAAAGGTTAGATGTAAATTTTTACTTGAATCTTTTAAAGTAATATTTGTATTTATTTCAATTTTGGTATACTCATCCAATAGTTCATCGGAAGATTTTCCGAAAGGATTTAAACTAATTTCATGTAATATAAACTCTTTTGTATCGTATTTTGAAGAAAAAACTTTTCTATTTTGAGATTCAGAATCGCTATTCAAATAATAACTAACCGCATTTTCAACATTATCGATTCTTTTAATCAAGCCATTTTCTAAAACAATTCCTTTAGAACATAAACTTTTTACAGCAGCCATATTATGGCTTACAAACAACACGGTTCGGCCTTCGCCTTTGCTAATATCCCCCATTTTGCCAAGACATTTCTTTTGAAATTCGGCATCACCAACGGCAAGAACTTCATCTACAATAAGGATTTCACTTTCTAGATGCGCAGCAACAGCAAATGCCAATCGAACGTACATACCCGAAGAATAGCGTTTTACAGGCGTATCTATATAGCGTTCTACTCCCGAAAAATCAATTATTTCGTCTAATTTTCGAGTGATTTCTTTTTTGCGCATTCCAAGAATGGCACCATTTAAATAGATATTTTCTCTCCCCGAAAGTTCGGGATGGAAACCAGTACCAACTTCTAATAAACTTGCTATTCGTCCTTTTACTTTTATTTCGCCAGTGGTTGGACTGGTTACACGAGACAATAATTTTAACAGAGTACTTTTGCCAGCACCATTTTTACCAATAATTCCTAGGGCATCTCCTGCATTGACTTCAAAATTGATGTCTTTTAAAGACCAAACAATATTGCTCGTTCCTTTAACACTTCTATCGTTGGTTTGTCCAATTTTAAGATACGGATCTTCTTTTCCTAATATTCTGGTTTGCCAAAAACGTTCGAAATCTTTAGAGATAGTTCCCGAACCAATTTGCCCTATTTGATAGGCTTTGGATAAATTTTCGACATGTATAACTGGTTGTTCCATTAGATGGTATCTACAAAATTTTTCTCGGTTTTATTAAAAATCACAATACCAAGTACTAAAACTACTAGGGTAACAATCACGGAGTAGGACAAACTACTAAAGGTAAATTCGCCTTTGCCTAAAAAAGCATATCGAAAACATTCAATAATTCCGGTCATTGGGTTTAATTGAACTATAAAACCATAGCCTTTTGCTTTAGCATAACTCAACGGATAAATAACAGTAGTGGCATACATAAGCAGTTGTACTCCAAAGGTAACTAAAAAAGTTAAATCTCTATATTTAGTAGTCAAAGCCGTTATTATTAATCCTAATCCCAAACCTAAGAATGCCATTAAAACAACTAAAAAAGGAAATAAAAATAAGCCATTGGTAACATGAAAACTGGTTCCCGAAACTGGAAACAAATAAAAATAGACCATCATTAAAACCATCAATACTAGTTGTACTCCAAAGCGAATTAGGTTACTTACCACAATACTCAAAGGCATGATTAATCTGGGGAAATATACTTTGCCAAAAATGGAGGCATTGTCTCTAAAAACAGTGCTAGTTTTGGTTAGGCAATCGGAAAAATAATTCCAAGAGGTGATTCCGGTTAAGTAAAATAGATATTTGGGAAGGCCATCGGTACTGATACCAGCAAGATTTCCAAAAACAAACGAAAAAATTATGGTAGTAAACAAAGGTTGGATAAAAAACCAAAGGGGTCCTAAAACCGTTTGTTTATAAAAACTAACAAAATCTCTTTTTACAAACAATAGCAATAAATCGCGATACTGCCAAAGGTCATTAAATTTTAAATCAAAAAGTGAAGTATGTCCTTTTATTACTAAATCCCAATCATTTGAATTCTTTACTTTATCCATTTATAATAACCGATTATTTTACAAAACATCGGAAACAAATATAGTAAATTGAGCATATTAAAAAAAAGTTCTTTGAACTTTTGACAAAATTTATTACATTGCATTAAAATAGCAACCAGTGATATTCTTCAAGAAAAACAAACCTTTTTTAAAAGATCTAATCCCGAATGATTATATCGACATCCATTCTCATTTATTGCCAGGCATAGATGATGGTGCTAAAACTATTGAAGATTCTCTGAATTTGATAAATGGATTGAAAGATATTGGCTTTTCGGAATTTATTGCAACACCTCATGTGATAAGAAATGTTTGGGATAATTCAAGAAGTAAAATTGAAGAAACTCACAAAGCAACTAGTTTAGAATTAAAATCTAACGCAATTACAAACAACTTTAATGTTGCTGCAGAATATATGATGGATGAGAGTTTTAAGAATCTTTTTGAAGAAGAAAAATTATTGACTTTAAAAGATAATTATGTTTTGGTTGAAATGTCTTATCTCTATCCTCCATTAAACCTTTATGACATTATTTTTAATTTACAAGTAGCAGGTTATGCTCCAGTTTTGGCACATCCAGAGCGATACAATTTTTATCATTCTAACCTAAATGAGTACAAGAGATTAAAAAAAGTAGGCTGTTTATTTCAAATGAACATGCTATCTAGTGTGGGATATTATGGCCCTGAAGTTGCTAAAACTGCTGATTATTTATTACAAAATAAGATGATTGATTTTGTAGGTTCAGATGTTCATCACGACAAACATATCTCTTTCTTTGAAAAGAAAATTATTTTAAAAAACCTAGATCCATTTAAGGAGGCTTTTCAAAATAATATCTTTTTTAAATCTTAATTATTTTTTAGATTCTTTTTTGAAAATTGAAAATAGTTTGTAATACCAAGGAGTTTCCTCTTCAGTATCTACTCCATACCCGTAACCATACCCGTAACCATATCCATAGCCGTAGCCATATGTTTTATTAGTTTCGGTATCGTTAAGTAAAATAGACATATTAGGCAATTTTCTTTCTCTGTACAATGTCTCAGCAAATTGCAACATCCCTTTATCTAAATAATTTGCACGCATAACATATATAAAAGAATCTGCATTTTTAGCAACTAATAAAGTATCGGTTACTAAACTCACTGGAGCAGTGTCAACTACAATGTAATCAAACTGAAGTTTCAATTCGTCAAACATTACATTAATTTTGTCGCTCATCAGTAATTCAACAGGATTCGGAGGGATTACGCCAGAAGCTAAAGCAAAGAAATTTGTAAAATCCTTTACATTTACAATATAGTCATTTATGGAACCGTCTTGTTTACTTAAATAATTGGTTAACCCTTTAGAAGGTAAATCAATATAAGTGTTTAATTTTGGATTACGAATATCCAAACCTATAATTAAGACTTTTTTGCCCGAAAGAGCTATGGTAGTTGCAAGGTTTATTGCGCAAAATGTTTTTCCCTCTTTAGGAATAGAAGAAGTTACAAAAATAGTTTTACACTTATTTTCGGTAACATGCGATAACATAAATTCTAAATTAGTTCGAATCATTCTAATCGCTTCGGCCGAACTCGAACGGCTATTTACCTTAATAATTTCTTCATTATCTTTAGATCTTGGCAAATCTCCTAAATATGGAATGGAAACTTTTCCTACAATATCGTTTCTAGATTTTATTTTGGTATCAAAGAAATTAATAAGAAACAATATTCCAAATGGAAGCAGTAATCCTAAGACTAACGATGCTAAATAAAACACCGATTTTTTAAGAGACACAGGACCAGTTAAATAAGCCTTGTCAATGATTTTTGCTTTATGAGAAGATGCTGCCAAAGAAAGTTCTGTTTCTTCTCTTTTTTGTAATAAATACAAATACAACGATTCTTTTACGTGTTGTTGTCTAGCAATTTCATTGTAATACCTATCATTAGTAGGAACTTTACCTACTTTGTTATCAAATCGACTTCTTTGATTTGATAAATCAAGTATATTGATTTTTAGGTCATTTTGTTTATTCTTTAAACTTTCAATTATATTTAACTTTAACCCTACTAATTGAGTATCAATATTTTTAATAGTATTATTTTCTTCTGTCGCACTTTTTCTTTGTCGTCGGCGCTCTAAAATTAATTTATTGTATTGGTCTATAGCCCCTGCTCCCTCGGAACTATTCATAACATTAGTGGGAATGAGTTCATCCAACTTAATTTTAAGAATCTGACTGGTCATGAATTCACTAACTTTCAATTCCGTTTCAATATTTAATACCGTTTTATCATAGTCTGTAGCTTGTGATAAACTTAATTCAGAATCTGCTTCAAGAGTAGTTAATCTTCTAGATTTTTTAAAAATTTCTTCTTGCTCCTCTACACCTCCTAATTCTTGAGTGATAATTTGCAAACGCTTATTAATAAAGTCTTTGGTGAAATTAGCAACTTGGTTTCTATCATTAATTGCATCTTCATTATATTGATTAACAATTTCATCCAAAAAATCTAAACCTCTTTGAGAAACCTGATCTGTATTATACAAATTAATTACATTGGTTTTATCTACAGGTACTACATTTAAAGTTGCACGAAAAGCATTTGCTTTAGACTCCAGAGTAGATTTTACAATATAAATTGTAGCAGATTCATCATTAGGTAAGTAATTATTTTTTAAAATTGTAAAACTTCCTAAGTTGTTTTGTATTCTTTGACCAAAAAAATATTCTTTGGATGATTTTGAATCCGAATCGGAAATTCTAAAGGTTTTATTGGATTTAAGAATTACCTTAAAGGTTTTCGCCTTTTCATCGTACTCTTTGCTTTTACTGATAAAAAGTATTTTAATTGGAGAATTTTTATAAAGTTCAACATTCACCAATCTACCTTCAATGAAATAAGAGATGTCTAATTCTAATCTGGACACTACGTTTTGGGATAATGTTCTTGATTTTAATATCGCAATTTCATTGTCAACATTATTCTTGCTAGAAAAAAGATTCATATCGCTTATAGCCGAATACTCACTAGAACCTCCTTTTTTATCGTCTTTTATTAAAATTGTAGAACTAACACCATATTCTACAATGTAGTATCTTAAATAAACAAAAGAGATAGTAAAAAAAAACAATACACTTACAACAAACCATTTCCAGTATTGAAGATAGAAAAATAATTGTTCTTTAATATTAAAATCACTTTTGTTAGAAGTATCAAGATTTGGCAACAAATTTTGCATGATTATTTTTTAATTACTATGAATAGCATTGTGGTTATAAAACTTACTACAGAAACAATAATACTAAGGTTTGGCAATGCATTAGCATCAATTTTAGCCTTTCTTGCTTCAACATAAATTACGTCATTTTGATCTAAATAATAAAATGGCGAGTTGACAAAATCGGCTTGTGTAATATCAATTCTATTAAAAGTCTTGATTCCTTGAAAATCTCTAACCAATAGGATATTATTTCGTTTTCCAAAAATAGTCAAATCGGAAGCAGCTCCAATTGCTTCTAATAAAGTAACTCTATTAGTAGAAAAAGCTTTTATTCCTGGATTAGTAACATCGCCTAATAGTGTTACTTTAAAATTTAATAATCTAATATTTATTACTGGATCTTTAATATAAACTGCTAATTTTTCTTTTAGCATAGTTTTTACTTGGTCTATAGTAAATCCTGCTATACTAATGGTTCCTAATACAGGAAAATCAATAGTTCCTTTACCGTCAACCAAATAACCATTGCTAATATTATTAGTTACAGAAGTTGCTATAGTCTCTATATTAAATGGAATGGAAGCTTCAGGTTCTAATGTAGTTACTCTTATAGATATTCTATCATCGTTTTGAATAATAGGCTCGTAATTAGAAGAAGTAGAATTAAAATTTTGCGCACCTTGTAAGTACACAATTTTCTTTTTAGACATACAAGAGGAAAACAACATCGGAAAAATTAATACTATTAAAAGGTATTTTTTCATAAATAATATTCTAAAAAATAAATAAGTTGTAAAGGTATAAAAGAGAATTAATTAATCGCCAAGGTTTGAGAAAATATAAGTTTAATCAAGATTTAAATCTAAAGATTGATATACTGAATTAAGACTTTTGTATTCTGGAACTATTTTTTTCATTTTAAAAACAAGTTGATCTAAATCTCCTTCTTTGGCCATTTCAATTAAATCTTCAACTTGCTGATTAACAACTTTAAATTCATCACAAACTTCAATTGCCACCAATATTTTTTCATGGTGAGTGGTAAGATTCTGTGCTGAATTATTCAACAATTCTTCGTATAATTTTTCACCCGGACGTAATCCAATTATTTTTATATCTATCTCTGAGTACGGAACAAATCCGGCTAATCGGATCATTTTTTTAGCCAAATCAATAATTTTAACTGGTTTTCCCATATCAAAAATATAAATCTCTCCTCCATCTCCCATAGAACAAGCTTCTAAAACTAGTTGACAAGCTTCGGGGATGGTCATAAAATACCGAATAATTTCTGGATGTGTAATGGTAACCGGACCACCTTCTTCAATTTGTTTAGTAAATAACGGAACAATAGAACCATTAGATCCTAGCACATTTCCAAAACGAGTTGTAATGAATTTAGTGAATTTTTCAGGGTTGTACTTTTGGTGCTTGAAATGTTTAGATTGTACATACATTTCTGCAATTCTTTTACTGGCACCCATAATACTGCTGGGGTTTACCGCTTTATCTGTAGATACTAAAACGAAACGATCTACTAAATACTTATAAGACAAATCAGCTACATTTTTTGTACCTAACACATTTGTAAAAATTGCTTGAGATGGATTTTCTTCCATCATTGGCACATGTTTATAGGCTGCAGCATGAAAAACGACATTAGGATTGTGAACCTGAAAAACATTTTCTAACACCTCATAATTTCTTATATCGGCAATTATATTTACAATTTCAATTTCTTTATTTAATCCTAAAATCTCCAATGACAAGGAGTTTAAAGGAGTTTCTGCTTGGTCTAAAATTAATATTTTTATTGGATTAAAGTTCAGTACTTGCCTTACAATTTCACTACCAATAGACCCTGCCGCACCTGTAACTAAAATAGTTTTTTGGTTCATGTTAGATAAAATTGAAGTAGTATCTAGCACAATTGGTTTACGTTCTAATAAATCTTGAATTTCAAATTTTTTAATATTTCTTGCAATTTCAAATTTATCTTCCCAGTCGGAAACAACCGGTAGAGTGAAAACTTTAATTCCGTTTTCTATACATTCGTCAATAATATTTAATTGCTCTTCTTTAGTCAAACTATTATCCGCAATAATTAATGCTTTTACATTATTTGATTTCAATAAAGCAAGAATATTTTTTTTAATTCGAAATATGGGAAGGTTTAATAATCTTTTGGTGAAATTTTGATTGTTTTTATCAATAAATCCAATTAGTTCGAATCGTTTCGGTTTTTCGGATTTTATAGCATTAGCCACAGAAATAGCATTAGCATCCGAACCATAAATTAGTACTGAAATTTGTCTATTAGGATTGGATTCATAATAAACATAATCAAATAATTGTTTAACAATAATTCTGTAAAAAAACAAGATACTGAAGGATAATACAGTGTTAATGAAGGCTCCTGTAGTTAAAAAGACCTTTTTTTTATCTAAAAGTAGAAAAACAAAATTAAATAATAAAATTACTGCAAAAGTAGAAAATTGAGAAGAAAATAATTTTAGAGCATCAATAAAAGAGGAATGCCTTATAATGCCCGAATAGGTTCTGTAAATCCAGAAGAAGAAAACATTTACAACCACCCAAAAAAGAACTCCATAGCCAATTTCTTCGTTTGGCAAATAATTTAATTTTAACCCTTGGAATAAGAAATAAGTACTAACGCAAGAAATTAAAACTATAATGACATCTAAAAAAAGTACCACCCATCTAGGAAGGTAATTTAAATTTTTTATGCTAAATCCTAAATTAAATATGGGAAATGATTTAATAAATTCTTTAATGTTATTATTGTTAAGCAGCCGTTTCAATTTATAATTTTTCTTTAAACGTAAAATTACAAAAAAATACTTTAAAAAAAAATCTTAGTATGAATTTAGTACTTTTTTTATTCTGTTTCTATCATTTTCTGATAAATTAGACCCCGATGGCAGACACAAACCATCATTAAACAATTTCTCAGCAACTGTTCCTCCATAGTATGGGACACTGCTAAAAACTGGCTGTAAATGCATTGGTTTCCACAACGGGCGACTTTCTATATTATTGATTTCTAATACTATTCTCAAATCTTCTCTCGTTTTTCCTCCATTTTTTTCGGAATCAATTGTAATGGCGGTTAACCAGTGATTGGAGTGAAAATCTGAATTAGGTTCCGAAAAAACATTCACCCCTTCATGATTTGCGAATACAGTAGTATAAAATTGGTGCATTTCTCTTCTTTTGTCAACATGGCTATCTAGAATTTCCATTTGCCCTCTTCCAATTCCGGCACAAATATTACTCATTCTATAATTATAACCTATTTCACTGTGCTGGTAATGAGGCGCATTATCTCTAGCCTGAGTTGCAAGAAAAATTGCTTTTTCTTTAAATTCTTTATTATGGGTCACTAAAGCACCTCCTCCTGAAGTTGTAATAATTTTATTTCCATTAAAGGACAAAACACTTATATCTCCAAAGGTTCCGCATTTTTTATTTTTATAAGTACTTCCTAAAGCTTCAGCACTATCTTCTATAATTGGGATCTCATATTTTTGTGCAATTAACCTTATTTCATCTACTTTATACGGCATCCCGTAAAGGTGAACCGCAATAATTGCTTTGGGTTTTTTACCTTTTTTTATTCTATCTTTTATGGCTGTTTCTAGTACCTCCGGGCACATATTCCAAGTTTCTAATTCGCTATCAATAAAAATTGGTGTTGCGCCTAGATATACAATTGGATTTGCCGATGCCGAGAAAGTCATACTCTGACATATAATATCGTCGCCAAGCTTTACGCCAAGTAAAATAAGTCCTAAATGAATCGCTGCAGTACCCGAACTTAAAGAAGCAACATGCACATTATTGTTTAAATAAGCCTCTAAATCTTGTTCAAACCCAGTTACATTTGGCCCTAAAGGGGCTACCCAATTACTATCAAATGCTTCTTTGATGAATTTTTGTTCTCCTCCACCCATATGTGGAGACGAAAGCCATATTTTAGAGTTATTCATTTTCTGGATTGTATTTTATTATTCTTCCTGGATTGCCAACCACAACTGCAAAATTTGGAACGTCCTTAATTATTACTGCTCCAGCCCCTATCATGGCCCATTTTCCTATTTTAATTCCCTGAATCACAGTAGCCCCTATACCTATTTGTGTGCCTTCACCTATAGTTATATTTCCTGCTAACGTTGCTCTTGGAGAAATATGTACAAAGTTGTTTAGATGGCAATCGTGCTCTATAATAGCGCCAGTATTAACAATACAATGCTTACCAATTACTACTCCTGAATTAATAATTGCTCCGGCCATCACTACTGATCCCTCTCCTAAAGTAATTTCTTTCGAAATTATTGCTAAAGGATGAATTGCTGTACAAAAATTCACATTTAACTTGTCAGAAATATCTTTTCTTACACGGTTATTTCCAATAGAAATAATCATATTTTTTATTCTACCAAAATCAAAATTTTCGGAATTTAAAATTGGCAGGTTCAAAACCGAAGTTATTTTAGGATGGTCATCTATAACTGCATCAATAGTAATTGAACAACTATTTAGTATATCAATTATCACTTTACCATGACCACTTGCCCCATAAAGAGTTACATTATTCTCCATTGAAAGGTTCTATTGTTGCTGCATCGGCAGCGTTAATTCCGTCACTTTTCAAAACCTTACTTATTGTTTTAAAAAGTATTTTCATATCCAAAGAAAAGGAAATATGATCTACGTACCAAACATCATATTCAAATTTTTTATCCCAAGAGATAGCATTTCTTCCATTTACTTGCGCCCAGCCAGTGATTCCTGGTTTAACTTCATGTCGTCTATTTTGAAAATCACTATATAAATGTAAATAATGGGTTAATAATGGTCTTGGTCCAATAATACTCATATCCCCTTTGAGAACATTAAACAACTGCGGAAGTTCATCTAAAGAGGTCTTTCTAACTAAACTTCCCACTAAGGTTAGTCGCTCAGAATCAGGTAAAAGAAATCCTTGAAAATCTCTTTTATCGTTCATGGTTTTAAATTTTACAATTTTAAAAATTTCTCCATTTTTACCAGGACGAAGTTGAAAGAAAAAAGGTTTACCATTATTGGCAAAAAACAACAATAGGGTTATAATTAAAAACAAAGGCAACAATAAAATTATGCCTATCACGCAGGATATAAAATCTAAAAATGGCTTAATTTTATTGGGATACATTTTGTGTTATTATTTTATATTCATCTAACAATGCGTTCCAAACTACTTGCTGATCAAAACGACTTTCTATACTTTGTCTTGCATTTAACTGCAAAGAATGATACAGATTTTCATCTTCTAGCAATAATTGCATGGCATCAAAAATAGCGATTTCATTTTTAACCGGAAGGATTATTCCGTTATGATTATTTTGAATTATTTCATTACTCCCATTTATATCAGTTACAATGCTAGGCAATCCCATGGCGCCTGCCTGTAAAACCACGTTCGGAAAACCTTCTCTATGACTAGGAAAAACAAGTACATTGGCTAGTGCAATATAATCTCGCACCTCGTCTTGATAGCCAACACTAATAATATTAGAATTCTTTTGAATTTCGTTTAAAGCATCCTTAGAAATAGGATTTAAATCTTGCTCTAAAGGTCCAACCAGCAACAATTTAACCTTGCCATTTTGTTTAGAAAGTTTAGCAAAGGCAGCAATTAATTCGTTAATTCCTTTATCGGCAACAAGTCGACCAATAAAAATAAAAACAAAATCGCTTCCCTGAATTAGTAAGGAATTTCTTAATTTTTGTGATTCAATTTTAGAAATTTTATCCGAATTAAAATACTCTAAATCAATCCCATTGATGTTTCCGTTTGCAAGAACGTTTAATGGTTTATTAGTGATTTTAAATCGTATTAAATCGTTCTTAACTCCTTCGCCCTCAGGATAAACATTGGTTGCACATTTGCAAATTAATTTATCCATTGCTATCAAAAGCTGCTTCATTGCCCCGGTTTTACTAGGAAATACCAATCCCGTAAAGGTGTGAATTCTAATAGGAACCCCCGCAAAATAAGCGGCAATCATGCTCAACAATCCTGCCTTTGGTGTTATGGAATGCACAATAAATGGTTTTTCTTTTTTGAAAACCAAATACAATTTAATTAAAGAAACTACATCTTTTATTGGTGAAATGGCTCTACTCATGGAAAGAGCAATGGTAGGAACTTTTTCTCGACTAGCAACGGTTTCTAAATGGGCATCTTTACCAGATATAGCAATAACTTGGTAGTGCTTGTTTAAGAAAGCCAACTGACCTTTTAGTAAAAGATCTAATGACATTGCAATGGTAGAGGTACGGATAAGTTTTTTCAAATTACGAATTATTTAAACCAATTTTTCTTTAATATAATATAATTTGGAAATTATTCTAGAAACAAAATTTATCCCAAAAACCTGACACAAAAACCGTAACACCTTTAATTTTCTGGTTTTTACAAATTGTGTAATTTGAAAATTTTGCTGCAATTTCTTCAGTAAAACTGGTCTTTCCTTATTAGTTATTTTTGCAAATAATACTAAGGTGGTAAAATAATAGTACCCTAAATTGTGTAATAAATAGCGGTCTAATTTTTCTGTTTTAGATAATTTGGGAAACCAATCTTCTATAATAGACACAATACTATTAATACCTTTTACTCCAGCATTGCCAGTAACCGAATTATCTTGATTTTTTCTGTAAATATAATAAACGTCATTTACTGCATCAACTTTATTTATCACCCTGAAAATTTTAGTCACCCAATCAATATCTTCGGCAATGATATTTGTTCGAAAATAAAGTTCATTTTGTTGAACAACGCTAGTTTTAGTTGCAAAAACCCAAGCAGATCCTGGGAATAAATTATTTAATATTAAATAATCAACTGTGGATAAAAAATTGAATTTTTCAATTACCTCTAAATTATAATTCCCTCTAGATATGGAATAGGAATTAGTAAGTAAATTAAAATTTTTGGCTCCATATAAAATTACATCTGCAGAATTTTGAATTATTTTCAAATTTATTTCCGATACTAAATTCTCGCTTTCAATAAAATCATCACTATCCACAAAGATAAGATAATCGCCAGTAGCGTTTTTTATCCCTTCATTTCTTGCACTAGATGCCCCTCCGTTTTCTTTATCAATAACTTTAATTCGGCTGTCTTTTTTTTGGTATTCCAAACAAATTTTTAAAGAAGAATCGGTGGAACCATCATTTATTAAAAGGAATTCAAAATCAGAAAAAGTTTGCGTCAAAACAGAATCTATACACTGTTCCAACTGCTTTTCCACATTATAAACTGGAATGACAATACTAAATACTTTTCTTGGCTCCATAAAAATAGTCTTGGTATTTTAGTTTGTATTTTAAACTATTCCATTTCACTTTAAAATATTGGCTATTAAACCATTTCTTTTTAAAATAATTATTGAAATTGGCCAATGTAATTTCTTCTTGCAAAGGCATAAATTCATTTGGAGCAATAATTATTTTGGAATATTTATTGACATCAAAATTAATTTTCATTTTTCTTTTTTGCAGATGAATATACGAATATTCTTCTTTGATAATTGTATTTCCATGTTTGTAATATCTATATATACCGCCTTCTTCCCAAGTAAAAATTTGTTTTTTTATAGAATCTAAAACGTACGAATTGGTTTCTTGTTTGTATAAAGAAAGTCTAAAATTATAATGGTAAGGAGAAATATCCGCAGCATCATTTTTGGCATATAATGAAAACCCATTTTCTTTAAAAATACAATTAATGCTTTTGTAAAATTTCTCATCAAACAGGGTTCCTATCGGGATAGAAAACACTTCTTTGTACCTATAACTATCATTTATCTTAAGCATAAAGCGACGGTTATTTTCTGCATTATTTTTATACAAAGCCAAATGGCCTAAAATAAATATTTTATCATAATTTAATTTTTGAGGCTCCACAATAAAATGATTGAAATTTCCAAAAATGACATCCGAATCGCAATGTCCCCAATAACCATAATTTGATATTAAATCTTGAAAAACATAGCCAAAAGCAGGTTTATAATCACATAATTTATGGGGTCGTTCTAGATTAATTTTAAAATCAAATTTAGATTGAAATAATTCTTGAATTTCTTCAAATGATTTATAAACAACTTTTAAATTTTCTGGGAAATCATAAACTGTAGCATCGTCTGTAATTAATAACCAGTCATAATTTTTATTGGACTTTATCGAATGAAGATACAATTCAAAATAATTGGGTAATTTTCCAAAATATGGTAGAATAAATACTGTTTTCATTTATTTATTCTTTTTATTAATTGAGCGTTTTTATATAGAGTCAAAAAATACAAAGCAACTCCAAACGGAACAGCAAGTGTAACTAAAGGCTTTCTAGAAACACCTTTAAAAAAATTAAATTGTTTTAAAATTAAACATGAATTTATGTAATGAATTGCCTGTGTATATCTTAGTTTAAACGTTGGTGCCATAGCAATCATTAGTATCCGCAGATGCTGAAAACCCTTAGGATTCTTAACATATTGAGAAAACATAGTTAAACTAGATCCTTCTGCTAGATATTCTACAATACATACTGGCTCATTGAGAATTAAAATAGAATAATCTCTTTCTATAAAATGCTGTTTATAATATAAAGAATAGTATTTTTCGCCTTCAAAAACGGGTATTTTAGGATATTGATTTAGTACTTTAGTAACCGCAATAAACTTTTTATCGCCAGTGATTTTTACGGATTTTTCATTAGAATCTCCATAAAAAATCTCTTTACAACCCCAACCTTTAAACGATTTTAAATCTTCAGGGAAACGTTCACCAATAATAGCGCCTTGTTTATCAATATCTAAAGCGTAAATTCCACCACAGTTTTCAGTTTTATTTACAGACCAAAATGCAAGAATTTTTTCTATTCCATCCTCGGTCATTAAATCGTCGGAATCAATGCAAACGCTTAATTCAGTTTTCAAATAATCATAGGCAGTGTTGTGCGCAGTATGCATTCCACCATTTTCCTTATAAACGTATTCAATTTCAATTTTATTTTCGGCAATCCAACTTTTCACCAATACATCAGTTGCATCCGATGAGCCATCGTCTATAATCAACCAAGAAAAATCTTTATTAGTTTGATTTACTAAACTTTCATATAAATCTCCTAGACAAAAGGCTCTATTGAAAGTTGGTGTAAAAACAGTTATTGTTTTCATTATTATTCTAAAATAACGTTTAACAAATAAGTAAAACCAAAATAAAAGATAGTAATAGTTCCTATAACTTTATGCTGATTTTCGTAGATTTTGCTTTTCAATAACGGATAAATAATTACTAAGGCCAACAAAAACCAGGATAAATAGGCGAACCTATTGCTATAAGAGGCTCTAATAACTAATACCCAAAAAGCATTAGCAATAATATAAATATTACATATTGAAAAATAGATTTTATCTTCAAATTTCTTTACAAAAATAAAATACCAACTTGCAAATATTCCTACTGCACTGTATAATAAAAAATCCCATCTAAAACCAATTACTAAGGTTACTCCTTCTTGGGCTTGGTTTACTCCCCCCAAGTAAGTATCTAGTTTATCATTTGCAAAACCCAATCCTAAAAAAAATCGTTCCCAAAAACTACCAAGAACTAGGGAAATAGGAATAGAAAGAAACCAAAAAACCAAATAAGATTTGGTATAATTAAATTTAGAAACGATTAAATAAATAATTATCGGAATCAATATCGATTTGTGAATAAAAATTATTGCAAAAAGAATTATGAACTTTGCAATTTTAGAATCTCTAGAAATAGCAAAAATAAAAAGAGAAGTTGCGATGCCGTTTCTAATACCATTTGTACCATAAGTCCAAAAGGAAAAAGAAATAATTAATAGAAAAAAAGCGTAAAAAGAATAATCTATAAATAACTTTTTAGTTGCTAGATATAATGGAAAAATATACAAAAAAGTACAAGTGAAAAAGAAACTTGTTGCACTTAGATTTCTAGCAAAAAAATATTTAAAAACTTCAAATAAAAATTCTTTAGACCTATCAAACCTTCCTCCTTTAACATAATTATTAAATTCCTCATTATAAATAACCATGTCTCCAAAACGGAAATTTATTGGTCTGAATCCAATAAAAAAAAGGAAAAATATCATTAATATAAATCCCAAAAAGTTTTTCCCTTGCAGATTACCCGAAGACTCTAAAGGTATAGTTAAACTTCTAAAAAAAACAATTAGAGTTATTACAAGCAAAAAGTTGTAATAAATTAGAGGATAATAAGCAACTGGAAAAAAAGTATTCAATTGGTTTTAAATTTTAATTACAGAAAAAATAATTTCACTTTCTATAATTGGTAATGAATAAACAAAAATAAGGATAAAATTTTACTTTATCTAGGAAATATAAGTAGTAGCAATTATTTCTAAATTAAATTTGGATAATAATTGAGTTCTGTTTTCTATTAATTTGGATGCATAATCCTCACAATAAAGGACATTTTTTAATGCTTTTGAAAAAATAATTTCTTCTTTGGTTATCGCTTCTTCTATGGGAATATCCAAACTTCCTTTATAAAAATTTGGGGTAATAATACCGCTTTCGGTTGTAATTAAATCCCCTGCTACGCTATATTCTTTACAACTCATCAATTCACGAATACCATCGGTACAATTAGAAGAAACAATGGGTGTCTGGCAAACAATTGCTTCTACAATTACATTGGGAGTACCTTCATAATAAGAAGTTAATACCAAAACAGAAGCCTTTTTTAAATACGGATACGGATTGGATTTTCGACCTAAAAATACCACATTTTTTTGAATTCCTAATTGAGTAACTAATTGAGTCAGGTGATTTGTTATATTTTGATCGCCATCGCCAACGAAAACTAATTTAATAGAATTGTCTCTGTTTTCTAATAAACTAAATGCTTTTAATAAATGCCATGGGGCTTTTTGGGCAGAAAGTCTTCCTAAAAACAAGACCACTTTATGTTTAAAAAGTTCTTCTTCAAAATTGGATTCCAGAGGAAATTGGGCAAGTTCTTCAATGTTTTTTATATCGTGCGGGTTGTAAATAACCTGAATGTTTTTCGGAAATTTGTAATTACATTTTTCTAATAAGTCTTTTTTTATGGCTTCGCTAATGCAAACTACTTTGTTAAAAAAACGATAAGTGCTTTGGAATGCCAATTTAAAAACCGTGTTCAAAAAAGATTTTGTTACAAACTCAACACTTTTCAAGGCATGAATACTTCCTATTTTATATTCTTTAGTAAAACTTAAAGAACTGAACACATTGGCCATATCGCCAAAAGAAATAGAATGGGTTATCTTATTCTTTTTAATAATTTGATGTATCAAAAATGGGGTTTTACAATAAAACCAAAAACGTTTTAAAAACGACATTTGATAAAAATCAACTTTAGAAAGCGCAATTTCATCTTCTCCAAAATGAATAATATCCGAATCTAATTGGATGATTTTTATTGCTTTTACGGTATATCCCTGACTTTTATATTGGTTATAAAAATTTAATGCTAGGCGTTCCATACCACCAACACTTCCGTAAGGCATTATTAAAAGAATGTTTTTCATGAAGTAAGTTCTTTAAATAATTCATCCCATAATGGCATTATGGTTTCGGGTAAATAGCGTTTTACATTTTCTTTGGCAGCACTGCCCATTAATTTCCGTTTTTCGTCATTTTCAATGAGTTCTAAAAGTTTATCTGCAAAGGCATCTGTATCGCCATTTGCAACTAAAAAACCATCTTCATTATCTTTTATTATACTATTTGGGCCGCAAGGACAATTGAAAGAAACGCAAGGAACACCACAAGCCATGGCTTCTATTAAAACCATTCCGAATCCTTCAAATCTAGAAGAAAATGCAAAAATGGAGGACTCTAAAAATTTTGCTTCAATATTTTTTTCAGGTTCCAAAAAAAGAACCGATTTTTCAATTTGCAATTGTTGTGCTAGTTGTTGTAAATTAGATTCTGCTTCGTGTTTCCCATAAATGGTAAGTTGCCAATCGGGATAATTATCATGAACTATTTTCCAAGATTGAAGTAATCTGTCGTAACCTTTTTGAATTCCTTGTTTGCCAACTGCAATAACTTTTTTATTATCTAGAACTGCCGAATTATTAGGATAAAATGCCAAAGGATTTGGAATAACTTGACTATTTTTTAAATTCCATTCAGTAATATTATCTTCAGTTAACAAAATGAATCTATCAAATTTTTTACCCAAATAATTCATTGTTAAAAACTTAAATGAAGTGATTGTTTTCTTATAAAAAGAAGGATTCACCCCTAATTCAATAACTTTAGAAACATGGCGTTCGTAAATTATTGGAATTCTCTTAAGTAGTAACATTGGCAGAAAAAACCCTTTCAATCCATCATCACATACAGAAATTACATCGGGTTTTATAGTATTAATAACGGTTACTATTCCGGAAGTGTATTTTTGAAGATTCTGGAACGGATTACCAAAAACGGCAATGTCGTGCAAAATGATTTTGGAACTAAATTCATAAAACAAAGGTCCATCCTTATGATTTAAAACTATAATATGCACTTCATAGTTTAGGATGTCGGCCAAATAACTAGCCTTAATAGAAAGTACTCGTTCCAAGCCTCCAGCACCATTGATAGCATTTGTTATGTAAAGCAGTTTCATATTAAAGATTTATTGTTCTTAAACAGAAACCTTGCGTAAATGGCAAAATATCAAATTCGGTAGAATGTACCCCAATTGCTTTAGTATCGCCTTGCGAAAAATCGATAGCACCATCTCTTCTGGTAACTGATTTCAGATAATGCAACGCTTTTACTTTTGCAAAAATACAATCGGAAGAAATAGAATCAAGGCTTGCAGCATTTGCAAAAAACCAGGCCAGAGTTGCGGTGGTAGAAGAATCCATTCGAGAGGTTGTATCTAAAACAATCCAAGACCAACTGCCGTTATCGTTTTGAAACTGTAACGCCATTTTAGCAAAGGCAACTACACTTTTTTCTAGCACTTTTTTGTTCGGATTTTCCTCCGGTAAAATACGCCAAGCATCCATTAAACCTATAGCATACCAACCCAATCCTCTACCCCAACCGAATAATCCCACAGGGAATTTGGTAGTAACATTATAGGTATGACACGGAATATTAGTATTAGGAAACAATCCGTTTTCGTTGAATGTTGTGATTTGTTTTACGGATAAATTTATAGCTTCTGGTTTATCAAATTTTAAGCCATATAAAACCAAAAAAGGACAAATAAACCCAATAGTATCTACAAATCGGTATTCGGGGGTGTAGTTTCTATAGGCAACGGTGCCATCGGTTCCAACCAAATCCAAAATCAATTGGTAAGCTCTATCGTAAACTCGTTTATATTCTTGATGATTAATCCAATCGATATTCAAAACGGAATAGGCTAAAATAACACCATCAATTTCTTTTGGTTGCACTCTCCAATCCCCATTTTGAAAGGTAGATTTTAAAAAAGCATCTATTTCTTTTTGGCATTTCCTATTTTTAGTTTTTTTAAAGCATTCGGTTAAACCTAAAATAAGGGCGGCTTGTTGCCAATGTTGAATGGCATTTCGTTTGTAATTTCCTTTCAGAATATCAATAATTATTAGGCGTTTAGTATCGGTAAGTTTTATGGTAGGCGTTTTTTTTAGCCATTGCAACGATTGCTGCAAAACCTTAGTGCTCCACAAATTTGGGTCTTGAATCCTACCAATATGTATGCGACTTTGCCAAGTGTAAAATTGCGGAATTAGATCTATTGCAACGATTACAAATAGAGTTAACAGAATAAAAACTAAACTAAAATTATATAACATATCCATTTTTTGATGCTAAATCTGCGTTCATTTTATCTTTCATTTCTGTGGTAATTCCGTTTTGGATTAGCCATTTTTCATCATAAACCATTGCAGTTTTTATCAATTCTTCGTGTTTAGATTTATAATCTGCAACATTCATGATAAATTTAGCAGGATTTCCTCCTACCACTGTAAAAGGTTCTACATTTTTTACCACAACACTACCCGCAGCAACAATAGCATTTGCACCAACAGTTACCCCTGGCATAATCAATGCTCTTGCGCCAATAAAGGCATTATTTTCGATTTTTACTCTGCCAATTCGTGTGTAACCAACCATTCTATCGGTACTTGCATCATGGGCTAACAAGTAAACTTCTGGCGCTATAGTTACTTTATCTCCAATTTCTATAAGCCAACAATGGGAATGATCTACCTTGAGCCCAGAATGAATATCACATCCTTCGCCAACTTTCATCCCTGCTTTTATATGGTCTTTTAACCATTCTTCTTCGTTGATGAACTTTCTAAAACGTGCTCTTAAAAAATTAAAAATTTTCATAGTTATTAGTCAATTACAATAATTCATAAATTTTTTCAATTTCACTTTCGGTTCCTAAATGCATTTGGGATAAATTTTTAGATAAAAGTTCTCGTAAATTTTCATTTTGGAGCAATTCTATAACGCCTTTAGCAATGGCTTCTGGATTCATTTCGGTAATATAACCAGTTTCTTTATGTGTTATTTGATCGTTTACCGTGCTAAAATTAGTAACCAAAATAGGTTTTCCTACAATTTTTGCTTCGTCTATTGCAATAGATTTTCCTTCAAATCTAGAGGTTTGCATAAATATATCGGCATACTTTAGATAAGGATAATGATTCTCTTTAATTCCAACAAAAGTTACGTTTTCTACTAAATTATTTTTGGCAATTTGTTGTAGTAATTTTGGTTTTTCAACCCCTTCTCCTAGGATAATCCAATGGAAATCAACTCCTTTTTCTTTTACAATTTTCAAAGCATCTACAGCAAAATCATATCCTTTTTGATTTTCCAGTCTACCAATAGAAACTATTTTTAACCCATCTTGGAATTGCTCTAGAACGGGTTCTTCTGCCAATTTATGAATTAATGTAGGAGATACAATATTGAAAATGATTTTGAATTTTTCTTTACAACTTGGAAAATTCTGCACCAAAACTTCTTTACATTCTTTAGAATCGGTAACGATAGAATCTAATTTTTCAAAATAAGGAAGATCGATATTTTTATCCATTTCTAATTTTTCATAATCATTATGGATAAAGCCAATTTTCTTTACAGCATCTACTTTTTCAATGGCATAATACACTGGTGATTTTTCTAAAAAACCAAGAACTGCATCGTATTTTTTAGAAGATTTTTTTACACATTTACTAATGCACTTCCACACGCGTTGTTCACATCGCGAAGGATTTTTTTCGGTTTTAAAAATATAACCTGCAATAATTCTATTAAAAATAATATCCCATCTGCCCTTGGTAAATGCTTGTTTTAAAGCAGAACCCAAAGACCTATCAAAATAATTATACGCTTCTACTTCAGGTAAAATCACAACGCTTTTTGGGACTTGTTTTAAAAACAATCCTTCCAAACTAAAAAGTTGCAAATCTACATTGTACTTAGTGTAATCTATTGTTTCAAGCAAAGAAATTAACGATTTTTCGGCACCACCGCATCGCAAATTACTCATTACAAAAAGTAGATTTTTTTTAAGTTGTGCCATGAATTAAATTGTATAGTTTTACTATTTCTTCTTCGGTTCCTAAATTTTCCTTCTTCAAATTTAAGGTAAATTTCTCAATTAGATTTGGATTATCCATTAACACACTTATTTGTTGCGCAATAGATATTGGATTCATTTCGCAAATAATTCCGTTTTCTCCTTTAGCAATTTGGTCTTTTGCTGTTGGATAATTGGTAGTAATAATTGGTTTTGCCAAAATTTTGGCTTCGTCTATGGCTATAGATTTTCCTTCGTATCGAGAGGGTTGCACGTACAAAAACGCGTGTTTTAAATAAGGATACGGATTTGCTTTTACTCCTAATAAAATAAAAACATTTTCTAAATGGTATTCTTTTATTTTAGTTTCCAATGCATCTCTTTCTCCACCTTCACCAATAATAAACCATTTAAATAATTTTCCCATTTTGACCAATTCCAATGCGGCTTCCAATGCTAAATCGATGCCCTTTTCCTTACTCAATCGTGCTATAGTAAGAATATTTAAAGTGTTAGAATCAAATTTAGAATCTAGTATTTTTTCCTTTGAAAGTTCTTTAATTAAGGCAGGAGAAACTATATTATAAATTACTTTAATTTTATTTTTAAGGTCTGGAAAATTAAGTTTTAAATCGGTTGCACATTCCTCAGAAATAGTAACTATATAATTTAATTTTTCAAAAAAAGGATAATCAAAATCTTGCTGCATTCCCGATTTAGAATAATTGGTATGAATCCACCCAATTTTTGTCGTGGCTTTCACTTTTTCTACTACATAATAAATAGATGATTTTTCTAAAGATCCTATTGCAGCATCGTATTCTTTAGTCAATTTTGGGATTGCTTTACTTATAGAATTCCAAGAAATTTGTTCGGCCTTAGAGGCGTTTTTTTCTATTTTGTTTTTCAAAAAGAATAGAATTCTTTGCAACGCTAAATTAAATTTTCCTTGTTTTAAAAATGCTATTACTGAGGAAGGAAGCGCTTTAGAAAAATCTACAAAATCTCCATTTAAAGTAATTAAATTCACTTTTTCTGGGAGAGATTGTAAGAAAATTCCTTTAGAATGAAACGCTACTACATCGACATCAAAAAGAGAATAATCTATTGCATGGAGCAAATTAATTAAACTTTTTTCACCACCACCAGCATCGAAACTAGGAATTACAAAGAGTATCTTTTTTTTCATTTGTTACATTTGGGAAAGATAAAGTGCTGCTTTTCTAGACATTTCTTTTATTCTCGGTATGTTATTTGCCAAGGTTTGAATTATCGCTTCTTCCTCTTGAACCATTTCTTGAAACTTCTCAATTAATTTAGAACTATCTGAGATATCTTTTAGATTCAAAACCAATTTTTCTTCTCCAAAAATATCTTTAGAAATTCCTTTAGATTTTACGCTATACCCTAAAACCATCGTTGGAATTAATGTAGAATAAGCCGCAATAGTTGCATGGGTGCGGGCTCCGATAAAAAATCGCATTCGAGCAATGTATCCTTTATATTGAATGGCATTCAAATTATTAGGCAACAATAAAACTCTGCCACTACTTTTAAATTCATTATAAAAATCTTGCAAACAGGCATAGTCGTCATTCCCTTCTTCAATAACATGAGGCGTAAAAACGATGGTCAAGGTTGTAGTATCTAAAATATGTTGCACCAAATCAAACGCTGCTTCACGAGAATCTTTATTTTTTTTCCAGACTAACGGACTGAAATTAAAGCCCAAAGTATTACCCACTTGCCATCCATCTGGCAACGGTAATTCTTCTTTTTCCATAGTAAAAGCACCATCGGCACATAGTTTTACATTGGTTAAACCGTGCTTTGTTAAAATTTCATAGGTGAGCGATTCTCTAGCAAGAATTAAATCGAATAATTTAAGGTCTGCCAATTTTGTTTCGGATAGATCTTCATCTCCAATAGAAGCACCCCAAAGCACTAGTTTTTTTCCTGTTTTTTTTACACAACGGTCAATTTCATAAATACCCGGTTGCTCTCCATAACAATAATTATCACCTCCAATTGAAAGAATTATATCGTAATTTGGAATTAATTTTATTGTTTTGGAATGAATTAATTTGAAGGGATAATTTTCATTTTTAAACAGTTTAGATTGTAGTGCACAACCCAACCAATCCACAGAAAATTTTGAAATCGACTTGGCTTTATCCTCATAAATATGATCTAATAAAGGAATATTGGCATCGGTTTCTGGTTTCCAAGAAGCCAAATCTACTATGGCAGTTGGAATTTGCTTTTTTATCAAAGCAACTCCCGATCGCACTATGGCTTCGCAACCTCTATTATTACTACCTCCGTGGTAAAACATTAGTATTTTCATGGTCAATTAATTTCTGATTCGGCTGTACATCGTAGCCAAATAAAGTTTTATAGTAGATTTTTCTTTTATCGATTTAAGTAAAAAAGCATCATATCTATTACTATTCTTGGTTAAATATTCAAAATAGTGATGCACTTCTTTTTGAACTTCAGCAGTAGTAATCATAGTTTTAACAAAAGTAAACCTTTCTATAAAACTTAATTTATTAGTCGGATTAAAATAGATGTGTACCAACGATAGTACATTTTTAATCAATTTCACTGCCTTAATTTTATGGATTTTTTCCTCAGAAAGGCTTAAATCCATAATCGATTTGTAATCAAAATGGTAAAGTCGCAACACATTTTGAAAATAATTATGTTGTATTACATTCCGAGTTGCGCTACCTTCTACTTCTCGGTAATTATACCCCGTATAATCTATATAAACCATAGATTTTATAGCATTGAAATACAACAAATTAAAAATATTATCTTCACTCAAAGCATTTTTTGGTGGAAACTGAATAGTATTTTCTTTAATTATCGATGCCTTAAATAGTTTATTGCAAGAGGAATACAAATCGTCATTTTCTATCAAATAAGGTAAAATGGAACCTTGAATATAATCCGTATTTAAAGAAGTGTTTTTTGGAAAATTGTAAGTTGTACTATATTCTTTACCATTTAAAAAACTCTTCATATTAGACAAAACCAAATCGCAAGAATGGGTTTCTATTGCTTCAAGTAAAGTGGCATACATCTCCTTTTCAATCCAATCATCGCTATCTACAAAGCCTATATAGGCTCCTTTAGCAATTGCTAAACCTTGGTTTCGTGCAACGCTAACTCCTTGATTTTCTTGGTTTATTACGATAATTCTAGTATCGGTTGCTTTATGTTTTTCCAGAATTGCCAAACTCCCATCGGTAGAACCATCATTAATAAAAATAAATTCACAATTGGAATACGATTGTTGCAACAACGAGGTAACACACTCTTCCAAATAATTGGCGGTGTTGTATACTGGAACGATGATGCTTATTAATGGGTTCATTTTAGTGCTGATTTACACAAAACATTCGTCTACAATTTTAGCAATATTTTCTATTTCTAGATCATAAAACAAGGGCAATCGCAACAAACAGTCTGTAAATTTATCGCTATTGGGTAAATTTCTACCGTCGTGTTTATCTTTGTAATAATCACTGGCATGCAAGGATAAATAATGGAAAACAGCATTAACTCCAGCACTTTTTAACTTTTCTATTAGGTGGTTTCGGTGTTGTAAATCTTTAGTGATAATAAAAAAGGCATGTGCATTGTGATATGCAAATTCAGGAACAATCGGCAGTTGTAAATCTTTTATATTTTTACTTTTAAATAATTCGTTGTAAGTATTCCAAATCCATTTTCTTTTCTCTTGAATGGCATCCAAACTTTCTAATTGCGCCCATAAAAATGCGGCTATCAATTCGGATGGTAAAAAAGAAGAACCTATATCTACCCAACCATATTTATTGACTTCCCCTCTAAAAAACTCCGCCCTATTAGTTCCTTTTTCCCAAATAATTTCGGATCTTTTTAGGAATCGTTCGTCATTAATGGCTAGTAATCCACCTTCGCCAGAAATGATATTTTTAGTTTCATGGAAAGAAAATGCTGCTAAATGACCAATAGAACCTAAAGGTTTTGTTTCACCATTTTTATTGGTATAAAAACCATCAATTGCTTGCGCGGCATCTTCAATAACTAGTAAATTATGTTGGCTTGCAAGTGTCATAATAGTATCCATATCGCAAGCAATTCCTGCATAATGCACCACTACAATTGCCTTAGTTTTTGGGGTAATTAACGAACTAATAGCATCGGCATCAATATTTGGATTATTGGCATAAGAATCGGCAAAAACTACTTTGGCACCTTGTCGTAAAAAAGGCAAAGCAGTGGAGACAAAGGTGTAACTTGGCATGATTACCTCATCTTCTGGTTTAATATCGGCAAGAATCGCACACATTTCAAGAGCATCGGTTCCTGAAGTGGTTAATAATGCTTTTTTTATGCCGTACTTTTCTTCAAAAAATCTTTGACAAAGTAAGGTAAACGGACCATTACCCGAAAGTTTAGCATTAGCAATAGCGTCACTTAGGTATTGGATTTCTTTTCCTGTTGTATGTACTTTATTAAATGGAATCATAATCTATTGGTATTATCAGAATTGAAGTAGAAAATTCATTTATTCATCAATTCTATTTCTTATTTATTTTTATATTTTTGAGCTACTAAAAATAGTTTTTGTTTCAGACGGAGTATTTTTTGCAAAGAAAAAAACTGCCATTCGCTTTTATTTATAAATTGGTATTTATCGGTTAATTTATCTAATAAATAATTTAATTCCAATGCATACAATGTATTTTTTAATTGTCGGAATCGCTGTTTATTTAAATTGGGCAATACATTGTGATCTAGAATTCTTGTAATAAAAACCGTAAAAATCCGATCGAAATATTCTCTGTGAACTGCATTTTCAAAAGAAAAATTAGTTTCTTGAAATAGTGCTAAAGTTTCAATTGCATTTATAAATCCGTTAAAACCACGTTCTGTTTTGCCTTTATCACTAGTAGAATCTTCCCTTTGAAAATATTTATAATAAGGGATGGAAATGGAACTGCATCGCTTGGCTTTTGTTTGCACCATTGCATTAAAAACAGTGTCTAAACCTATCATTATTTCTTTGCTAAAAGTAACTTTTCCTATGGTTTCTTTCAAATATAAAGTAGCACAATAGGTTCTATTTGGATGCTCAAACCCCGATTTAATTTCGTTTTCGTTCCCTACATTGGGAATAGCATAAATAAAATTCCCCTTATCATCATACAAAGACATATTGAGATATAAAATATCCAATTGGTCGTTTTCTGCTCTTTCTAAAATTTGCTTTAAAGTATTTGACTCAATTTCATCATCCGAATCTACAAAACCAATATACGTTCCTTTTGCTAATGCTATTGCTCTGTTTCTGGTTTCGGCTTCTCCTTTATTTTCTTGGGTAAGCACTACTAAATTAGGATGTACTTTTTCATATTCCTTCAAGATAGAAAATGAATTGTCTTTAGAGCCATCATCAACAGCAATAACCTCATAATCGGAGGCATTTAATTGCTGATTAAAAACACTATTCAAGCAATTCTCTAAATACTTTTCGGCATTATAAACCGGAATAATAATACTTAGTCTCATCGTATTTTTTTCTTTAAAAACCTACCTATTAGTCTACTTGCCGCAATTTTAATCAAAGTAAAATTGGAGTACGAACTAACATCCGATTTATAGTAATTTATTCGCTCTTGAAAAGCATCTTCACCATTTAAACCTTTGCGCTGTGCATGGTCGTGTTTAATTATCAATTCCCAATATTCTGCTTTATGTGTATTGGTGTTTCTAGAAATTCCGTTTTCATGAATTCGATAATAATACAACGGTTTATTGAGAAAAACGATATCGCCAACCTCCTCGAGAACACAATATAAATCAACATCCACCGCTCTCTTATAATTAGGATTTACCTGAACCGATTTAAGATAGTTTTCTCTTTTAAATGTAGCAAAATGAGAAACACACGTTTGCTCGATTACCGAAACTCCTTTTGGCTGTTGGATTCTATCGTTTTTGGTGCTTATGATTTTCAAATTAGCATCGCAATTGTAATTGGTAGAATATATCAAACTTGCCGAAGGATTTTTTTGATGTGCCAAAACCATTACTTCTAAAGCATCGGTTGTTAACGCATCGTCGGGGTCTAAATATCCACATAAAACGCCTGAAGCATTATCTACACCGCGTTTTTTGGTAAATCCTGCACCATTATTTTTTTCGTTTATCAAAAGACGAAAACGAGAATCATTGGCAATTAATTTAGAAATTATTGCAATAGAATCATCTGAAGATGCATCATCAACAATTATAACTTCAAAATCTGTAAAGGTTTGGTTTATAATACTGTCATAACACTCCTTAAAAAAAGAGCCATTATTATAGTTTGCTATGAGTATTGAAAAGAGCATTATAATTTTTGTTTTATTGCAATTTGTTCCTTTACCATTTCTACTAAAGTTACAATTTTATTAGTAACGGCTTTACTAGAATATTCCTCAATTAAAACTTGTCTATTTATTACAAGTTGCTTGGAATCAAGATTTTCAAACAATTGTGCTTCGGTAATTTTATTGGCATCTAAAATAGTCATTCCTTTATTGGAAAAAAAACTTAAAACAGGACTTTTTCCGTTAAGGAATAATTTGGCGCCCATGTATCCAAGAGAAACAATATTTCCAACGCCCTGTTGCCTAATATGGTTGAAAATCATGAATCCACAACTGGACAAAATGGTATTGTATTCTTTTAGCGTCATAAAATTTAATAAAGGAACAAAATTATCGCCAAACAATTCTTTCCCTTTTGCAACTAGGAATGCTATATATTCTTTGTTTCCACCATAACTTAAAGGCACAACTATTTTTCGATCTTCAAAATTAAAAGAAGCAATTTTTTTAAAAACTTCCAAATGATTATTGGATGGATCTGCCGAATTGCCTATTAAAATATTTCTAGATTCTAAAACAGTATCTGAAGCATTGTCTTGCAATAAATCTTCTAAACATCCATAACTAAAAGGTACTAACTTTGCTTTTATTTTTAATTTTTTAATAAATTCAAACTCATTAGCAATAACGGGTGCAACTAGATCTATCTTCTCGGCTGCTTGATAAAAATCTTGGTAAAAACTATTATAGAGTATATTTAAAACTCTTTTTGGTAAGCAAATTTTCTTGTGTAATGCTTTGTGAAATAACCAAAAGGAAAACGAACTATAAATTATTTTGCTTTTTAAACCAACTTTATCTTTTAACAGATACTTTTTAGTTTCTTTTTCATATAAATTTTTATCAAATAACTGCCAATTTCCATATAAATCATATCCCCATACTAACCATACTTTTACAATAGATTGCGGCAATAAATTCACCAACTTTTGCTTGTAACTATCTAGTGCATGAAAGAAAACTACCTCTGTTTTTTGTTGTATCAAATATTTTACAAAAGCACTAAAATCCTCAGAAGTAATTAATGCAATAGATTTAGGTTTATCGGATTTTACATATTTAAAGAATCCCTCTGTATTTTTTATAATAAAATAATCCGACATATTTGGATATGACTTTTCCATTATAGAAATGGTAGAATCTACAAACTTATCGTCATTAAAAATATGAATGATATGTGGATTATTTGAAGTCAAAAATTAAAATTAAATAGAAGTTGATAAATTTGAAATAGGATAAATATTCAATAGCATTAAAATTAGTTTTAGTTATTTTGCAATCAATTGCTCCTTTTACTTTTCAAATATTTATTTTGAAATTCTTTAATTTCTATATCCGACAAGGTATTATTGTAATATTTATCGAAACTTTTTGGAGTATCAAATAAAACCCCTCTAGTTTCACATTTTACAATATACTCTGCAACAGTACACTTGTATTTTGCTGGATTACCTGCTACCACCGTATATGCATCTACGTTTTTGGTCACTACAGACCCCGCGCCAATAATGGCACCATCACCAATATGAACACCCGGTAAAATTATTGCACCACATCCTAAAAAAACATTATCGCCAATTACAATTTCTTCTACCCGATGTTTTCCTATATGATTATACAAAGAAGCATCATGTGCTATAATATAGGTATTTAATGAGGATACAAAATTGTCGCCAATAGTAATGGCTTGTGGAATTAATCCATCAATATGGGAATTCCGGTTGGCAACATTTCCAATTTTATATAAAATTTCAGGCGGACTAGTATTTGGCTCAATAAAGCCTAATATAAAGCCTACTTTAAAATAAATTCTTTTTAATAATTCTTTCATAGTACTAAATTTAATAAATACTAAACTTCAAATTTGGTCTAATATAACCTGGCCAGTTTCCATAATAACTTATTCCTTCTCTTATGTCTAATACTTCAAATTTAGTAAAGGTGGAGATGAAAAATAATGATTTACTGTTATTTACAAAAAATAAATCTACACTGTAGTTTTTAGAATTCATAAAATTATCTGGTATTTCTATTGAAGCGCTATGTTCACCTGCTTTAATATATTTTACCTCTGTGATCTGACTAAAAACAACCACATCATCCTCCATACTTCTAAATGCAATGGCTAAATTAAATAAATCAAAATCTGAATTTAAATTAAATAGGAGTTCAATAGAAAAAGAATCTTTTACTACAATAAAATCTTTTCCGCTGGAGACCTTTATGTGAGAAGAAATCAATCTTACTAAAGAGTTTCCGTAAGCGCTTGAACTTGAATTATATAAATTATAAAATGGACTTGCTTCAACTCCAAAAGTCATGTAATTACCAATACACTCTTCTATGTTTGTAGATATGTTTTTAACCATTCCATTTTCTAATAAAATCCCCGTATCGCAAAGATTTTTAACTGCCGCCATATTATGACTGACAAACAATATGGTTCTTCCTTCTCCTTTACTTACATCTCCCATTTTGCCAAGGCATTTTTTTTGAAACTCAGCATCCCCAACGGCTAAAACCTCATCTACTATAAGAATTTCGGATTCTAAATGGGCTGCAACTGCAAACGCCAAACGCACATACATTCCTGAAGAATAACGCTTTACTGGCGTATCAATATAACGCTCTACACCTGAAAAAGCGACTATTTCGTCAAATTTTCTAGTAATTTCAGAACGACGCATACCCAATATAGCACCATTTAAATATATATTTTCTCGTCCTGTCATTTCTGGATTAAATCCTGTACCAACCTCAAGCAGGGAAGCAATTCTTCCGTTTATTTTAAAATTTCCAGTAGTCGGTTTAGTTACTTTACTCAATAGTTTTAGCAAAGTACTTTTTCCGGCTCCGTTTCTGCCAATGATTCCTACTGCGTCACCTTGTTCTATTTCAAAATTAATATCTCGCAACGACCAAACATAGTCGCTAGAACCTTTCTGACTTCTATCATTGGAATCTCCAATTTTTAAATAAGGATCTTCTTTCCCGCGAACTTTACTCCAAAATCGATTCAAATCATGGGTTAAAGTTCCAGTTCCAACTTCCCCCAAGCGGTATTGTTTGGAGATATTTTCAGCTTTTATTGCTAACTGCTTCATTCTATATTTTTTTACTAAAAAGGTATTTTATCTTCTTCAAATTGTTTCCATCTTCAAAACGTGAAACTAGAAACTAAACTGTATCCATAAAACTTTTCTCTACTCTATTAAAAGTAATGACTCCAATTACAAACAACAAAATAATAATGGTAGCACTAATTACTAAATCACCTATTTGAAAGGTTCCTGAACCCAAATATCCAAATCTAAAACATTCGAAAATAGAACTTAACGGATTGGATGTTACTATCCATTTTAACTTATCTGGCATTGCCGATACAGGGTAAACTACTGGAGTTGCATACATAAATAGTTGTGTTCCGAATGCTAATAGGAAACTCAAATCTTTATACTTAGTGGTTAAGGCTGAGAAAATCATTCCGATTCCTAATGCAAATATTGCCATTAATAAAATAAGTAATGGTGTGGCTAAAATCCAAATATTAGGTTGAATTGATTTTTCAACTATAGAAAAATAAAGCACAACCAAAATAAACAAACTAAATTGAACTGCAAATTTCATTAATGCTGATAGCACTATGGATAATGGCATGATTAATCTGGGGAAATAAATTTTGCCAAAAATGCTAGAATTGTCTTTAAAAACTGTGGAAGTCTTGGTTAGGCTTTCTGAAAAATAATTCCAAATGGTTATTCCTGCAAGGTAAAAAGCAATTTGAGGTAAACCATTAATATCTATTTTAGCAATTTGACCAAACAAAATAATATAAACTAAAACCGTTAATAATGGCTGTACAATAAACCATATTGGACCTAAAATGGTTTGTTTGTAAAACGTTATAAAATCTCTTTTTACAAGAAGTAATAATAAATCTCTATAATGCCAAATCTCTTTAAAGTTTATGGCAAAAAGGGAGTTTTCAGATTGTATTTCCTCCGTCCAAAGTTGTTTGTTTTCACTCATATTTGTGGTATTTTGTCGTTGGTATTTTCATAAATAATCAAACTATTGGCATTAACAACAACAATATCTTGCGGGATAAACTCAATTTTTTTGACGGTAAAATTCACTTTGCGCTTAATCTCTTGTTCAATTTTAATTGCCAACTGGTCTATATAATCTTCATTGAGTTCTAAACCCACAATCAATACATCAATAATTCCAGAATCTATTCCTTTAGCATAATCGCCTAATACTATTATTTGATTTACAACACCCATTCTCTCTAAAATCATTTCAATAATTGCATCTAAACCAATATATTGAAAAACGATTTTTTGCAAAGTAGCAAAAAAAGGATGTTTACTATTTGCCTTATAACTAACTCTATTTTGATCGGCTTGTTTTTGTAAATAACCCGCTTCCGATAGATTGTTTAATTCTTTTCGGATAGCATTAGTAGATTCATTCATCTCCTCAGCTAAACCGCGCAAATGACCATTATTAGCAGCATTAATAAAAAATTTTACTAATATCCGAATGCGTGTTTTAGAAGTTATAAGTGTTTCTAACATAGTCTTTTATAATAACCGAGTAACAAAAGTACTCACTTTTATTTTATTTTCCAAATTAAATAACTGTAAAACACAGAGAATTAACCCTAAAGAAAAAATATTTTTGACCTTTAGAAACAAAAAAGTCGGGAAAATCCCGACTTTAAATATACTTTAGTAATAATTCTATTGGTATTGCTTTTCGTAATAATTAGCATAGGCTCCAGAAGTAACGTTCTTAAGCCATTCTTCATTAGATAAATACCAAGCGATGGTTCGCTCTAATCCTTCTTCAAAAGTTACGGATGGTTTCCAACCTAATTCTTTATTTATTTTAGAGGCATCTATTGCATAACGCAAATCATGCCCCGGACGGTCTTTTACATAAGTAATCAACTCAGCAGATTCTCCTGCTGGACGACCTAATTTTTCGTCCATTTGTTGGCAAAGTAATTTTACCAAATCAATATTTTTCCATTCGTTAAATCCTCCGATATTGTAGGTTTCATGATTTTTACCTTCGTGAAAAACCAAGTCAATAGCCACGGCATGGTCTTCTACAAAAAGCCAATCGCGAGTGTAATTTCCGTCACCATAAACAGGAAGCGGTTTTTTGGTAATGATATTATTAATAAAAAGCGGAATCAACTTTTCAGGAAAATGATTCGGACCATAATTATTAGAACAATTAGTAATTACGTAAGGCAAGCCATAAGTCTCTCCATAAGCGCGAACAAAATGATCGGAACTTGCTTTGGATGCTGAATAGGGAGAGTTCGGGTCGTAGGAAGTAGTTTCAGTAAATAAACCCGTTGCTCCTAGTGAACCATAAACCTCATCCGTTGAAATATGATAAAATCTTTTGCCTTCCATAGCACCTGCCCAAATAGTTTTAGCAGCATTTAGAAGATTCATAGTTCCAATTACATTGGTTCGTACAAAACTTAATGGATCGGTAATAGAACGATCTACATGTGATTCGGCCGCCAAATGCAAAACGCCTTCAAATTGGTGTTCTTGAAACAAATCGTTAATAAAATCAGCATCTACAATATCTCCCTTTATAAAAGTATAATTGGGAGCATCCTGAATGTCAGTAATATTTTCTAGATTTCCGGCATAGGTTAACGCATCCAAATTAAAAATTTGATAATTAGGATAGTTAGTTACAAATCTTCGTACCACGTGAGAACCAATAAAACCAGCTCCTCCAGTAATTAATATCTTTTTCATTTTTATATTTTTTATATCTTTTATTCTATAATTTTCCATCCACAGCACTAGTCAAAACGCCTTTAACATCATAAATGACTGCATTGGTTTTCTTTAAAGATTCTAAATCTAAATTTAAAAATTCTTTATGGGAAACCCCTAAAACAATAGCATCAAATTCCTCTTTTGGTAATGAATTAGTGGTAATCAAGTTGTACTCATGTGCTACTTCTTTTGGGTTTGCCCAAGGATCGTAAATAGTTACATCGATACCATAATCGTTCAAACATTTGATAACCTCCACTATTTTAGTGTTTCGAACGTCGGGACAATTTTCTTTAAAAGTAATTCCAAGCATTAACAATTTGGAATGGTTAACAGGAATTCCTTTTTTAATCATCAATTTAACAATTCTAGAAGCTACGTATTCACCCATACTATCGTTTAGTCTTCTGCCTGCTAGAATAATCTCGGGATGGTATCCTGCTTCTTGTGCTTTTTGTGCCAAATAATACGGATCTACACCAATGCAATGTCCGCCAACTAAACCAGGTTTGAAATTTAAAAAATTCCATTTTGTTCCAGCGGCTTCCAATACGGCATGGGTATCGATTTCTAAAATATTGAAAATTTTAGCCAATTCATTTACAAATGCAATGTTGATGTCGCGTTGCGAATTCTCTATTACTTTGGCAGCCTCAGCCACTTTTATGGAAGGGGCCAAATGCGTTCCTGCGGTAATCACTGATTTATATAATTCGTTTACTTTAATTCCTGCTTCAGGAGTGGAACCCGCGGTAATTTTTAAAATCTTATCTACGGTATGTTCCTTATCGCCTGGGTTGATGCGTTCTGGCGAATAACCTGCAAAAAAATCTACATTAAATTGCAATCCGCTTACTTTTTCTAAAACAGGAACACATTCTTCTTCAGTTAATCCGGGATACACAGTAGATTCGTAAATTACAATATCTCCTTTTTTCAAAACCTTTCCAACGGTTTCACTGGATTTATAAAGTGCCGTTAAATCTGGACGATTGTTTTTATCTACAGGCGTTGGAACCGTAACAATATAATAGTTACACTCTTCTAAATCCTGCATATTGGTAGAACAATAAAGTCCGATTTTAGAAAGTGGCGCATCAATTAGAACCGATTGCAAAACTTCTTTATCTACTTCTAAGGTAACATCCAAACCCGAGTTTAATTCGTTCACGCGTTGCTGTTGAATATCAAACCCTACCACAGAATATTTTGTAGCAAAAAGCCGTGCCAGAGGTAATCCAACATATCCCAAACCAATTATTCCAATTTTTATGTCCATCTAAAAAGAGATTACTCCAATTATATTATTAAGAACCGATTCCTTGGTAATTAAACCCAATTTCTCGCAATTTAGCACCATCCAAAACATTTCTTCCGTCAAAAACGAAAGCAGGTTTTAGCATACCATCGTATATTTTTTGCCAATCGTAATTTTTAAATTCTTCCCATTCGGTAAGAACGGCAATAGCATGAGCACCATTACATGCATCATAAGCATTTTCACAAGAGGAAATATGTTTGCTGTTTTGCTCTTCACTTCTAGATTCTAAATAATTCAAATCGAAAAGAATTTGAGTATGATTTACCTTAGGATCGTAAACGGATATTTTTGCTTGTTCGTTTATCAAATCATCTGCAACATAAATTGCAGGAGATTCTCTTGTATCGTTGGTGTCTTTTTTAAATGCCCAACCTAAAAATGCAATTTTCTTATCGGAAATTGTATTGTAAAGCGTACTTACTATATTTTTAGAAAAACGTCTTTTTTGGTGGTCGTTCATGATAATTACTTGTTCCCAATAATCGGCAACTTCATGCAAACCAAACGATTTAGAAATATAAACTAAATTTAAAATATCTTTTTGGAAGCAAGAACCTCCAAAACCAACAGATGCTTTTAAGAATTTAGGTCCAATTCTACTATCCATTCCAATTGCTTTGGCCACTTCATTCACGTCAGCGCCTGTTTTCTCACACAATTCTGACATTGCGTTGATAGAAGAAACTCGTTGTGCTAAAAATGCATTAGCAGTCAATTTAGACAATTCGGAAGACCAAATATTTGTAGTTAAAATTCTCTCTTTAGGAACCCAATTAGCATAAACATCCACCAAAGATTGAATAGCATTTTGCCCTTCTGGAGTAGTATCGCCACCAATTAAAACACGGTCTGGACTTAATAAATCTTCAACAGCGGTACCTTCTGCAAGGAATTCTGGATTGGATAAAATTTGAAATTGAACCCCATTTCCAGTATTATCTAAAATATTTTTTATTGCTTCGGCAGTTCTTACTGGCAAAGTAGATTTTTCTACAACAATTTTATTGTCTTTAGAAACTCGGGCAATTTGTCTTGCACAAAGTTCAATGTATTTTAAATCGGCAGCCATTCCTTTTCCTGAACCATAGGTTTTAGTTGGCGTATTTACCGAAATAAAAATTAGTTGCGCATCGGCAATTGCTTTATCCACCTCAGTAGAAAAGAATAGATTTTTTCCTCTAGATTGCCCAACAATAGCGCCCAATCCTGGTTCGTAAACCGGAATATTATCTACATCTTCGTCGTTCCATTTGGCAATTCGTTGTTCGTTCAAATCAACTACCGTAACTTTTATATGTGGACATTTTTGGGCAATAACTGCCATGGTTGGTCCTCCAACATATCCAGCGCCGATACAACAAATGTTTGTAATTTTCATTCTAATTTATTTTAAATTATCCCAATACCATTGAACGGCCTCTTTCAAGCCATCCTGAAATGAATATTTAGGGTTGTAGTTTAATATTGTTTTTGCTTTTTCAATACTTGCCAACGAGTGTGGGATATCCCCTGCTCTGTTGGGTCCGTGAATAATTTCTATATCTGCAATGGAACTATCCAATTCTGAAAGGTATTTCTTTAAATAAAACACCATATCATTTAATGTGGTTCGGTCGCCAAAAGCAGTATTGTAAACGGTATTTACAGCCAAAGGATTTTGAGTTGTCATCGCCAATTCATTCATTTGAATCACATTATCAATATAAGTGAAATCTCTAGAATACATTCCGTCACCATGAATTATAGGGCTTTCCCCTTTCATAAATTGCATTACAAATTTCGGAATAACCGCTGCATAGGCTCCGTTAGGATCTTGTTTTCTTCCAAAAACATTAAAATACCGTAACCCAATAGTTTCTAAACCATATATTCTACTGAAAATTTCAGCATATAATTCGTTTACATATTTTGTTATTGCATAAGGAGACAAAGGCTTCCCGATGGTATCTTCTACTTTAGGAAGCGATTCTGAATCTCCATAAGTGGAGGAACTAGCAGCATACACAAATCGTTTTACACCTGCATCACGAGCAGCAGTTAACATATTAAGAAAGCCGGAAACGTTCACCTCATTAGTCGTAATTGGATCACTAATGGAACGAGGCACCGAACCTAAAGCCGCTTCATGTAATATATAATCTACCCCAGTTACTGCTAATTTACAATCTTGTAAATTGCGAATATCTCCTTCTATTAATTGAAATTTATCATTGGTTAAAAAAGGAGCAATATTATGTCGGTGCCCTGTTGAAAAATTATCCAAACAGACCACTTCTTTCCCTTGTGCTAAAAAATATTCGCATAAGTTAGACCCAATAAATCCTGCACCACCAGTGATTAGTATTTTCATTTTTTAATCGATGTTTTTAGCAAACATTTTTTTTATTTTTTTGAATAGTTTTACCAAACTATTACGAGATTCTTCTTCTTCATGGTACCCATTAGCATAGGCTCCATAACCATAACCATAGGCATGCCCATAACCATATTTTGCTTTGTTTTCAAATCCGTTAAGGATTATACTTACATTAACAAGTTCTTCCCGTTTCACTCTATTATTAAGCAACGTTACCATTTCTTTTTTGGTGAAATTTTGTCGCATTATATACAACGTTACATCAGCAAACATAGATAGTTCTACTGCATCAGTAACTAGCCCAACTGGTGGCGTATCTAGAATGATATAGTCGTATTTTTCCTTTAATTCTGCCATAAATTCCTTCATAGATTCTCCCATAATAAGTTCGGAAGGATTTGGAGGAATAGGCCCCGATGTAATTACATCTAGATATGGGATAACCGAAGATTGTGTTACTTCTGCAAGGGTTTTGCTTCCTATTAGATAATCTACTATCCCAACTTTGTTATCCAAATTAAAATCATCAAATATTTTTGGTTTTCGTAAATCTAATCCTACAATTACTGTTTTCTTTTCGCTTAAAGCAAATACGGTAGCGATATTAATACAACAAAATGTTTTCCCTTCGCCACTTACCGAAGAAGTAAGCATTAATGTTTTTGAGCCAAGAACTGATTGTTTTTTATACAAAAATTGCAAGGAGGATCGAACCGCCCTAAAGGATTCTGCCAATGCAGATTTTGGTTTTTCAAATACAGAAAGGTTGCTTATCGAATTTTTCACCCCTACCACACCAAGTAAAGGGAGATTGGTTAATCTAGAAACATCCTCGGTATTTTGGATGGAATTATTGATAAAGAAAAGTAAGAAAATAATTACTAGTGGCCCTAATAATCCAATAAAAATGGCCAATACATAATTCACACTAGTCCTAGGCCCTATCAATCCTTCGCCAATATCTTTAGCAGGATCTATAAATTGAATATCCGATAAATTAGCTGCCTTAACAATTTGGGCTTCACTTCTTTTTGCAAGATAGGTTTCGTATATACCATTGCTTAAATCATACTTTCGCATGATTTTAATATACTCTTGTTTCTCTTCTGGAAGGGTCATGATTTTGCCTTCTACTTGACTTATTTTACTTTTTACCTGAGAGGCATCTAACTGAATTGCCGCTTTGGCAGAAATAATATTTTCTAATAAAACTCTTTTAACGGAAGCAATTTCATTATCGATATTATTAAACATCACCTCACTTTTTACCGAATACAACATTTCTGATCGTCGTACCGAAAGTTCTACTAATTTAGTAACATTAAAAACAATATTAGGATCTTCAATGCCTGCTACAGAAGGTGCTGGAAGTTTAGAAAAATCGGTGCTCTTTTTTAAATAATTACTAAGATTATTGTAGTAATTTAATTTACGAGTTACCTCATTATCGGTTTTATCTAAATCTTGAATTTGATTTTGAAAAGTTTCGCCACCATTTTGAATTTGGGAAATATTTTTATTTTTACTGAATTCTTTTAAATCGGTATTGGCCTTTTTTAGATCTCCTTCCATAAGTTGCAAGGTGGTATCAATATACTTTATAGTATTTTCGGCAAATAAATTTTTATTGTCTAATTGTTTATTTATAAGGGTTTTAACGGTTTCGTTAAGATAATCAACTATCCTAGCTTTATTGGTTCCGTCCAAAGATAATTTAATGATAGACGGCGCTTTTTCATCAATAGAAATTTTGATGTTTTTATATTTGGATACCACTTCATCAAACGAATTAAAGCAAACCATGTATTTACTCCCTACATAATTTCCTGGGTTGCCTTTAATATCCAAAACCCAATTCAAGAATGGCAAATTAACCCGTTGCCCAACTTTAAACCTTTTAACTATTTTAGTATCTACAACAGAAACTGCATTTTTGGAATTTTCGAGATAATTAATTACTGCAATTGAATTAGAATTGGCATTAATGGTAATTTCATATTCGGTTTTAGACAGAAATTCTATATTAACCGGAACGTTAAGTAATTGGTTTTTAGTTTTATCAATAGTTACAACAAAAGGTGTGTTACCGTAAACATCTTCAATAAAATATTCTTGCTGTTGCAAATAATCAATATAAAACTGTAACTTATCTACTACTATTTCGTTGTGGGAACGGGACTTAATAGTGGTGGCAATGTTTTGCACCTGATCCGAACTTCCTCCCCAATTAAATACTAAACTAGTATTGGAAGTAAACAATGGATTGTCTTGCTCCTTAATGGCAATAGTAGTTTCTAGAGAATATATCTTTTGTTTGCGAATGTTTACCTGATGGGCGACAATTAAACAAAACACCAAACCAAAAATAAACCATTTCCAATAGCTCCCTATTTTGATTAAAAAACCTTTAAAATCAAAGCTGTTTTGGTTTTCAAAAAAAGAAAAATCTTTAATATCTAACATTAATTTGGGGTTTATTTAAGTAGTAAAAATGTAGTTGTTGCTAAAGATAAAATAGTAATGATGGTTCCTAAAGATTCTATCCCTGTTTTACCAGTTCCCCAAGATTTTTGTTTGAGGGGTTTTACATAAATATAATCATTTGGTTGCAAATAATAACAAGGCGATTGCATTGCTTTGGAATCGGTTAAATCAATGCTAAAGGTTTCGGCTCCTTGCGGAAACTGACGAATTACTTTAACATCTTTTCTATCGCCAGTAATGGTAATATCTCCCGAATTGGCAATTGCTTCTAATATGGTAACCTTGTCTTGGTATAAAATTTTGCTTCCAGTATTTCCAACTTCACCGTTAACGGTATATCTAAAACCAGCAAGTTTGACATTCACATAAATTCCGGCTTCTTTTTTAAAGTGGTCCTTAAGCAATAAGGTTTCGATTTTTTCTCTTGCCTCTTCTATAGTAAACCCTAAAACGTTTACTTCTCCAAGAATTGGCATTCTCACGTTACCATGATCGTCAACCGAGTATCCTTTTAAATACAATAATTGATCGGAAGTTGCTGCTTGAGTGGCATTTTCGTTGTTAAATATCTCAACCAATTTAGGATCAATTGCTTTGACTGTGATACTCAATATGTCATTAGTTTGTAATCGATAGGGTTTTAAAGCAATAGGACTAATCGAACTCTCGGGAGAATTTCCTTTTTTTTGAAGGTAAATTAAATCTTGCGAAGGAACGCAAGACGTAACTAGAACTCCAATAAAAAACAATAAGTACACTATTCGATTATTCATTCTTAAAACTAATTTAGCAAACAAAGATAGTTTTTCAAATTTAAATACAAAAAAGTTGCAATAGAATATTGTTTAAATATTTTTCAGGGAATTTTCAAACGGAACCCTTTGCACAATACTTCTGCCTAAGGTAACCTCATCAGCATATTCCAATTCGTCGCCAACGGCTATTCCGCGGGCAATGGTAGAGGTTTTTATTTCGAAGTTTTTCAGTTGTTTGTAAAGGTAAAAATTAGTGGTATCGCCTTCCATAGTAGAACTTAAAGCGAATATGATTTCTTCCACCGTGCCCGTTTGTACTTTATCTACCAAAGTAGTAATATTTAACTGACTTGGACCAACGCCATCAATTGGAGATATTTTTCCACCCAATACATGGTAAATGCCTTTAAATTGGTTGGTGTTTTCAATTGCCATAACATCGCGAATATCCTCAACAACACATATTATTTTATGGTTTCGAGAAGTATTAGAGCAAATTTCACAGACTTCCACATCGGAAATGTTGTGGCAGTTTTTACAAAATTTAACTTCTTCGCGCATAGTTGTAAGCGCTTGCGATAAATATTGGGTTTGTTCTACGGGTTGTTTTAATAAATGTAAAACCAATCGAAGAGCGGTGCGTTTACCAGTTCCGGGTAACTGCGCCATTTCGTTAACTGCTTTTTCTAATAGTTTAGATGAAAATTCCATGGAGCAAAAGTAAAAAATAAAGTTGGAAGAAGGAAGATGAAAGCTTGTCTAAATTGAAAACAAAAATGCTATTAGCAACATTCTTCTCACTACCAACTTCGAACTTCCATCTTTTTTACTATTTTAGCGCAACTAAAAACATACTTATGTCTCCAATTGCCATATTAGCATTGATTATAATTTATTTCGGTTTATTAATTTTTATATCCTCTATGGTAAGTAAGAAAAGTTCGGATAACGACACTTTTTTCAAGGCAAATAAAAATTCTAAATGGTATTTAGTGGCTTTTGGAATGATTGGAACTGCTATTTCGGGCATCACTTTTATTTCGGTTCCAGGAGAAGTTGGAAACCCCGATTTGCAGTTTAAATATTTTCAGTTTGTATTGGGCTGTGCTATTGGTTTTATTATTGTTGCCAAAGTTTTACTACCGCTGTATTACCGAATGAATTTAACCTCTATTTATGGTTATATTGAACAACGTTTGGGTGTAACGAGTTATAAAACGGCCGCTACCATTTTCTTAATTGGACGAACCATCGGTTCGGCATTTCGATTGTATTTGGTGGTTTTTGTATTGCAAAAATACGTCTTCGATGCTTTGCACGTTCCGTTTGCAATGACGGTGTTGGTTGCTCTTGGGTTGATTTTTGCTTACACTTATAGAGGTGGTTTAAAAACGATTATTATCACCGATACGTTGCAAACTTTTTTCTTAATATCCTCGGTGTTTTTAACGATATTCTTTATTTGCAGAAGTTTGAATTTTAATGTAGTAGAGGCTTTTGAACAAGTAAAAAATAGCAACTATTCGAAGGTGTTTTTCTTTGAAGATTATATGAAAGGGACTTATTTTTGGAAGCAAATTTTGGGTGGAATATTTGTAACTATTGCTACCGTTGGATTGGATCAAGATTTAATGCAGAAGAATTTGAGTTGCAAAAACATTGGCGAAGCACAAAAAAACATGTTCACTTTTACGGGAATTTTCATTTTGATTAACATCTTCTTTTTGAGTGTTGGTGCCTTACTTTATATTTATGCCGAAAAGAATGGCATTGCGGTTCCGCAAGTGAATGGCGTTGCTAGAACGGATTTACTTTTTCCGGAAATTGCAATTCACCATTTAAGTATTATTCCGACTATCGTTTTTTTATTAGGATTGACCGCGGCTACTTTTGCTACAACCGATAGTGCTTTAACGGCTTTAACGACTTCGTTTTGTGTGGATTTTCTTGGGATGGACAAAATAAAGGAAATTCCAAATAGTGAAAATCCAAATTCCAAGGAGGCAATGGAAAGAATGGAACAAAAATTAGTTAGAACAAGACATTTTGTTCATGTGGGGTTTTCGATTTTGATGTTTTTGGTGATTATTGTTTTTAACGCTATTAACGATGATTCGGTGGTGAAAATGGTTTTTAAGATTGCAACCTACACCTATGGTCCATTATTGGGATTGTTTGGATTTGGATTGTTCATGAAATCGAAAACAGTGCACGATAAATTGGTACCTATTGTTTGCTTGGTTTCTCCTGCTATTTGTTTTTTGATTACTCAAAATTCGGAATTGCTTTTTGGGAATTATGTAATTGACAATGAACTTATTATTGTAAACGGATTGATAACGTTTTTAGGATTGTTATTAATTAGTAAACCCGCTACTACAGAAACAAGGTTTTAAAACAATTGCTCCTTCTTTTTTTTTAAACTATTAAGAGATTTAAGGTTATTAAGATTGGGTTTCTTTGAACTTTTATTTTCATTCTTAATGTTTGATTTTTAGCCCCGATAGAAATGAAAATAAAAAAATTCCCGAGTGTTTCGGGAATTTTTTTATTGTAATGGATAGCGGGAATTGCATTCACCGAAAAAGCCCAAGCCATTCGCTTCTTATAAAATTAATATTGATTGGTAGTCAATAAAACCAAGGTGCAGGCCTCTTCAACCTTAATATTATTGGATTTTAACAGTTGGTAAAACTCGGGATTTTCGGTTCCGGGATTGAAAATAACCCGTTTTGGTTTGGTTTCGATGATGTAATTGTAGTATTCGCGTTGACGCAAAGCATTCAAATAAAGGCTTACGGTATCGATATTTTTTAGGGGTATGTTTTTAGTTCGTATGGAAATTCCGGCAACTTCGCCTTGGTTTTGACCTATGGCAAGCACCGAATGACCTTTTTCAACCAACATAGTTATTGCTTTAAAAGCATATCTTTCGGGTTTTGTGGAGGCGCCAAGTACGAGTGTTTTCTTATTTTTCATGGTGTAAAAGTACGGAAAAAATTGATACAAAGTTGGAAGATGGGAGATGGGAGATGGGAGATTGGAGTTGGGAGTTGGGAGATGGAAGTTGGGAGATGGGAGATTTTGGTGCAAATAGAAAATTCCAAATTTCAACTTATAAAAATTGGAATTTGGAATTTTTCTATTGGAATTTTATTTCTAGTTCTTAGGCAAGAAAATTTCGGCCATCATACATCGGGCACTTCCACCTCCGCAGGCTTCGATGGTATCTAAACTAGAATGCAAAATGGTAATATGTTCTTCTAGTTGCGCAATTTGTTTTTTGGTTAACGAATGGTAAGCCGAGGAACTCATTACTAAATAGCGACGATCGTCTGACCCTAATACTTCTAGCATGTTTCCAGCAAAGTTGTTCATTTGGGCTTCGGTAATCAGGATGATTTCTTTTTCGTCGGATTTTAAACTATCCAAAACCATTTTGCGTTCTTTTTTGTCGTCAATACAATCGGAACAAATAACGGCAAAGGTATCGCCAATGCACATCATTACATTGGTATGGTAAATTAATTTTCGTTCGCCATCTACGGTTTGGTAGGCTTCAAAAATTATTGGATTTAAATCGAAATCTTCGCAGAATTCTATAAACAATTCTTCGTCGGCACGAGGAGAAAGGGCGCAATAGGCTTTTCCGTTTTCACGGTCTAAAACGATGCTACCAGTTCCTTCAAGATAAAAACCATCTTCTTCTGCGGTTGTATAATCCATGATTCCTTCGTTGATTTGGAATCCGTTATCTTCCAAAATATCTAAAATATCTTCTCTACGTTCGGCACGACGGTTTTCGGCAAACATTGGGTACAAAACCACATCGCCGTTCTCGTGAAAAGAAATCCAATTGTTAGGAAAAATACTGTCGGGGGTGTCTGGACTTGCGGTATCTTCTACAACATTTACGTCCACGCCAACCATTCGGAGTTTGTTTACAAAAGCATCAAACTCTTCTTGGGCTTTGGTGTTTACATTTTCTGGGGTTAATCCGTCCAAAACCTTTTGATAGTAGTTGTTTACGGCTGTTTGTTCGTTCATTCGAAACGCCACTGGGCGAATCATTAAAATTGAGTTGGTGGTTTGATTCATTTTTTGTTGGTGTGTTTTATAACCACTTTGCCTCTTCGCAATGGTTGTTTATAATATGTGTTATTAAATAATTCGAGTTTTTGTATTCAAAAAAAACATACCAAGTTGTGCGGGAATTACTTTTGTAGAAAATATAATTAGTTCCAATATTTTGAAGTTCTATAGGGGTCTTCTTGGATGGAAAACTTGCAATATTTTCTTCAATAAAATCAATTATTTTATCTTTATACTCCTCAGCATTTTCAATATAAGAAAAATAATCTTTGTTGAAAAGAACTAAAACTAAATCAAATAAATAGTTTTCCACTTTTGGAAGATAAACTATTTTTATTTTTTCCACGGCAACGATTTTAAGCGTTCGGATAATCTTCTTTTTAGTTCTTCTCCCGAAATTCCTTTTTTAAATTCTTCGTCAAAATCAAAAGTAGCCTTTCGTTTAATATTTTCTAATTCCAATAAAACTTCCTTGTCTTCCAATTTTGAAATCCAATTTATAAGTTCCGTTTTTGAAGTTACTGCTTCCATTTTAATTCGATTTGAATATCAAATATAGTGAATATTTCGATAAAAATTAAAGTTTAATCTCTAATTAATGGTAACGTCGAACAACGCAACAAACCTTCTTGTTTTGCTATTTCGGCATACGGAATTTCTTCTACAGTAAAGCCTTGTTCGCGTAGCCACGTGTTTAATCTAGTGAAGTTTTTTTCGGAAACCACTACATTTGGCGCAATGGAAAAAACATTGGAATTCATATTATACATTTCCTCACGGGTGATGTGGAATAGATTTTCTTTTCCGAAAAGTTTTACCAAATAGCGATAATCTGCTTCTTCACGGAAACCACTTTTGTAAATAATTCCTTTGTTATCACCAACGGGCTGAAAGCAACAATCGAGATGCAAGGCATTATCGCGGGCTTCCATTTTGGATTTCACTAAGTCAAATTCTTTTACAATTTTGTTAGGAAATAATTCTTTGATATAATTTACTCCAGCCATATTGGTTCGGGCGGTGATGTAGTCTTTATAGTCAGACCCTTTGTAGGTTCCTATAAAAATATAGTCGTTCCAAAGCATGACATCGCCACCTTCTATATGCACTTCTTCGGGAGGACGGACAATTTTTGCGGGATTTATTTGATCTAAAACAAATTGAATTGCGTCTAGTTCACGTTCTCTATCCGGTAAAATGTTGGCTTTGATGAAAGTATCATCTATTACAAAACCGATGTCGCGCGTGAAAATTTGATTGTAATTTTCAATCCTTTCCGGACGAAAAACTTGTACATCGTATTTTTGAAACACCTTATTAAAGGCTTCCATCTCGTTTACCATGTCTTTTTCAACAGGATAGGTTCCTGCAAGAATATGCTCTAAGGATTTTGGGTCGTATGCTTCGTCGGAAGTTGGAGTTGGACCATTATTTATGGCAGATCCTAAAACCACTGCTCTTAATCTTGAAGTCTCGTTTTTTACATTTAATTGTAACATATATTTTGCTTTTGGCATAAGGCAAATATAAAAAAGCTCCGCTGAATAGCGAAGCTTTTGTTTATAAGTATTTAAAGAATATTATCTTTTGTCCATTGCAACGAAATCTCTCAATGGATGTCCAACATAAACTTGTCTTGGTCTTCCTATTGGTTCTTTGTTAACACGCATTTCTTTCCATTGTGCAATCCAACCTGGTAAACGACCAATAGCGAACATTACGGTAAACATTTCCGTTGGAATTCCTAAAGCACGGTAAATAATACCAGAATAGAAATCTACATTAGGATACAATTTTCTAGACACAAAATAATCGTCAACTAAAGCGGCTTCTTCTAATTTTTTAGCAATTTGAAGAATAGGATCGTCAACACCTAAAGTTCTTAAAACTTCATCGGCTGCTTTTTTTATGATTTTTGCTCTCGGGTCGAAGTTTTTATAAACTCTATGTCCGAATCCCATTAAACGGAATGGATCGTCTTTATCTTTAGCTTTAGCCATGTATTTATCGGCATCACCACCATCTTTTTGAATTGCTTCTAGCATTTCAAGAACTGCTTGGTTTGCTCCACCATGAAGTGGTCCCCAAAGTGCAGAAACTCCTGCAGAAATTGAAGCAAATAATCCAGCATGAGAGGAACCAACTATTCTTACTGTAGAAGTAGAACAGTTTTGTTCGTGATCGGCGTGAAGGATGAATAGTTTATCTAGAGCATCTATAATAACTTGATTTTGAGTATAAGGACCCGTTGGTAATTCAAACATTAAGTGCATGAAATTTTCAACATATCCTTTTGTATTATCGTAATAATTTAAAGGATACCCCATCATTTTTCTGTAAGTCCATGTTGCAATAACAAGAAATTTCCCCATTGTTTTACAAACGGCTTCATACATTTCTTTCTCGTTATCTACATTTACCACTTTAGGATTAAAGGCAGTTAATGCAGAAGTTAACGAAGCCAAAACTCCCATTGGGTGGGCAGTTTTTGGAAAACCATCAATGATGTTTTTCATTTCTTCATTAACAAGCGTGTATTTTCGAATGTCGTTTTCAAATTGAACTAATTGTTCTTTAGTTGGCAATTCGCCAAAGATCACTAAATAGGAAACTTCTAAGAAATCGGCTTTGTCTGCTAAATCTTCAATAGCGTAACCTCTGTAACGAAGAATTCCTTCTTCTCCATCTAGGAATGTAATTTTGCTTTCGCAAGAACCGGAGTTTTTGTATCCTGGATCTAGAGTGATAGCACCTGTTAAATCGCGTAGTTTGTTGATGTCGATAGCAGGTTCATTTTCAGTTCCGATAACTATTGGGAACTCATATTTTTTGCCTTCGTACTCTAATATTGCTGTTTTTGACATGATATAAATTGGAAATTAAGTCTGATAAATTTTAATTTAACAAAAATATGGAATTCTAAATGAATTATAAAAGAAAATTTCTAACGATTTCGTTAATATTTATATAAAAATTGCAAGATTAGTATATATCTAAAATAAATAGCAATTAATTATTGGCATAAGATATTATTTTCCTGTTTTAATAATGTATCTCAAACCTAGTAACATCCCCAATGACTGTGTTCTAAATGCTCCAGAATTTACATTTATTTTAGAAATACCCGCATCTCCACTAAATTGAAAATAACAAATCAATTTATCTTTAAAGATTAATTTATCAAATCCTAATCCGTATAAAAAAGCAATCTCATTACTTCTTATTACTAGTCTTTCAGTTAATTTATTAAAGGCTATCAATTCATCAACATTCCCTTTATAAATTGTATTGTTATCAAATATATTATAACCGAAACCTAACTCTGCAAAAACGCCAAAGCCATCTCCTAAAGCCCCTGCTCTCCTGTATAATAAATTAATTGATTTGGAATTGAAGTCGAATTTTGAATCTGAAAAATTATCACTTTTCACGCCTCTGTTACTATTTGAAAAACTCAAACGAATACCATTTGTTACATTTTCTCTCGGATTTCCAAAATAATAAACTACAGAAACCCCTTCAGAAGCACTCCCTAAAGATTTTCCAATTACTGCTCTACCTTGAGTGATTTCAGAATTAGCAACGTTGACAAAATTACATCCAAAATCTGGTCCTATTTCCAACTGTTGCGAAACTGCATTATTTGTACAAATAAGGAATATGGCGAATAATATTATTTTTTTCATAACCTTGCTTTTTTATCGTTATACTCTATTTTTTTATTTTCATCATTTTTTACACTATTCCAATTTATTGAAGGCTGAAGTTTTTTTAATTCCTCAATATCCCTTTCAAATTTATTATTTAAGCCAACCACAACATCCCCTTTTTTGGCATAATCATTAAAAGTAATATTGCCAATATAGGTTATTTCTCCTTTTTTAATTTCATACGGAATTGAAAAACCACCAGTTCTAACATCATATTGACCAGCAATCATTCCGCTATTGTGAAATAGTCTAACACTTGGTATTTCAGAAACCCCAACAGGTCTTTCAATGGCAAATAAATAAGTTCTGCCTTCATCAAGTTGTCCGCTTTGATTTCTATCAATCTGAAATTCTTGCGAAGTGTTATTGGTAAGTCTGAAAAAATAACCATTAAAATTAGGTGTATCTGTTGGAAATGTTACCGAACCAACAAGCAATCCTTTCTCAGATAATTTTGAAAAATTCATTGGTTCACTCGGCAAACTTGCAACTGCACAACTTTGAACTACTAGAAAAGTTGTAAATAATAGAACCGATGAAATGATAATTTTGGATAATTTAGTTTTCATTTTTTAATTATTTAATCATTAGAAAAAAATTCTCGCGTAATCTCCAACACGCTTTTTTGTATTGTTCAAATTTAGTGCTTTTATCTTTATTATTTTATTTACAAATGCATCAATATTTACAAAAAATTTGTGATTAAATAATTTATATTTAATACCAAACTGAAATAGAATTTAGTCTATATATTTAATCTCAGCACCTCTGTAAAGGAGAGGGGTGTCATTGGACTACATTATATTTGTTTTTAGTCTAATTTAGATTTCACTTTTAGAAAATAAATTCAATAAAAAAACCTCAAAAGTTAAAAACTCTTGAGGCTTATTAATTTATAAAAGAAATCTTAGTACTTAATACTAAAATCTTAATACTTCTTATTTCTGTTTGAAAGCGTTCAATCCTGGGAAATAAGCAGTATCGCCTAATTCTTCTTCAATACGCAACAATTGGTTGTATTTAGCCATACGATCCGAACGGGAAGCCGAACCGGTTTTAATTTGACCACAGTTTAATGCTACTGCTAAATCGGCAATGGTATTATCTTCAGTTTCTCCTGAACGGTGTGACATTACTGAGGTATATCCAGCATTTTTAGCCATATTCACTGCGGCAATAGTTTCGGTTAAAGTACCAATTTGGTTCACTTTTACAAGAATTGAATTAGCAATTCCTTTTTCAATACCTGTAGATAAACGCTCTACATTGGTTACAAATAAATCGTCTCCTACTAATTGAGTTTTATCGCCAATTAATTCTGTAAGGTATTTCCAACCATCCCAGTCGTTTTCTTGCATTCCGTCTTCAATAGAAATAATAGGATATTTAGTCGCCAATTCGGCCATATATTCTGCTTGTTCTCTTGAAGTTCTTACTTTTCCGTTTGGTCCTTCAAATTTTGTGTAATCGTATTTTCCGTCAACATAAAATTCAGAAGCAGCACAATCTAAAGCGATCATTACTTCATCACCAAATTTATATCCAGCATTTTCAACTGCTAATTTAATCGTTTCAATAGCATCTTCTGTTCCACCAGCTAAGTTTGGCGCAAAACCACCTTCGTCACCAACTGCAGTAGAAAGGCCTCTATCGTGTAAAACTTTTTTCAAATTATGGAAAATCTCAGTTCCCATTTGCATTGCATGAGTAAATGAAGTTGCTTTTACAGGCATAATCATAAACTCTTGAAACGCAATAGGTGCATCGGAATGCGAACCACCATTGATGATATTCATCATTGGTACCGGCAAAGTATTAGCAGAAACACCACCAACGTAACGGTATAAAGGCAATCCTAATTCGTTAGCAGCAGCTTTAGCAGCAGCCAAAGAAACGCCAAGAATAGCATTAGCACCAAGATTTCCTTTGTTAGTAGTTCCGTCTAAATCAATCATTAATTGATCAATATGATTTTGTTCAAAAATAGAAACTCCTAATAATTCTGGTGCAATTATAGTATTAACATTTGCAACTGCTTTAAGAACTCCTTTTCCCATATAGGCTTTTCCGCCATCGCGAAGTTCAACCGCTTCATGCTCTCCTGTAGATGCTCCACTTGGTACAGCTGCACGACCTAGAACGCCGTTTTCTGTAACTACATCTACTTCAATTGTAGGATTTCCTCTAGAATCCAAAATTTGTCTTGCGTGTACTTTAATAATAATACTCATTATTTATACTAATTTATTTGTTAACTACTTGGTATTTACCAAAATTTGGCACACAAATTTAAGCATATTGAAAAATATATCGTTTATTTTTATAAAAACTTATAAACTCAAACGATTTAGTTGCTGTTTGATTTATTGAAAATTAAAATAATATCTATTTTATCGAATCAAAATTAAAAATGAAATACTATAAACAAAAAAAAACATAGATTGGCAAACCTTAATTTTATTGGTTTTTTATTTTAAACTCCATTAAAAATGTATTTAATCGATGCTATTTGCATTTATTTGAAAATTTATGATTGCTTTTACAAAAAAAAATGTAATTTTATAACTCCATAAGGAGAATAAAAAAAAGGTTATGAAAAATAAAGTCTTTTTACAACTTCCAAAATTAAAATCATTATTTTTAATAGGATTTGTTTTTCTATTATTTTTATTTCCTCAAAATGGCGCTGCACAGAACTATAGAAATCCGAAAGCTTATATTTTAGATTTCGGAAAAAACGAATTATTTGTAAAAGAAGCTTTAATGGAGTATTCTGCTTCTATAGTAGATGCTAATTTGGAGCAACGTATTGCAACAAATTTAGAGCGCATGTACATTAAACTTGCAGAGGTAAATGTGAATTTGAGACAAAATGATCATGGTGTTGATGGCGATTTAGGTTTAAGAGATGCTTTTATTCATTTGAATGAAGAAACCATTAAATTATTACAAAACAAATCCTTGAAACTTAATGATTATCAATTGCAAAGCGCTTTAGATTATCCAGATATTTTAAAAAATTTCGCTTACAAAGAGTTAGGAATAAAAAACTATTATTCTGAAATTATTAAATATGAAAATAACAAAAAAGAATTTGGATTAAAATATAATATTATTATTCGCTATTATAAACAAAAAAATATTTTTGAATATGATGCTTATCAAAATTTTATTTTTTACAGATTAAATGTGTTAGATGAAAAATTTATTGAATTAATAAAAAACAAAGATGTTGCAGAAGTAAATCATTGTATGGAATACATTACCCAAATTGGCAATGAATCTCTAATGAGAACAGAAAGTTATAAAGATGATTTTACTGACATGTCCTTAAATGATGCCAACACTGAATTCACTCAATTCATAATGAAACAAAAGGAAGATCTTATACCTTTATATACAATTTATATTAAAACGGCTGAAAATTTTAAAATATTAAAACGAACAATGGCAGAATCTACTTCTGGTATATCTGTAGAAGATTATAATATTGAAGTTCATAAATACAATAAAGCAAAAAATGACTTTTTTGACACTTTAAATACTATTCAAATTAAAAAGAGAGATTTACTCATTCAATGGTATATAACTAATAGCAATTTTTTGAAACATAATATTGAATTTGAGAATCTTTACGAAAAATTCACCAATTTGGATTAACCTAAAAAAGGATTTCTTTAAACAAAGAAATCCTTTTTTTTGTTAAAACACTTCCTATCCAATAGTTGAATAATTGTCTCCTCAAGCAAAGATGCTTCTTCTAAAGCAATCTTAATATCTGCTTAATATTTAACATGGCATTAAGAATGATATAACATTCAAATAATTGATTTGTAATACTATAAGTAAAAACACCAATATTAAACGATTCTTAATTATTTGAAAATAAAATAAAAATCATAACATGATAAATGTCACGTATTAAGGCTGAATTATGTAGGAAATTTACCAAAGATTTTATTAACAAAAATTTAATATTATGAAAACAAAAAGTTTTAACATTGTAATGATAGGTTTCATTGCATTTATGTTACAAAGTTGTACACATGACATATATGTGGATCCGCAAGCTGATGCCAAAGCATCTTATGACAACGCTGATGCTATAAATGGAGCAAAATTATTTAACAACTTTGAACATGTAGATGCTGGATGGCCTGCTGATGCACTTGGATGGCCTGTGGTTACTGCAGCTGCCGATCCAACAATAACTGTTGCTGATATTGCAACCCCTCCAACAGGAATTACGGGACAAAAAAATAGAAGTTTTTATACTTGTAGTGGATGTCATGCTTACGATGGTTTAGGCCGTACTGGTGGTTATGTAACTAAAACATTATATACTGCGTCTTCAGGATTAGCGACAGCAGGTGTTCCAACTGTAGCCGCTTCTAACTTAACTGATTGTAAAAACTGGGATATCAAAGATATTTTTAATTCCATTAAAAATGTTGGTGGTAGAGGAATTGATCCAGCATTAACAGTAAATGGTGTTTCAACTCCAGCAGGTAATGCACATCCAGATTTTAGCAAAATATTAACGGATGATAAAATTTGGGATTTAGTTAAATGGCTTAAAGAAGGCGCTATTTATAATGAAAATAGTGATTTGTATACTATGACTGTTACAGGAGCTTACAACACAACCTTAACTCCAATGAGTCCACTACCTATTGTTACTTATTCTAATTGGGGTGGTGCTGATGGAGATGCTGTAGCTGGTGATGCATTTTATGTAGCTAAATGTATGGTTTGTCATGGTAACGGTGGAAGAGGTACTTCTTTAGCTTCTGGTCCTTCAGGATGGGCAGTTAATAATACTAAAAATGTTCAAATTGGAGACTTCGTTAGAACTAGAACTCCAGAAGCAATTCACAAAATTATCTCAGGACAATTTGGATCTTCACCTTGGATGGCTGCAACTCCAATTACCCGTCAAGAAATGAAAAACTTACTTAAAGCATTAGGTAATACTACGAAATACCCATCTGGAGCAATTACTCCTAACAAATATTAATGTGTTTTCAATTCTAATAAGAAAAAACAATTAAATACTTACAAAATGAAAAAAATAGTTCAACTCATGATGGTAGCTTCCTTAGGTTTATTTGCTACTTCTTGCTATAACGATGCGCTTCCAGAAGAACCAATTCCAGCAAATGTTTCTTATAAAACTAACGTTCAAAATATTTTTAATAAAAATTGTATTGAATGCCACAAAGGAGCAGTTAATACCAACCCTAATTTAACCGATGGAAATTCTTACCTTTCTTTAACTACCGCAAATGCTACAACAGGAGAAGTTTTTGTAACTCCTGGAGATGCTTCTGGAAGTATACTATACCAAGCAATGACAGGAAAAGGAGCACCACAAATGCCACCTAACGGAGCTTTAAGCGCTTCTAAACTTGCTCTTGTAGAAAAATGGATTAACGATGGAGCAGCTAATAATTAACACTAAATAGTCATGAAAATAAATAAATCAATCCTTATAGCACTGTTCGTTTTACCAATTACGCTTTTAGCTCAGGTAAAAGACAGTACTGCAGTCACTACTAAATCTACCAAATCTAAATTTGAGAGAGCTGCTTTTGAAAGTTCTGCATTAATTGAATCACAAACTAACGTGGTAAACGTAAAAGGAACTTTAGAAATGTCTATTAACCACCGTTTTGGAATTGTAAATACAGGTCCTAACTCTAACGATGGTTTAGGAATTTGGGCTCCTGCTAATATTAGATTTGCCTTAAACTATGCTATTTCTAATAGAATTAATGTTGGATTTGGAACTACTAAAGATTCTAGACTTCAAGATTTAAGTTTAAAAGCAGCAATTTTAAGACAGACTAAAGATAATAAAGTACCTTTTAGTGTGACTTATTTTGGAACAATGGCTTATGATGCTCGTACTCCTGAAAACTTTGTTCATTCTACGGATAGATGGTCTTACTACAACCAATTAATTTTTGCAAGAAGAATTAATAGAAGTATTTCCTTACAAGTTTCGCCAAGTATTTCGCATATGAATTACGTAGAAAGTCCAATGCCTAGCAATGTAGTTGCTACAGAAGTTGGTGCTCGTGTAAAAGTAACTCCAACAATGGCAGTAATTGCCGATTATAATTATTCTTTTGCCAAATATAGCACTAACGTGACTAAACCAGGTATGGGATTAGGTATGGAATATTCTACAGGATCCCACGCATTTCAATTGTTTATTACTAATTACAGATCTATTCTTCCGCAATACAATACCATGTTGAATCAAAATGATTTTTTCAATGGTAAATATGCAATCGGATTTAATATGACAAGATTATTTCATTAATACTATGGACGAATCAAAAAATAACAAAAAATCACTAAGCAGAAGAGGCTTCTTGCCTCTTCTTGGTGGTGGTTTACTTTTTCCTTTTTTAGGATCAGGAAAAGGTACTTCCAAAATCACAGAAGACCAAGAAGAACATCAAATATTACTTCGCCCAGACGGGACTACTGTAAAGGTTAGAAAAAGTGTTATTGAAAATTCTAATGTGGTTGAAAAAAATATTTCTAATCAATCACTATTAAGTTGGTTGAAAACAAAAAAGTAAGATGAAAGAAGAGAATCCACAACAATCCAAAAGAAAATTCTTTGAATTAGGAATTAAATTTGGATTACTAGCTACCGCTGGTACCGTTATTGCCTCTAAAGCAATGGAGAGTGAACCTTCAAGCGAAATGGTAGAACTTATGTCTACCGATGGACATTTAATAAAAGTTCCTGCATCAGAAGTAATAGAGCATTCTTTGAAACCAAAAGACTATAATCCTAGAGAAGGTTTTCCAGGGAAAAAGTTTGTAATGGTAGTAGATTTGGCAAAGTGCAAAAATGCATTACGATGCCAAAATGCATGTAATAAAGGCCATTATATTACCGGAGAAAATGCTTGGTTAAAAGTATATAAAATGCAGGAGTCTGAAGAAACAGCTCCTTATTTTATGCCAACACAATGCCAACATTGCGACAAGCCTCCTTGTGTAAAAGTTTGTCCAGTAGATGCAACTTTTAAAAGAAAAGATGGAATTGTTCTTATTGATAATGAACGATGTATTGGTTGCCGTTTTTGTATGGCTGCTTGTCCGTATTCTATCCGTGTTTTCAATTGGTCGGAACCAAAACAAGACAAAACGCTTCTTAAAACAGAAGAATATACTCCCGATTTTTGTGGACAACCAAGTGTAAAAGGAACTGTAGATAAATGTGATTTCTGTCCGCACCAAATAGTAAAAGGAGAACTACCATTTTGTGTTAAAGCATGTCCAAATGATGTATTTGCCTTTGGCGATATGTATGAAGATGCTGTAACTAACGGAAGTGGTGAAACTTTTAAATTAAGTAAATTATTAAAAGACAGAGCCGGGCATAGATTGATGGAAGGATTAGGTACTGAACCAAGCGTATTTTATTTACCCCCAGTAGATAGAATTCAGGATTTGGAAAAAGGCCTGGAAAACTACAATGAATTTGAATCCGTTCATAAAGACGCTTAATTATGAAAGAATATAATAAAATAATAGAAGACCTAGCTCCGAAAAAATTCGGAAAACTAGGTACCATCTGGGTAATTTCATTGCTTGTAATAATATTTTGTGCCTTAATTGCTTATTACCAACAATTAAGTAAAGGATTAATTATTACTAACATGCGAGATTATGCTCTATGGGGAGTATATATTTCAAACTTTGTGTTCTTTGTAGCGATAAGTTTAGTTGGATCTTTAGTCACCGCAATACTTCGATTAACTGGGGCTCACTGGAGTACCCCTTTAACTAGAATTGCTGAAGTAATTGCTGTTGCAGCAATTATTATGGCGGGTTTAACTATCATTATTGATATGGGGCGTCCGGATAGAATTTATAATATATTCCTGCATGGAAGATTACAATCTCCAATTATTTGGGATGTTTTAGTAATCTCTACCTACCTATCCATTAGTGTAATGCTTTTGTTTTTTCCTTTGCTTCCCGATTTTGCAATCTTAAAAGACTATTTTAAAGACAAACCAAAATTAAGTAAATGGTATGGTAAACTTTCTTTGAATTGGACTGGAAATAAAACGCAAGTTAAACTTTACGACAAATCCATTCAGATATTATCTGTATTGATTATTCCAGTAGCATTTGGAATTCACACAGTAACGGCTTGGTTATTTGCAACCACTTATAGACCAGGTTGGGATAGTTCCAATTTTGGACCTTACTTTATTGCTGGTGCTTTTGTTGCTGGTGCTGGTGCTGTGGTTGTAGTAATGTATGTTTTACGAAGAGTATACCATTTAGAAAATTATATCACCGATATGCACTTTGACAAAATGGGAAAACTATTAGTGTTGCTTTGCTTAATTTATTTATATTTTAATGTAAATGAATATTTAGTTCCTGCTTATAAAACAACCACCGAAGAAGCCAATCACTTGTACCAATTATTCTTTGGTAGTTATGCGATTTTATTCTGGACTGTTATTATTGGCGGACTTATAGTGCCGGTAATAGTGCTTATTTTCCCTCAAGGAAGAAAACCTATGCCTTTGTTTATAATAGGAATTCTAGTTGTAGTTGGCGCTTGGTGGAAACGTTTCATTATTGTAACACCTACCCTATTAAATCCATTTTTACCTATTCAAGGAGTTCCTAAAGAATGGCACCATTATTTCCCAACTGCTTTAGAATGGACTATCACTTTCGGAACCTTGGCTTCTGCATTATTAATCATGACTATTCTTTTTAGATATTTACCTATAATACCTATTCATGAAACTGCTGAAGAAAGAGGATTATTAGAAACTCATAATACTGAAAAAAATGATACACTTTAAAACACTATTTTATAAAAAATCATTGTTGATTTTTACAGTATTTGTTTCTTTATTTTGCATTAAATCATTTGCACAAGAAGATAAAAAGAACGCTAATTTATCGGTTCAATTTATTAAATTGATGAAAGAACACAGTTCCACTATTGAAATTGTTGCGCAATATAAAGAAAAGAAAATTTTCTCTCCTTGTAAAAATTTGATGCTATCTATTTATAAATTAGAAAATGCAGACGATACTTTAGGAGTAAAAATTGGAACTTGTGTTACTAATGATCTTGGTAAAGCAACTTTTGTAATTGCAAAAAAATATAGTGGACCTAGTTCTTCCTTTTCTGCAAAAATTGAAAAAAGTAAAGCCTATGAAGACAATGCAGAAACTATTTCTGTAAAAGATGCTACCATAGAAGCGACTTTAGAAAAAACGGATAGTACTTATAACATTAAAGCACGATTGGTGGATGAAAACAACAATCCTATTGCAGATGAGGCTTTATTGGTAGGATTAAAAAGAACCTTCGGAAACCTTTCTATGGGAGAAGAAGATAGTTATACTACCGATGCCGATGGAAACATAATTGTAGCCATAGATAAAAATCTTACAGGATTAAATGGAATATTAAATTTTCAAGTTATTCTGAAAGAAAATGATACTTACGGAACTGTTGTTGCTAATTTATATTCAAAATTTGGTGTGCCAATTACAGACAAATCTACATTTGATAAAAGAACGATGTGGTCACCTCCAACTAAAACACCATTGTTTATATTGATAATTCCAAACATAATTTTAATTGGAATTTGGTCAATATTAACAATGCTACTTATTAATCTATATAAAATTTATAAATCTAAAAATTAATTACTTATGAAAAATTTAAAATTCGTTTCAGTTCTTGCATTATCAGCATTTTTATTGCTGTCATTCTCTGTTTTAGTTCAAAAAAAGTGGGATGCACCTGCTAAATACAAAAGCATGAAAAACCCTTCCGATCCTAAAGATAAAGATGGGATGAACGAAGCAAAAGCATTATATGCAAAACAATGTGTTTCGTGTCACGGGAAAAAAGGTTTAGGCGATGGGTCTAAAGCGGCAGATTTAAAAGGAGAAGTTGGTGATTTCACAGCAGCAAGTTTTCAAAAACAAACAGATGGTGAAATTTTTTACAAAATCACTGAAGGAAGAGACGAAATGCCATCTTTCAAGAAAAAAGTTGCAGAAGACGATGACAGATGGTTATTGGTTAATTACCTAAGAACCTTGAAATAATAGTTTTCGATTAAAATTTTTGTTAAAAAGCCGACTCAAAGTTGTAATTTGAGTCGGCTTTCTTATTTATAATGGGGTTATGAATAAAATAATTAACATTACTTAAACCTTTGTCTTAATAATAATGATCTTTTTTGTAAATTAATTTTCAACGTCATTACTTGACGTGATGACGAAATAGTTTTGCTTTAAATAAATAAAACTATTATGGAAAAACACGAATTATCATCTCAATCTCAAACATCTTTATCATTATCAAGTAAAAATTTTGACGTCATTCAATATGGACGTAACTACATAGATTGTTTGAGAATGTTTTTTGGATACTATAATGCTGTACCTAATTTAATAACTATAGATTTAATTGACATAGATAAAATGAAGTTGTGGTTTGAAAAGACATATAAAACTCAGATAATCAAACAACATTATAGACATGATTTTGATTCTAAAAAAATGGAATTGTCAATTGAAGATGAGTATTATTTTTTAGATAATGGCATTATAATAAATATGGATAAAAATTTAATGTGTATTTTGTTTTTGCCCGAAATAGAACAAAAAGCAAATATTCTGTTGGAACAATTTAAACAATTTATTAAAAAGCCAAAACTAACAACAGATATAAGTTTAATTGTAGTTGAAAGAGGAGAACTGGTCACTAAAGAACTATATATCAAAAAGCCCAAGATTAATTTTAGTTTACATTACAACAATAATTTTTTGGCAATTCATAGAAATATTATTAGACAATTAAATCAAAATAACAACAAAGGACTTTATCTATTCCATGGATTACCAGGAACTGGTAAGAGTACTTATATAAAATTTCTAATTCATCAGTTAAAGAAAAAAGTAATTTTCTTATCTCCAAAAATGGCAGGTGATTTAGATAATCTTAATATGACTTCCTTCCTAATTGCTAATAGAAATTCAGTTTTAGTGATTGAAGATGCCGAAGAACTTATATCTTCACGAGACCATATTAGAAATTCAAATTTATCGATGTTACTCAATATGACTGATGGAATTTTAGGAGAAAGTTTAGGAATTCAAATTATTGCAACGTTTAATACTGAATTAAAAAATATTGACAAAGCTTTACTTCGTAAAGGAAGATTGACTTCAATCTATGAATTCCAAAATCTCGAACTTGACAGAACCAATAATTTATTAAAAAGTCTTGGTCATGATGTTGAAGTAACTACTCCCCTCCCACTTGCTGATATTTTCAATTTTGATGTAAGTAATAATCATGAACCTAAACTAAGAAAAGCGGTTGGCTTTGGAAATTAAAATATGAAAATAGACAAAAGCCTTGAAGTCAATTTTATAAGAACTATTCAAAAAGTTCGTTCGGAAAGAACCACAAAAGAGGAACAATTAATTCGTGAAAGAAATCAAAATATTGAAAGACAATTTGAATGGACCCCTGCTGTAAATAAAAAATTAATCGTATTGAACGAAAAACTTCTACAACAAGAAAAAAGAGTTTTTAATCAATATAGACTAATAGATAAACATTGCAAATCAATGGTTTCTAACAATCAAATTAATGATTATAATATTAATATTAAAATCAGTTATTGGAATAATGAACATTATATACAATATGATGAATCCGTTGAGGGCAATCCCTTTTATGAAAGTATGGATGATTTTATGGTGTTTCAAAAAAATATTAGAGAGTATGACCAAGAGCCACATAATGAACATCATGACAGAGCACCTCTTCCAGAAGTTAATCATTGTTATTCCTTTCATAGTTTATACGACCATAACCCAGACTTAACTTGGTTTGATATAAATAATATTGATGAAGTTTGGATAGAACTAAAAGTAGATTATCAGTTTTTTACAAAAATTGATTTTTAACGTCGTGTATTGACGTGTTGCAAAACTACATTTGAAAATAATTAAAATAGAAAAGTCAAAAATGAAAAAATTAATAATAGAATTAACAGATGAACAACATACAGAAATGATGGAACATATTCAAAAAGGGGCTAAATTAAATTTTGAACACGAAACATTTTCTGGATACAGCATAAATCTTAATTGTTTAGATTTTGGATTGTCTAGTTTAGAAGTGAAAATGTACGGAGATATAGACCTTGGAGATGTTAATTGGAAAATTGAATAAATTTTTGAAATTACATTAGAGAAGAAAAAATAACATATTGATAAATTTCCAAATGTACCAAGTACTTTATTAATTTTACTAAGATATTTCGCATCATACGTTAAAAAAACTTATTTTTAACAAATACAAACCAGACAACCTTTTCATGAAATATAATATCATTCAAGAAATAACAAATTGCACTCATTTTTGTAAATTAGGTAAGCAAGATGACAATAAAAATTGTTGTTCAAAAATAATAGATTTTCAAAAAAGCAAAAAAATCGAAATTCAATTACCCGAACCATTTTCTGGGGATTTATATAATGCTCCAATTCTTTTTATTAGTTCAAACCCCTCTTTATCTAGAGTGGAAATATATCCTACTGAATCATGGCCGAAAAAAATGATAAATGACTTTTTTGTCAATCGTTTTGAAAACCGTGGAGAAGAAGCAAGTTGGGTTTTTAATAATAGAGTACTTAACAAAAATGGGAGAGATTTAAAATCTGTAAAATATTGGACTAGCATCAATAAAAGAGCTGAAGAAATTTTAGAGAGAAAAGCTATTGCAGGCAGAGATTATTGTATAACAGAAGTAGTACATTGCAAATCATGGAACGAAATAGGGGTAGAATCTGCAAAAGAACAATGTAAATCACTTTTTTTAGAAAATTTAATTTCAAGTAGTAATGCAAAAGTTATAATTGCAATAGGTGTTGTCGCACAGAAAATGCTAAATTTTGAAAAGGAATTATTTGGGAAACCTATTTATTATCTTCCCCACCCAAATGCTTTTAAAGCCAAAACATTTGAAAAGGTTTTTAATTCAGAAGAATTAGATTTATTGAAAAAATTGGTTAAATCTTCTGTAATTAAAGAAAGAGATATATCTGTTTATGATTTACCTACAGAGGGTGAAGTCAAAAGTTTTATAAAAAATGAACTTCAAAAAGAAAAAATTAATCAAAAGAAAAAGATTATACTATATCTTCATGGTCTTGATAGTAAACTAAGCCCCGAGAAAAGAGAAATACTCGAAGTATTTGGAGAGGTAATTGCTCCTGATATTGATTATTATAACAATACAAATACTATAGATTTACTTTTTAATGAATTTAAAGACCAAGGTATAGATGTAATTATAGGGAGCAGTATGGGTGGTTTTGCGGGTTATTATCTATCTAAACTAATGAATACAACTAGTCTATTATTTAATACTGCTTTGCCTTTTAGATCAATTGAACAATTGGTTCCGCAAATAATAAATGATTTAAATAATTCAATTACAATAATTATTGGAAATAAAGATACTATAGTAAATCCTAGAGATAATATTAATTATCTTTTAAATAATATTAGCCCAGACAATAACATACGCATTCAAATTATTAATAAATTAGAACATCAAATTTCTGTTGCTATATTTAAAATTGAAATAGAAAACTTTTTTAAAAGTATAATAAGTAAAACTTATGTCTAAAAAGCAATTTATAAAACGACACCATCTTATAGTTAACAAACTCAGAAAAAAACCAAGTTCTTTTGATGAAATTCAAGATTATTTAAAGATTCAATCTGAATTGGAGGAAGAAAATTATGAAATGGAAATTAGAACTTTTCAAAGAGATTTAAAAGAAATTGCTTCTTTGTATTCCATTGAAATTGAATACAATCGTTCTTCTAAAGTATATGAAATAATTCAAGATGTAAATGAAATAAACAATGATCGTTTAGTAGAGAGTTTTGAATTATTCAATGCGCTAAGTTTAACCGAAAATCTTTCCAAATACATTATTCTAGAAAAAAGAAGACCAATGGGAACTGAAAATATGTTTGGAATACTTCATGCTATCAAAAATAGATTTATTATTCAGTTTTTACATGAAAAATTTTGGGATGTAGACCAAGATAAAAAAACAAGAATTGTTCATCCATTAGCATTAAAAGAATCTAAATACCGTTGGTATTTAGTCGCATTAGATGAAAAAGATAACAGGATAAAATCATTTGCTTTGGATAGAATTTCTAATGTAGTTATTTCTCAAAAAAAGTTTCAATATCCAGATAGTTATAATCCTGAAATTGCTTTCCAAAATTCATTTGGAATTATTAATGACGGGACTCCAGCACAAAAAATAGTATTATCCTTTACTTTTGAACAAGGAAAATACATTAAGTCATTACCAATGCATCTTTCGCAAAAAATAATTATAGATAACGAAAAAGAGTTACGAATTGAATTGTTTCTGCAACCAACTTATGATTTTGCTATGGAATTGCTTTCCATTGGTAAAGAAGTTAAAGTATTAGAGCCAAAGGAACTACAAAATAAAATTATACGAAGATTTGAAGAAGCATTAAAACGATACAAAGAGTAACGAAAAAGACTAGAGTGAATTTATTTTAGGATAGTTAAAAAAGGAATGAAAATGCACATTAAGAACTAAACAATATGAAAAGTTACAGTTTAAAAGAAATTGCTAATTGGCAAAAAGAGGTTTCCAAAAAAGAATCCACAATTTCATTGCCGTCTTTACAAAGAGGCTTTGTTTGGAAGTCGAATCAGATAGAAGCCTTGTGGGATTCAATTTTTAGAGGATTTCCTGTAGGTGCAATATTAATGTCAATTGATGAAAGTGAAAACCGATTTTTATTAGATGGCCAACAACGTTGCACTTCAATTGCTTTAGGTCATTTTAATCCTTTTGTCATTAAAGAATTGGAATTCCTTTCTTTGAAAAACTACAAACCAAGTATTTGGATAGATTTAGCACCCGAAAAAAATACAGATGGACAAAAATTTGTATTTCGTTATTTGACTAAAAGTCATCCATGGGGCTATCAATTAAAAGATAACTCTGTTACATTGAGTATGTCTAATAGAAGGAATGCTTTAAGCTTTTTTAATCCATTGAACCGAAATTATTTAGAATTAACTTCTAAAGACATTAGTCCTTGGGATGCTTATTTCCCAATTCCTTTGGCATATATTTTAGAAATTGATACCGATAACTTTGATTGTTTTAAATGTCAATTATTACAAAAAACCTCTTTATTAAAAATAAAAACGCAGCATTCCAATGATCTATTTGTTGATTATACTTTGCTTGAGAAAGAGAAAGATAAATTTAATGATCATATAAAAAATATTTTCATTGGATATCTTAATTATAAAAAATTATCTATTCCTGAAATTACAGTTGATGCATTATTGTTAAAAGATGATGATGATGAAGATAATAATGAGAGTAAAGACCCTAGCTTATTTGTTCGATTAAATTCAGCAGGAACACGAATTTCCGGAGAAGAACTAATTTATTCCATTTATAAAGCGAAATTTCCAAAAATAAAAAATTTGGTAGAAAATATTGGAGCCTCCTACATTGCTCCAAGTAAAATAATTAGTTTGTTTTCAAGAATAATTATTAGCGAACAATCAAATTATATAAATTATCAAAAAGATATTTCAATTCAAAACTTTAGAAAAAAAATTACAGAAACTGATTTTCAAGAGAAGTTACAAAATTATATTGGAAATGAAGATGATAGCATTGCAAAACAATTAATTGATGATGCAATAACTATTTTGTCTAAAGAGAAAGAAGACTTTCCAGTTATATTATTAAAACAATTAATAGTCACCAATTTTGATTTATTTTTTGTATTGTTATCATACTTAAGAAAACAAGGTTTTAATAATTTAAGTGAAATTGAAAAAACTGAAATTGCATCAAAATATGTTTACATTTTGTGGTTCAATAAAAATTCAAAAAAAGTGGCACCTTCCCTTTTTAATATGCTTTTTTCTGATACTGAAAATTATTCTTGGGCAGATGCAACAATAAAATTAATTAATGAGAATTTAGTTTTACCAATTATTAAACCTGAATTAATAAGAATCCAATTAGAGGAAATTGTTATAAAAAATGGCATTGCTTCCAATAACATTACTGAAATTCATAAAAATGAACTTTTTATGAAGGAAGTAAAGGAAGTTTTATTATATGATTCAAAAAATGAAAGTATATTTAATGAAAATTGGAATACTATAGTTTCTAAAATATTTTGGAACAAATCAATGTTACTTTATGCTCAAAAAGAGTATATGAACACCAAATTTAAAGAATTTAACCAGTTTGAAACTATAGAAGACACAAATAGGCCTTGGGATTGGGATCATATATATCCTGATAGTTGGGTGTATAGAAAAGAAGGTATTAATCAATTGGTTAAAGGCTGGGTAAATTGTATAGGCAATTTTAGGGCTTTGTCTTATGATGATAATCGAAGTCAAAACAACCACTCTTCTCCTAAGAAACGTTTTGAAAATGATTTAAAAAAAGGAGACAGTTACGTTAAAGAAAATGATTTACATTTTTGGAACCAAATAGATAGTACATTTAGAAGAATTAAAAAAAATGAAACTGATAAAACTAAACTTTTTCTTAGCGCAGTAATATATAGAATGGTTAATATTTATGAGGAATGGTATCTAAATTATTATCAAAAGTAATAGTAAATGTTTAATCAATTTCAAAAAATATCGGTTTTTGGAAAAAAAATTAAAAGCCGACTCAAAGTTGTAATTTGAGTCGGCTTTTCAATTTATAATGGGGTTGGGATTTATTTACTTTTTTAACAAATCAATAAAAGAATCAAAAAGATAAGAAGAATCGTGTGGACCTGGACTTGCTTCTGGATGGTATTGCACTGAAAAACAATCTTTGGATTTCATTTGCATTCCTGCAACCGTATTGTCGTTGATATGGTAATGCGTTATTTCTAAATCAGGATGATTTTCAAGTTCTTCTCTGTTCACAGCAAAACCATGGTTTTGGGAAGTAATTTCCCCTTTTCCTGTTAGAACATTCATTACGGGATGGTTAATTCCTCTATGCCCATTAAACATTTTATAGGTAGAAATTCCGTTTGCCAAAGCAATTATTTGGTGACCAAGGCAAATTCCGAATAAAGGTTTGTTAGAATTTAATATTTCTCTTGCTACTGCCTGCACTCCAGTTAAAGGTTCAGGATCCCCAGGACCGTTAGAAAGAAAGTAACCATTAGGATTAAAAGCTTGCAATTCTTGAAAAGAGGCGTTGTAAGGAAATATTTTTATGTAACAGTCTCTTTGTGCTAGATTTCTCAGAATGTTTCTTTTAATACCTAGATCTAAGGCTGCAATTTTATAGGTTGCTGTTTCTTCACCAAAAAAGTAGGGCTCTTTTGTTGAAACTGTAGAAGCAAGTTCCAATCCTTTCATGTCGGGAACATTTGCTAATTGTTTTTTTAATTCTTCGATAGAAGTTCCATCGGTGGATATTACTGCATTTTGTGCACCATTATCTCGAATGTAACTTACTAAAGCACGAGTGTCAACATCGGAAATGCAAACTAGATTTTGTTTTTCAAAATAGTCGTACAGATTACTTTCGGAATCGGGACGGGAATGATTGAAACTGAAATTTTTACAAACTAAACCTGAAATTTTAATTGCATCGGATTCTACTTCGTTGGTATTTACACCGTAATTTCCAATGTGTGGATTGGTGGCAACCATTATTTGTCCGAAGTAAGATGGGTCGGTAAAGATTTCTTGGTAACCGGTCATACCTGTATTGAAGCAAACTTCGCCAAAAGTTGTTCCTGAAATTCCTATGGATTTTCCGTGAAAGATGGTTCCGTCGGCTAAGAGTAGAATGGCTTGTGGTCTTGTTGTATATTTCATTGTAGTAGTTAGTTGTTGTGGTGCAAATTTAGGATTTTGGTTTTAATTTTCTAAGGTTCTTTTGGAAACTTTACAAATATTCCTCTGTCTTTGTTTCTAGCCCCGATTGCAATGGAAATCCTGTCATTGCGAAAAGTAAATTGTGTAAATAGATTGCTTCGTTCCTCGCAATGACAGATTGTAATGGAAAGCGGGAACGATGTTAACTGATAATGAGATGGGCTGGGCTACTAAAAAAATGTTATTAAATCTTTTGCCACCCCGCCCTTCGGGAACCGCTCCAGTGGAGGGAAATAAAAAAAGGATAAACTCGAGAGTTTATCCTTTATATTTATGAAATTGAATTCATTGTTATTCTGCTGCTTCGGTAGTTTCTTCTGCAGAAGCTTCAGGTGCTGAAGTTTCAGTTGCAGTAGCGGTTTCAGTTTCCGATTTTTTAGCTTTTCCACCACGACGGCTTTTAGCTTTTTTCTCTTCTTTTTTACCACCGTTGTAAATTTCATTGAAATCTACTAGTTCGATCATTGCCATATCAGCGTTATCTCCTAAACGATTTCCAACTTTAATGATACGAGTGTATCCACCTGGACGATCTCCTACTTTAGCTGCTACTTCTCTGAAAAGTTCAGTAACACCATATTTATTACGTAGGTAAGCGAAAACTATACGACGATTGTGTGTAGTATCTTCTTTTGATTTTGTTATAAGCGGCTCAACGAATTGTTTAAGTGCTTTTGCTTTAGCAACAGTTGTATTAATACGTTTGTGCTCAATAAGAGAACAAGCCATATTAGCTAACATAGATTTTCTATGTCCTGTCTGTCTGCTTAAGTGATTGAATTTTTTTCCGTGTCTCATTTTAAATGCTATTTAACTTGAATAAGAACTAGTCTTTATCTAATTTATATTTTGACAAATCCATTCCGAAGGTTAAATTTTTAACTGCTACTAGTTCGTCTAGTTCTGTTAAAGATTTTTTACCGAAATTACGGAATTTCATTAAGTCGTGTTTGTTAAAAGAGACAAGGTCTCCTAATGTATCAACTTCAGCTGCTTTAAGGCAGTTTAATGCTCTTACAGATAAATCCATATCAACAAGCTTAGTTTTAAGCAATTGTCTCATATGTAATGATTCTTCATCATAAGAATCTGTTTGAGCAATTTCGTCAGCCTCAAGAGTTATTCTCTCATCGGAGAATAACATGAAGTGGTGAATTAATACTTTTGCAGCTTCAGTTAAAGCGTCTTTTGGATTAATAGATCCGTCAGTTTTTATTTCAAAAACTAATTTTTCATAATCTGTTTTTTGCTCTACACGGAAATTTTCAATTGTATATTTCACGTTTTTTACTGGAGTAAAGATAGAATCTGTGAAGATAGTTCCAATAGCAGCATTTTGCTTTTTGTTTTCTTCGGCAGGTACATATCCTCTACCTTTTTCAATTGTTAATTCCATATTGAAATTAACTTTTGCATCAAGGTTACAAATAACTAACTCTGGGTTTAATACTTGAAATCCAGAGATGAATTTTTGAAAATCACCAGCAGTTATTTGCTCTTTACCTGTTATAGATATAGTTACTGATTCGTTATCAATATCTTCAATTTGACGTTTGAAACGTACTTGTTTAAGACTAAGGATAATTTCGGTAACATCTTCAACAACTCCTGGAATAGTAGAGAATTCATGCTCAACACCTTCAATTTTGGTAGAGGTGATTGCATATCCTTCTAGAGCAGAAAGTAAAACTCTTCTAAGTGCATTACCAACTGTCAATCCGTAACCAGGTTCTAAAGGTCTGAACTCAAACTTACCTTCAAAATCGGTTGAATCGATCATGATAACTTTATCGGGCTTTTGAAAATTAAATATTGCCATAATTTAGACTAGTGTCAATGATTATTTGTTGTACAACTCTACGATTAATTGTTCTTTGATGTTTTCTGGTATTTGCAATCTAGCAGGTACAGAAACGAAAGTACCTTGTTTAGTATCGTTGTTCCAAGTAATCCATTCATATACATGACTAGAGTTAGATAAAGAACGTTCAATAGACTCTAAAGATTTAGATTTTTCACGAACAGCAACAATATCACCAGGTTTAAGGTGGTACGATGGAATGTTCACTAATTCTCCATTAACAGTAACATGACGGTGAGAAACAATTTGACGGGCAGCTCTTCTTGTAGAAGCAATTCCCATTCTGAAAACTACATTATCTAAACGAGCTTCACATAATTGTAAAAGGATTTCACCTGTTACACCTTTAGAAGCAGCTGCTTTTTCAAATAAGTTTCTAAATTGTTTTTCCAGAATACCATAAGAGTATTTAGCCTTTTGTTTCTCCATTAACTGGATAGCGTATTCTGATTTTTTACCTCTTTTTTTAGCCATCCCGTGTTGTCCGGGTGGATAATTTCTTTTTTCGAATGCTTTATCAGCTCCGAAAATTGCCTCGCCAAATTTACGAGCAATTTTTGTACTTGGACCAGTATATCTTGCCATTTTGAATTTTTTTTGAGATAGAGATTATGAATTCAGGTCAATAAATCCTTCGATAATCTTTGCTCTTTCTCTTGTTATACTATAAATTATACTCTACGTCTTTTAGGAGGACGACATCCGTTGTGAGGCATTGGAGTAACGTCAATAATTTCTGTTACTTCTACACCACTATTATGTAATGAACGGATAGCAGACTCACGTCCGTTACCTGGTCCTTTAACATAAACTTTTACTTTTTTAAGTCCAGCTTCTAATGCTACTTTACTGCAATCTTCAGCTGCCATTTGGGCAGCATAGGGTGTGTTCTTTTTAGAACCTCTGAATCCCATTTTACCTGCAGAAGACCAAGAAATAACGTCACCTTTTTTGTTAGTTAACGAAATGATGATGTTGTTAAAAGTCGCATTAATATGAGCTTCCCCTGTAGATTCAATAATAACTTTACGTTTTTTTGTACTTGCTTTGGCCATATTACTTACTATTTAGTTGCTTTTTTCTTGTTAGCAACAGTTTTTCTTTTACCTTTTCTTGTTCTAGAATTGTTTTTAGTTCTTTGTCCTCTTAATGGAAGACCAGATCTATGACGAATTCCTCTGTAACATCCAATATCCATTAAACGTTTGATGTTTAATGAAGTTTCTGAACGTAGTTCACCTTCAATTTTGTAAAATGAAACTGCTTCACGAATTGCTCCGATCTGGTCATCATTCCAATCTTGAACTTTGATATCTTGGCTAACTTGAGCTTTATCTAAAATCTCAATAGCTCTACTTTTTCCTACTCCGAAGATATAGGTAAGTGCTATAACACCTCTTTTATTTTTAGGTACATCTACCCCTGCTATTCTTGCCATAATTATCCTTGTCTTTGTTTAAATCTAGGATTCTTTTTGTTAATAACGTATAATCTCCCTTTTCTGCGCACAATCTTACATTCTGCGCTTCGTTTTTTTACTGATGTTCTTACTTTCATTTTTAAATAACTTTAGTATCTGTAAGTGATTCTTGCTTTTGACAAATCGTAAGGGCTCATTTCTAGTTTTACTTTGTCACCAGGTAACAATTTAATGTAATGCATTCGCATTTTACCAGATATATGTGCTATAACGATATGTCCATTTTCTAATTCTACACGGAACATCGCATTGGATAATGCTTCAATTATTGATCCGTCTTGTTCTATTGCTGATTGTTTTGCCATAAAAATTAAGCTACTGCTTTTCTATTTTTACCACTTTTCATCAAACCATCATAATGCTTATTCAATAAATAAGAATTTATTTGTTGAATAGTATCAATTGCAACTCCAACCATAATGATTAAAGAAGTTCCGCCATAGAACATTGCCCATGATTGTTGTACATCTAAACTTACTACAATGGCTGGGAACACAGCTATTAAAGCTAAGAATAAGGCACCTGGAAAAGTTACCAATGACATGATCTTGTCTAAGAAATCTGCTGTATCAACTCCTGGTTTTACACCTGGAATAAAACCACCACTTCTTTTTAAATCGTCTGCCATTTTATTTGTTGGAACTGTAATTGCTGTGTAAAAGAATGTAAAGATGATGATTAAAGTTGCAAAAACCAAATTATACCAAAATCCGAACATATTACTAAATGCTCCTGCTATTGATTGTGAAGCTTCAGATTGTGATAATTTAGCTAAAGCTGCGGGAATGAACATAATTGCTTGGGCAAAAATGATTGGCATTACACCGGCTGCATTTAGTTTTAATGGTATCCATTGTCTGTTACCTCCCATCATATCTTCTTCAAAATCACCTGATGTAGTTCTGCGAGCATATTGTACTGGTATTTTTCTAATAGCCATTACTAATAATACACAAGCAATAATTACTAACATCCAAACAATAATTTCAAGAACAAGAATCATTAAGCCACCATTATTATTGGTAACTCTAGATGTAAATTCTTGGATTAATGCTTGTGGTAATCGTGCTAAGATTCCGACCATAATCAATAGAGAGATTCCATTTCCAATACCTTTATCTGTAATTTTTTCTCCTAACCACATGGCAAAAATTGTACCTGTAGTTAAAATTAAAACCGAAGAGAAAAGGAATGCGAAAGAATCAAACCCTAATAAAAATGCATCATGAGGAATAGTTTGTCTTAGGTTATAAATATACCCAGGACCTTGTAGTAAAGTGATACCAATTGTTAACCAACGTGTAATTTGGTTTAACTTTTTTCTACCACTTTCGCCATCCTTTTGTAATTTCTGTAAATAAGGAATTGCAATCCCCATTAATTGAACAACAATTGAAGCAGAAATGTAAGGCATAATACCTAATGCAAAAACAGATGCTTTAGAGAATGCTCCACCAGTAAACATATCCAGAATTGAACCAATTCCTTTATTAGTTTGACCTGTAAGACCTCCCAGCTGCGTTGCATCGATACCTGGAAGAGTAACATGAGCTCCAAATCTATATACTAAAAGTAAACCTAAAGTAAAAAAAATACGATTCTTTAACTCTTCTATTTTCCAAACATTCTTAAACGATTCAATAAAATTCTTCATATAATCAGAGAATTATAAGGTTACTACTTCGCCACCAGCAGCTTCAATAGCAGCTTTTGCGGTAGCAGTAAATTTATGAGCAGTTACTTTTAATTTAGCTTTTAGTTCACCTCTTCCTAATATTTTAACTAATTCGGATTTGGTAGCCAAACGGTTTTCTACTAATACTGCAAAATCTACAGTATCTGTAACAATTCCGTTATCTACTAAAGCTTGAAGAGTATCAAGATTTACACCTTGATGCTCAATTCTATTAATGTTCGTGAAACCAAACTTAGGCACACGTCTTTGAAGTGGCATTTGCCCTCCTTCAAAACCAATTTTTTTAGAATAACCAGAACGAGATTTTGCCCCTTTGTGACCTCTTGCAGAAGTACCACCTTTACCAGAACCTTCTCCTCTACCTAATCTTTTATTTTGATTGTGTGTAGAACCTTCAGCAGGTTGTAAGTTACTTAAATTCATAACTATAATTGTTATTTAACTTCCTCTACGGAAACTAAGTGTTTAACTTTATTTATCATTCCAAGGATTGTTGGATTTGAATCATGCTCCACAACCTGTCCCATTTTACGAAGACCCAAAGCCTCTAACCCTCTTTTTTGTGTAAGAGGACAATTGATTTTGCTTCTAACTTGTTTTACTAATAATTTAGCCATAATTTCCTTGAATTAACCTTTAAAAACTTTCTCTAAAGAAACACCTCTTTGTCTTGCAACAGTATAAGCGCTTCTCATTTGTAGTAATGCGTCAAAAGTTGCTTTCACCACGTTATGTGGATTAGATGACCCTTGAGATTTTGATAATACATCGTGTATACCTACTGATTCTAGTACTGAACGAACAGCACCACCAGCAATAACTCCTGTACCATGAGATGCAGGCATTAAAAATACACGAGCTCCACCAAATTTACCTTTTTGTTCGTGAGGTACTGATTGTCCTCTCAAAGGAATTCTAACAAGATTTTTCTTAGCATCTTCTACTGCTTTCGCAATTGCTTCAGAAACGTCTTTAGATTTTCCTAATCCGTGACCAACAACACCGTTTTCATCACCTACTACAACAATAGCAGAAAAGCCAAAAGCTCTACCTCCTTTTGTTACTTTGGTAACACGATTTACACTTACCAAACGATCTTTTAATTCAAGACCACTTGGTTTTACTAACTCTACATTCTTGTATTTATTAGACATATATATTAGAATTTAAGTCCAGCTGCTCTTGCGCCTTCTGCTAATGATTTAATACGACCGTGGTATAAGTATCCTCCTCTATCGAAGGTTACTGTATCTATTCCGGCTTTCAACGCTTTTTCTGCAACTAGTTTTCCAACTGTGTTTGCAACATCTACGCTTGAACCTTTACTATCTACTCCTTTATCTCTAGAGGAAGTAGCTAACAAAGTAACTCCATTTACATCGTCTATGAGCTGAGCATAGATTTCTTTGTTACTTCTGAATACAGAAAGTCTTGGTCTTGCAGCTGTACCGCTTACAATCTTTCTTATTCTATACTGGATTCTCTGTCTTCTTTCAGATTTTGTTAATGACATGATCTCTATTTTTAAGCTGATTTACCTGCTTTTCTTCTTAATACTTCACCTACGAACTTAATACCTTTTCCTTTGTATGGTTCTGGTCTACGGAAATTTCTAATTTTCGCAGTTACCTGACCTAAAAGTTGTTTATCATAAGAAGTAAGTTTTACTATTGGGTTTTTTCCTTTTTCAGATATTGTTTCTAAAGTAACTTCTTTAGCAACTTCTAAAACGATATTATGAGAAAAACCTAAAGCTAAATCAAGTTTTTGACCTTGATTAGATGCTCTATAACCCACACCAACTAGTTCTAATTCTTTAGTGAAACCAGTAGATACTCCATTAATCATATTATTGATTAATGATCTGTATAAACCATGTTTAGCTCTTTGGTCTTTGTGATCTGAGGATCTCTCCACAATTACTTGACCTTCTTCAACTTTTACTGTTACGTCCGAAAACTCTTGAGTAAGTTGACCTAATTTTCCTTTAACTGTAACCAAACCTTCTGTAACTAAAACAGTTACATCAGCTGGTATTACAACTGGATTTTTACCTATTCTTGACATCGTTTAGCTTTTAATTAGTATACGTAACAAATTACTTCTCCACCAACATTCATTTGCTTAGCTTGTTTTCCTGTCATCAATCCTTTGGATGTTGACACAATAGCAATACCTAAACCATTTAAGATTCTTGGCAATTTAGAAGCACCTGCGTACTTACGTAAACCTGGTTTACTAATTCTTTGGATATCTTTAATTACAGCTTCTTTAGTATCTTTATCATACTTCAAAGCAATTTTGATAGAACCCTGAACAGAGTCATCTTCAAATTTGTAACTTAAGATATATCCTTGATCGAATAAAATCTTTGTGATTTCTTTTTTAAGATTAGATGCTGGAATCGCAACCACTTTGTGGTTAGCTCTCACTGCATTTCTAACTCTCGTAAGATAATCTGCAATTGGATCTGTATACATTTGTATAGATTTGCGGTTACGGTTTTCAGAAGAACTATTCCGCTGAACCTGAAACCATTAAACTCAATTTTTAAAGCAGATAATTATACGTTACCGGCTAAAATCCGGCAAATGTACAATTATCTGCTGAAATAAACTAACTACCAGCTAGCTTTCTTTACTCCTGGAATTAATCCTTGGTTAGCCATTTCACGAAATGTTACACGTGAAAGACCGAATTGACGCATATACCCTCTTGGTCTACCAGTTAATTTACAACGATTGTGCAAACGGACAGGTGAAGCATTTTTAGGTAATTTTTGTAAACCTTCATAGTCACCAGCCTCTAATAAAGCTTTTCTCTTTTCAGCATACTTTACTACCGTTTTTTCTCTCTTAACCTCACGGGCTTTCATTGATTCTTTAGCCATATCTTAATTCTTTTTAAAAGGTAAACCTAATTCTGCTAGTAATGATTTTGCTTCTTTATCTGTATTTGCAGAAGTTACAAAAGTAATATCCATACCTGAAATTTTGTTAACTTTGTCAATATCAATTTCTGGGAAAATGATTTGTTCCAAAACTCCTAAGTTATAATTACCTCTTCCGTCAAATCCAGTAGCCTTAATACCACTAAAATCTCTTACGCGTGGTAAAGCAGAAGTAATAAGTCTATCTAAAAACTCATACATTCTTTCGCCACGTAAAGTAACTTTAGCACCAATAGGCATTCCTTTTCTTAATTTGAAGGATGCTACGTCTTTTTTCGATATAGTAGCTAATGCTTTTTGTCCTGTAATTTTAGTTAATTCTTCTACTGCGTAGTCAACTAACTTTTTATCAGATACAGCTGCACCAACTCCTTTACTTAAAACGATTTTTTCAAGTTTAGGAACTTGCATTACGTTTTTATAACCGAACTCTTCTTTAAGGGCAGAGATAACTCTACTCTTATATTCTTCCTTTAGTCTAGGGATATATGCCATAACTATAATACTTGATTTGATTTTTTAGAAAATCTCACTTTCTTATCTCCTTCTACTCTAGTTCCAGTTTTTGTAGCTTCTTTAGATTTTGGATCTATTAAAGACAAATTGGAAATATGAATAGGAGCTTCTTTCTTAACGATTCCACCTTGAGGGTTTTTAGCACTTGGTTTAGTATGTTTCGAAACCATGTTAGTACCTTCAACAATCGCTTTATTATTTTCACGGCTAACTTTAAGAACTTTACCTTCAGAACCTTTATGGTCTCCAGCAATAACTCTAACTACGTCACCTGATTTTATTTTTAACTTTGTCATCATTAATCGAATTAAAGCACTTCTGGTGCTAATGATACAATTTTCATGAATTGTTTTTCACGAAGTTCTCTTGCTATAGGACCAAAAACACGTGTTCCTCTCATTTCTCCAGCCGCATTCAAAAGAACACAAGCATTATCGTCGAAACGAATATAAGAACCATCGGCTCTTCTCACTTCTTTTTTGGTACGTACAACAACTGCAGTTGAAACCGCTCCTTTTTTAACGTTACCGTTAGGAGTTGCGTCTTTAATTGATACTACAATTTTATCTCCAACAGAGGCATAACGACGTTTCGTTCCTCCTAAAACACGGATAGTCAAAACTTCTTTTGCTCCTGTGTTATCTGCTACTTTTAATCTTGATTCTTGTTGTAACATAATTATTTCGCTCTTTCAATGATTTCAACTAATCTCCAACATTTAGATTTAGATAAAGGTCTTGTTTCCATGATCTTTACTGTATCACCAATATTACAGTCATTTGTTTCGTCGTGTGCAACATATTTTTTTGTTTTCAACACGAACTTACCGTACATTGGATGTTTTACTCTTCTTGTTTCAGAAACAACTATAGATTTCTCCATTTTGTTGCTAGTAACAACACCAACTCTTTCTTTTCTTAAATTTCTTTTATCTTCCATCTTTCAGCAGATTACAATTCTCTTTTGCTTAATTCCGTAGCCAATCTAGCAACCACTCTTCGCATCGTTTTGATTTGAAGTGGGTTTTGAATTGGTGAAATAGCGTGAGCGGTTTTTAATTCAGCGTATGTTTTCTTTACTTGACTAAGTTTAACTTGTAACTCAGCTGTAGACAGACTAATAACTTCTGATTGTTTCATAATTTATATATATTATGCTTCGAAATCTCTAGCGATAACAAATTTAGTTTTTACTGGAAGTTTTTGTGCTGCAAGACGTAACGCCTCTTTAGCAACTGCCAAAGGCACTCCTCCAACTTCAAACATAATTTTTCCGGGTTTAACAACGGCAGCCCAATATTCAACGGCACCTTTACCTTTACCCATACGTACCTCAAGAGGTTTCTTTGTTATAGGTTTGTCTGGAAATACATTAATCCAAAGTTGTCCTTCTCTTTTCATAAAACGAGTTGCAGCAATACGCGCAGCTTCTATTTGACGTGAAGTTAAAAACATACCTTTTTCATGTACAGATTTTATTCCAAACATTCCACTTGAAAGTAAATGTCCTCTTTGAGAAACACCTTTCATTCTACCTTTTTGTACCTTTCGGTATTTTGTTCTTTTAGGCTGTAACATTTTTCTTTAATTTAAAAAATTACTTTCTTTTACGTGCATCTGGTTTACCACCTTTGTTAAAAGGTTTTCTGTCTCCTCTAGGAGAATCTCCGCCTTTTCCGCCAGAAGCTTGTTTTTTATCCATTCCAACTAGTGGAGATAAATCACGTTTTCCGTACACTTCACCTTTCATGATCCATACTTTGATACCCATTCTACCATAAGTAGTATGCGCTTCAGCCAAAGCATAATCAATATCGGCTCTGAAAGTTGACAATGGAATTCTACCTTCTTTGAAACCTTCTGAACGCGCCATTTCAGCTCCGTTCAAACGACCAGAAATCAAAACTTTAATTCCTTCAGCATTCATTCTCATGGATGCAGCGATAGCCATTTTAATAGCTCTTCTGTAAGAAATTCGACTTTCAATTTGACGAGCGATACTAGTTGCAACTAAATAAGCGTCTAACTCAGGTCTTTTAATTTCAAAGATGTTGATTTGAACTTCTTTGTCAGTAACTTTCTTAAGTTCTTCTTTCAACTTGTCTACCTCTTGTCCACCTTTCCCGATAATGATACCAGGTCTTGCAGTAGTGATAGTAACGGTTACAAGTTTAAGAGTTCTCTCGATAATTACTTTTGATACACTAGCTTTTGATAAACGAGCATGGATATACTTTCTGATTTTATAATCTTCAGCGATTTTATCACCGTAATCATTTCCACCATACCAGTTTGAATCCCATCCTCTGATGATACCAAGTCTGTTTCCTATTGGATTTGTCTTTTGTCCCATCTTA
>CANFZM010000005.1 GCA_947451525.1 Flavobacteriaceae bacterium
AGAAGCAACCAAAAAATGGTCAATGCCAATCCAAAATTGGGGATTAATCCTCAACCAGTTCTTAACTATATATGAAAAAAGGGTTCAACTTTAATTAAAAAGTCAAACCCCTATATTTTTTAACTTACACACTTTTTAGGATAGTGTCAATATTATAGTCAAAAAGTAAGTCAAAAAGTTGCCCTCGATTTTTTAAATGATTACAAAGTGACTTATAAAGCGTTACAGAAAAATCCTTTTTATCGATTTCACGATAACAATTATAGATTTATACCTTTTAGCAAATTTCCTTATATTGCTTTTTTTATTCTTGACGAATCTAGTAAAACTGTTTTCTTAAATGCGGTATTTCATACTTCCCAAAACCCGAGTAAATTTCCAATAAAATAAACACGAATTTTTTTATAAAATCTTTCTATTATGTTTTATTTAGAATTCATATTTAATTTTAATTTCAAAAATTCGTAATTCATAATTATTAATTCCTAATTGGCTTTATCTTTGCCAAATGAATAATAATCCACACTCTACCAATTTACTATTAAATTTAGGAATTGAAAGTCTAAACGAAATGCAAGAAATGGCACAAGATGCCATTTTGAATGATGCCAATATATTATTACTTTCCCCAACAGGTTCCGGAAAAACCTTGGCTTTTTTATTGCCAATTTTTGAAATGTTGCAACCCGAAATAAACACAGTTCAATGTTTAATATTAGTTCCGTCTCGTGAATTGGGATTGCAAATTGAGCAGGTTTGGAAAAAAATGGGAACCGATTATAAAGTAAATGTTTGCTATGGCGGACATTCTATTGATACCGAAATCAAAAATCTTTCCAATCCACCAGCAGTTTTAATAGGAACTCCTGGTCGAATTGCAGATCATATTGAAAGAGGTACTTTCAAAATAGATGCTATTCAAACTTTGGTTTTAGACGAATTTGATAAATCCTTGCAGTTGGGTTTCCACGAGCAAATGTCATTTATCATATCAAAATTAAATAAACTGAACAAACGAATTTTGGTTTCGGCAACTTCCGATATCGAAATTCCAAAATATACCCGAGTTGTAAATCCTACCGTTTTAGATTTTATTCCTACCGAAGAAGTCAATTCTAATTTGACTTTGAAAATGGTAGTTTCTAAAGAAAAAGATAAAATCAATTCGCTTTTTAATTTGATTTGCTCGTTAAAATCGCAATCGGCAATTATTTTTTGCAACCATAGAGACGCTGCCGAACGGATTAGCGATACACTAAACGAAAAAGGAATTTACTCTACCTATTATCATGGTGGAATGGATCAGGACGAACGCGAGCGTGCTTTAATTCAGTTTAGAAACGGAAGCGTGAGTTATTTAGTTACTACCGATTTAGCCGCACGTGGACTGGATATTCCAGAAATGAATCACGTAATTCATTACCATTTGCCATCCAAAGAAGACGAATTTACCCACAGAAACGGACGTACCGCAAGGATGTTGGCTTCTGGAACTGCTTATATAGTGGCCCACGAGAGTGAGAAAAAAATGGATTATATAGATTATACAACTACGGTTTTGGATGTAGATAATGCGACAACTTTACCAAAGGCTCCCGAATTTCAAACGATTTATGTGAGTGGTGGTAAGAAAAATAAATTAAACAAAATTGACATTGTAGGTTTCTTTTCTCAAAAAGGAAAATTAGAAAAAGGCGATTTAGGTTTGATTGAAGTAAAAGATTTCATTTCGTTTGCAGCCGTAAAATCTAAAAAAGTAAAAGAATTTTTAGGCAATATCCGAGATGAAAAAATGAAAGGGAAAAAGTTTAAAATTGAAGTAGCGCGTAAGGTTGTAAAGAAAGAGGAATAAAGTTATGCACCATCTTGTCATTCCGAAGCATGAGGAATCTCATAATGAGATGCTTCCTTCGTCAGCATGACAAGATGGTGTAAAAACTAAGTTCTCACCGAATCCGGTACTAAAACCGTATAATCTCCACCGTTTCTAATTACATCCCGAACGATACTCGAACTGATGAAAGAAGTTTTAGAAGCAGTTAATAAGAAAACGGTTTCTATTTTAGATAACAATCGGTTGGTGTGGGCAATGGCTTTTTCAAATTCAAAATCGGCAGGATTTCGCAAGCCACGAAGAATAAATTGTGCATTTTCTTTGTGACATAAATCAATAGTTAAACCTTCATAGGTAATGACTTTTACTTTTGGTTCGTCTTTAAATGCCTCTTCAATAAAGCGTTTTCTATCTTCAAGAGAAAACATGTATTTTTTTTCGGCATTGATTCCGATTGCAACAATCACTTCATCAAATAGAGAAATTCCTCTTTTTATGATGTCAAAATGACCATTCGTAATTGGATCAAATGATCCTGGAAATATTGCTTTTTTCATTAGTTTCTAGTTATTGCAAATATTTTTTCTTTCTTATAGGCATCTTGAATATCTTTATAACTCAAGGTTTCTTTTTCTGTTGTATAATTCTTTGCAACATCAATATCGTCTATTCCAGTAGATTTGTCTGTTTCGTAGTCGTTATCTGTAATGTAAACACTGTCTTTAGTTACTTTATCTACTCGAGCAGAAGTGAAATGGGCATCCGATAATTTTATGGAATATACATCGCCAACTTTGGGACTTTTAATATATTGTGCTTCGTTTTTTTCGGTTTCATTAGATTTGTAAACGCCAAATCCTACTAATGCTGCAATTACAAACAATCCAGAAAACATCCAAATAGGAAATTTTACAGGATTTTTTTCTTTCTCTCTTTGTAATTTAGTTTGAATACTTTCTGGCAATTCTTTTAATTCAAATGTTTTTTTACAAGAATTACATTCCGTTATTGTTATTTTCTTAAATGGGAAAATAGGAATCCAATAGATATGAGCATATTTGCCAAATACACTGTAATTGAAGGATGAATTGGTTTCACAAGTTGGACAATCTACGTTGATTAATTGTCCGTTTTTTAAGTCGCTGGCTTTGGTTCCGTAAAATACCATAGTTTTTTTTTGTTTAAGGTTAGTTTCTTTTTATAGCAGTAATTTTACCATCTTGATATAAATGGTTTAAATCTTTTTTAGAATAATTACTTTTTTTAGTAGTGTAATTTTCTGCAATATTTATATCGTCTAAGTCGTAAGGTAAATCTACTTGGTAATCATTTTCGGTTGTGAAAATGCTGTCTTTCGTTTGTGCATCAATTCTAAAAGTATAATAATATCCTTTAGAATCTTTCACATAATACACATCTTCTGTCTTTGGGTTTTGGATAAACAATTCCGTTTTTGAATCGGATTTAAAATAATAAAATATTCCGTAAGCCAAACAACAAAGTAGTGCAAAACTTCCAAAGTACATCCAAAGCGGATTTTTAAGATTATTATTTTCGGATGCTAGTTTAGAGATAGTATTTGCATCCAAATCTTGTAATTCAATTTCTTGATTGCAATTGGTACAATGCAAAGTTGCATATTTCTCTATAGGAAATAACGGAATAAAAGTAATTTGAGCATATTTACTATGAACTATATACTCTAAATTGGTAGCAGAATGACAAAGCGGACAAGTCACATTACGCGCTTCTCCTTTTTTAATTATACTGTCTCTGGTTCCAACTAATAGAATCATAAATTATTTTTTCCAAATAGGTTTTCTCTGTAATGCTAAACTAATTTCGTTTTCTAACAAATTTCCCATTTCCAATTTAGCATAAGCGGCTTGTTGTGGAAAAATACTTTGAGGCGATAAACCTGGGTTAGTATTAATTTCAATAAAATGCGGAATATCATTCATTATAATAAAATCGGTTCTCGAAAAACCACTCATTCCTAGGGATTCATATACTTTTTTGGCAGTTTCAATTACCTTGTTTTCTATTTCTTGCGATATTCTTGCCGGAGTAATTTCTTCAGATTTTCCTAGATATTTTGCTTCATAATCAAAGAAGGAATTTTGCGAAAGAATTTCGGTTATCCCTAAAACTTTAGTTTCTCCTTGGTATTTTAAAACACCAACCGAAACTTCGCGACCATTTAGATACGATTCAATTAAAATATCGTTGTCTTCTGCGAAAGCAAAATCTAATGCTTTTTGGAAATCTTCTAAAGTAGTAACCATCGAAACTCCCAAGGAACTGCCAGATTGGTTTGGTTTTACAAAAAATGGAAGACCTAATTCGGCAGCAACTTGGTTTCCGTCAATAGCATCTCCTTTGGTTACATAAATCGAATTGGCTTTCGGAATATTAAATTTGGATAAAACCGAAAGGGTATCTCGTTTATTAAATGTCAATGCCGATTGGTAAAAAGTACAACCCGTATAAGGTAAATCTACCAATTCCCAATAGGCTTGCATATGGCCGTCTTCGCCCGGAGTACCATGTATGGTATTGACTGCAACTTCGAATTTTATGGTTTCATTGTCTTTAACAAAAGAAAAATCGGCTTTATTAATTGGATATTTTACACCCTCAACTAAGCAATACCATTCGTTTAATAGAATATGTATTTCAAAAGGTTGGTATTTAGATTTATCTAAATTATTCAATATTAATTGACCACTTCGCAAGGATATTACCGATTCTTCAGAATATCCGCCCATAACTACGGCTACGTTCATTGAGGATTTTATTTTAATTACTATACAAAAATAGCACAATTGTTGAAACTAAAAATTATATCTTTGCGATAAATACTAAATTTATGAGTTTTAAAAAATATCTTACCAGTAAAGTTTTCGTTGCCCAAGTTTTGGCAGCCATGGCTATAGTGGCAGTAATTGCTTTTTTGTTTTTTCATTGGATAACTTTTGTAACCAATCATGGTAATGAAATAACAGTTCCAAATTTGGCAAAATTAAACGAAGACCAAGTAGAAGAAAAATTAAACGAACTCGATTTAGACTACGAAATCATTGACACGGTAGATTATAATCCGAATTTTCCTAAACTAACCGTAGTACAACAAGAGCCAACTGCGGGGTCTAAAGTTAAAGGAGGAAGAACTATTTATTTAAAATTAAACGCTTCTACTTTTAAGATGGTTGCAGTGCCCGATTTAATTGAAAAAACCTACCGTCAAGCCGTTCCAACTTTAAAAGCCATTGGACTTCAAGAAGGTACTATAAAATACATCCCTTACATAGGTAAAGATATGGTGCTAGAAATGTGGATGAACGGAAAGAAAATAAAACCCGGAACTAAAGTTTTAAAAGCATCCAAAATAGATTTAGTGCTTGGAGACGGAAAAATTGTTTTTGACGATACCCAATTAGACTCTATTCCGAATACCGAAATGCCAAAAGATACCATCCCAAATGAACAATAATAGTAATTTGCAAGAACCCGAAGAAGAACTTTTTGAACATTACAGATTTGATGTACCCAAAGGGCAGGCATTTTTAAGAATTGATAAATATTTGATGTTGATGGTTCCCAATGCCACACGAAATAAGATTCAAAATGCTGCTACTAATGGTGATATTTATGTGAATGATGTTACAGTAAAATCCAATTACAAAGTAAAACCATTAGACGTAATTCGTATATTATTATCCCATCCACCTTTTGAAAATAGGGTAGATCCTGAAGACATTCCGTTAAATATTGTCTACGAAGATGATGCCTTATTGTTAATCAATAAACCTGCAAATTTTGTAGTACATCCCGGACACGGAAATTACACTGGTACTTTGGTGAATGCCTTGGCTTTCCATTTTGAAAACCTGCCTTTAAACAGTTCCGAACGACCTGGATTGGTGCATCGAATAGATAAAGATACCACTGGGCTTTTGGTTGTTGCCAAAACCGAAGCGGCAATGACGCATTTGGCAAAGCAATTTGAAGATAAAACTTCCGAAAGAGAATATATTGCCCTAGTTTGGGGTAATGTAAAAGAGGAGGAAGGTACCATCACTGGAAACATTGCCCGTCACGTAAAAGACAGAATGCAAATGTCGGTTTTTGCCGATCCCGAAATAGGAAAGCATGCCGTAACGCATTATAAAGTTTTGGAGCGTTTTGGTTATGTAACTTTAATTTCTTGCAAATTAGAAACGGGTAGAACGCATCAAATTCGTGTGCACCTAAAACACATAGGGCATACCTTATTTAATGACGAACGTTATGGTGGAAATTTAATTTTAAAAGGAACCACCTTTACCAAATACAAACAGTTTATTGATAATTGTTTCAAAACCTTACCACGCCAAGCATTGCACGCCAAAACTTTAGGTTTTGTGCATCCCGTAACTGGAGAAATGATGCGATTTGACACCGAAATACCCAAAGACATGGCCGATTGTATTGAGAAATGGAGAAATTATTCCAAATCGAATGCTGCCGAAGAGGAGGAATAGAATTCCTGCATGGTCTTTTTTGACCTTGTAGGTATTTTGAATATAATTCATTTGAATTAGTAAGTAATTATCTTTCTGGTGTTTACAATGTTATTGTTAACCAAGGAGAAAATACAAAAACACTTCGTGTGATTAAGAAATAATACCTTTTTATTAATTTTAAAACGCCTTTTCAGAAATGAAAAGGCGTTTAAAATTAATACCAATTTCTGTTCAAAATAGTCCGCTCCTCAAAGCCTTTTTAAAAAATGTAAATAATGTGATTCTAGGATGCACAGCAAAATCCGCTAGTCGAAGACTTCCCAAAAATGCTAATAATGTTCAATTCTAGAATGCACAGCATTAAAGATGAAATTTTGCTGTCAGGTCTTATTCACATTACACAACAGACCCAACTTAGTAAGAATATTTATTTTTAAAGTACACTTTGGAGATCGGGATTAAATGTAAATAATTTCGAGTTTGTTGATTTTAGCAAAAAATGTAATTATAAACCACGAGAACTTAACTGTTTGCATTGTTTATCATAGGTATAAATATAACTACCCTTTTGGATATTAAACGAGCTACCACCTACATTTTTGAATTTGTCAGAACTATTGATGCTCATAGAACTAATTTGTCTTGAATTATAATCATATACATAAATAAAACTCCCTTTTTTTATTATAAAAAAAGAAGCTCCCATCCCTAAATATTCATCGGTGCTATTAATACCCATAGACGACAACTGTTTATTGCTTTCTCCATAAACGTATAAGTAGCTTCCTTTTTGTTGAACATCTGATATTTGTGCCTTTGATACCCCAAACGTTAGTAACATTGTTGCTAAAAATAATAATTTTTTCATTTTTTTAAATTAATTTGTTATCCCTACTCTTCAGGATTTTCAGGTTACTCCTTTTATTATTATGGATTTCTAAATTTCTTTATTTTTGTAATTACTTAGTGGATAGCTTCTTTATATCCTTTATTTCATTTGAGGTTAAATAGTTTTATAGTTTTGAATTGTTTTAATAACAAGAAATAGTTTCATAAAAGTTTTGGAGTGAATTATTTTTGTTTAATACATCATAATAGAAGTTACATGGTAAAGTTTTACTGTTAGAATATCCTCCAATAAAACTTTCATAAATAAAATATTGTAATATTTTTTCTATTGTTAAATTAGAATTGTTTTTTGCTTTAATAATCCCATCATAACTCAAACCAGTTTTATCATTGTTTGGCATTTTGTTAGCATTATTTAACATCCTCAATTTCATTTTTGGATTATCTTTAAAGAAATCAATAAGAAATTCATTAGCTGATTTGTTCTTTGCAATGGGATTTGAGTAACTAGTGCCTTTTTCATATACTACATTATTTTTAATATTGATATTTGCTGCACTTAATCCAGCTTCTGATGTAATAATGTAATGCATTTCTTCATTTTTGCTATTATTTATAAAAACAAATCCTACCCACACTTTGCTAACAAGGACATTACAAACTACTTGATATTTAGAATTTTCTATAACAGAATATTCATAGTTACATCCAGTAACATTTTTTAATAAGTCATAATCTGGTGTTATTGAAACATAATTGTCTCCATTATCAAATACCCTAATATAATTCTCAGATTTTAATGATTGATTTACGGAGTTATCTTCTTTAAAATAGAAAACAGAACCATTGTTAATCACAAAGTCTTTATTATTAGAATCAATACCCATAGAATAAGGTCTTGAGGCTCTGAATTGTAATAATGGTTCTTCTTTATTTTTTATTGCATCATTTTTTATTGCATCCGCCATAGTAGTTTTAAAATAATAATCTCTAAATAATCCATCAGAATCACTTCCTGAACAATCTGGATAAATTGTATTACCATTAGAATAATCATTCATTAATTTTTCGGACATTTTAAATTTTCTAAGATATTTTACCAATTGAAGTTTATCAAATGAAAAATCTTTTAAGTAAACTACCATACCATTATTTTCATTATGATACCCCATTCCTAAGTATTCCCAATCTTTATTAAAAAAAATTTCAACATCTAATAATTTTTGAGAATAATTAGATTGAAAGCAAAAAAATAATATTAGTAAATAAAATTGTTTTTTCATAAAATTTGTTTTTTAGTATTTCTTTATTTGTTAATTATTAATCTTCCCCTGCATCGCAAGCACATTTTCTGCTACAATATTTTTTTCTTCCATCTCCTATTGCTTCCCGCATTTCATACATATCTGCCATATTTTTATCCTTCTTCGAACTCCAATTAGGATCGCAATGATTTGCTCCTCCGTCCCATACTTCAATATCCCCAAGGTAAGACGAAATGATTACTAATTTTTGAGTAAATTTCTCTCCACAATATTTACAAGTTAAAATTCTCTCTTTGTCACTATTTGGTTCATTGTTACTACTTGATTCATTATTGCTATTTTGTTCATATTCTGTTTTAGAAGTATTTGTTTCAGTTTCATCATTACCAGATTCATTAGTATCTGTCTTTTCTGATTCATCATTAATATAAACATCTCCAGTTACATCCTTAAATTTCCATTTATTAATGCTGATATCTTTTCTCGAATAAAACATTTCTAATTTGCCCTTACATTGAGTTCCAGTCTCATAATCAACTAAGTCTAAGTCTAAATCTATCTTAAGATTTAAAGAATCTACGATTGATGTAGCAACAATTTTAACTGATTTAAATTCTTCTAATTTCGAAAATTTCCATATACCTACTTCGTTATCTAGAAGATCATTTTTTATTTCTTCAATACTTGGCTGTATAATTTGGTCAGCTGGATAATCATTAGGTTCATTTTCAACCTGTTTACAAGAAGAAAAAAACATGGTAGTAAGAAATGCTAGTAAAATTAAATGTTTCATAAAACTGTTATATTATTATTGAATTATTTATTGACCAAAACTTTCTAATTCGCGTACTAATCCTTTAAAAAAATTATCTATTGCATATTGAAATCTTTCTCCATCCATTTTGTCTAATGTAGTTGTTCCTCCATCTCCTGAAATCTTAATTGAGTATGGATCATTACTGTTTCCACCCGAATAACTGTATCCAGCATGCATTTCCTCGCCACACTCTTTACATTTTACTTTTATATAATCAATAGTTCTCAATTTTGATATTCCAATGAATAACTTATCTCTATCAGATATTACCCTATTAATAAAATCTAAAGTTAAGGGTTTTTTAAAATTTAATTCATATTTAGATTTTGTTACTTCTTTTGTAGCATATTTAACCATATTTACAAAAACAGGGTTTCTGTTAGCTTTGAATTCCTCTTTTCTATCAGCTCTCTCTTTTGCGATTCTATCAGCTTCATCAGCTTCATCTCTTTTTTCTTTTTCAATTTGGTCTTTAGCTCGTTTTATTGAAACAGGGTCTGACATTTCTTTTACAAATTTTTCATACCTCTCTATTCCTTCAATCTCTTCTCTCTTTCTTTTTGCCTCAGAAATCGCACTATTTCTTTTAGCTATTTTCTTTTGCTCTTCCCTAGCTTCTATGTTTTCTTTTAAATTGTAAGTATTTCTCCATTTACCTTTGCCATCACAAGCATTACAATTTTCTTTAACATAACCATATTTCCCTTTATTGTTTTTACAAACATCACACCCTTTTATATCTCTATAAGAAGAAGCCCAATTTTTACAATTATAACAAGGAATAAATCTATAAATTTCTCTAGTACCTGTGCCATTACATTGACCACAAGTACATATTTCACAAGATCGGTTATCAACAGATAACTCTATATAGTTTTGTGAATATGAAGCACTAGTAATTATTAAAATTATAATTAAAATTGTTTTTTTCATATTTCTTTATTTTACTTTATTTTTTTGAATTACTATATTCATTTTTTTATTTTTAATTATTGGTTTCTATTAAATATTTTATATAATTTTTATTTTGGTTCTTCGATTTTTTAATCTTCACCTATTCACATTTTATTTTATTTTTCATATCTAAAAGAATGCTTTCAGCTATTTTAAAAGCTTCACCATCTTGCCATGAAGAAAAAGATTTAGTGATGTTTCCTTTTATTTTCACTTCTATAAGCTGACCACCTCCATTGTAATACCCTTTAATGTAAGTTAAATAATTTAAATCATCCATACTTATTATTTCAAGCTTTTTACTTGAAAAAAACTCTTTTAAAATCTCATATTTTAAAATTTCAGTTTCAAATTCTAAATAACTATTGGTTTCTTTTACTTTTACATTTTCAGCAATTAAACACCATATATTTATATTTCTTACATAATTAGACTTCTCTTTTGCTACTCGTACTACTTCTAATGAATCCTGGGTCCTCTGCTCCCAGATCTTATTCGCCTCCCTTTGTTTTTGGTAAATTGCTTCTTGCCTAATTGCTTCTTTTTCTTCTTCTTTCTTTCTTATTGCTAGAATCCTATATTCTTCATCCTTTTTCTTTCTTCTCTCTATGTTTTCTTTTGAATAATAAGTATTTCTCCATTTACCTTTACCATCACAAGCATTGCAATTTTCTTTAACATAACCATATTTTCCCTTATTGTTTTTACAAACATCACACCCTTTTATATCTCTATAAGCAGAAGCCCAATTTTTACAATTATAACAAGGAATAAATCTATAAATTTCTCTAATACCTGTGCCATTACATGCACCACAAGAACATATTTCACAATTGCGGTAATCAACAGATAACTCTATATAGTTTTGTGAATATGAATCATTAGTAATAATTAAAATTATAATTAAAATTATTTTTTTCATGATTTAAAGATTTTGGATTATTTTTAAAATATAAATAAATATTTACGTTTAGTTCATGTTCTTTTATTAGATAAAATTGAAGTTTGTAAGTAAATATAGGTTATTCACTTTTAAAAGATTCAGCTATTGATGCAATATATTTCTCAATTTGAGCTTTACGTTTAGTAGGATATTCAATGTGTAAATCACTAACAAAATTAGCTCCTACAACTCTTTTCCAATAAACTATATTTCCATTTTCTTTTGTTCCAGAAATAACAAACCAATTTGAACGTTGAATTTTGTAAGTAATATTAATTTCAGTAGATTTAATTGCTTTGTTAAATAATCCTTTAATACCAGAATTATCTATGTCAAATCGACCAATAATCAAAGAGTGTAATTCCATAATAACAAACCCATCGTTTAATTTTACTTCATAATCACAATAATCAGGGCTCGAATCGCTATACATTTTACTTAATTTCATAGTAATAGGTAATTCAATTGAAAACGTACAAGGATTATGTTTTTTAAAATGATCTACTTGCGCATCTATAATTTGTATAAAACCGATAAATAAAAGTCCTAAAAAGAGAAGTTGTTTTTTCATGATTACAATTTTATATAATTATTACCACAAAACTAAATCTTAAAACCCTCCAAAATTTGTCTTAATAAGTTCAAATGCGTTCAAACGAGTTCAAATGAAAAGTGTTTTATATATTTGAAAAAAAATACGATGCCAGCCCCAATCGCCATCAATCCAAACGAACACGAATGGATTAAACAATACTTGCAAGAAACCTATGCCATTACGGTGGTAGATTCTTTTGATTGTCAGGCATTGAGTGATGCTATCCTTAAACAAAATGGCACCAAAATTAGTTGTTCTACCTTTAGACGACTTTTTGATTTGGTTCCTAATCCTAAATCGCAATCCCGTTTTATCTTAAATGCTTTTGCTTTTGCGGTGGGGTTTAAAAACTGGGAGTTATTTAAGCAACATGTTAGCAGTTTTGATACCAATATAATCAATCAAAACATTCAAATTTATACCCAACAATTGCCAAATAGCAGTGCCTTAATTTTAGAAACAATTAAAAAACTGCCCATCGCCACTTGGCAAGGTGGCTATCAATTACAAAGTATTATTACTATAGCCATTGAAAATAAAGATTTTGATTTATTAAAAGAGGTGGTTCAAATTCCTTTTGAGATGGAAGATCAAAAGGTGTACGAACATTTGGTTATTGCGTTTCAAGCCTTCTATTTTCAAGCCATTAAAAACAATCAAGAAGTAATTGATTTTATAACTGCGAGCATTGGTAATTCTGTTTTACTACAAAAATGTTTGCTGCAAGCTTATGTAGATGAAAAACAATTGGAGGGTTTTTTAGGAAAATGGTTGGATGCTATTGAAGAAAATAGTTTATATGATTTACTCTTATTTAAAAACCTTCTTTTGTGCCAAAAAGCATTTTATAATCAGAACAAAACGAAAGCTAAAGACTATTTAGAAATTGCATTACAAAAACTAGAAGAATGTGCTTTTGAAATTCATCCGATATTGAAAGCCCGAATAGGAGTGTGGCTGCAGATTTTAAATAAAGATTCAGAACCACTAAATACTTTTTTCAATTCTTTAAACAATCCTTTTGATAAAGCCGACTTTGCGGTTATTGCCAGTCGATTGCTTTGGACATTTCAAGAGAATATAGTGCCAATTTCATTTTTAGAGCAAATTGCTATAAAAGAATTCCCACATGTAAAAGATTTTTTTCAAAAAGGAAGATATAATATGTTGGTTTTATCCCTTGCTATTAATCATTATTTAAAAAACGAATTCCCCAAAGCAAAAGAATATTTTACACTTTACAGTTCCACCACTTTGGGATATGATATTGTGAATGTCGCTTTTTATTATCCTTGGATTGAGAAATTAGAACGGTTGTGATTTTTCATTAATTTGAATTTTCAGTCTAAAAGACTCAATTTTCATAGTTGGAACTGAAATTTGAGTCTTTTAGACTGAAATTTGAGTCAAAAAGAGTGAAATTTCAGTCTTTTAGATTCAATTTTCAATAAAAAAGAGTGAAATTTCAGTCTTTGAAACTGAATTTTCACTCTTTGAGACTCAATTTTGAGTTATTGAACCTGAAAATTCAATTATTGTGTTTTCTTTTTATAAGTATTTCTTGCAAAGCGTTGGCTTAAATCTTCATAAATTGGTTTTGCACTAGGAATACCTCTGTAATGTGCTTCTTTAATCTGGCCATAATATAACAAAGCACCTTGAAGAGCTTCCGATCCTGCAAGCATCATGGTATCGTCGGCATCTGTTGCCAGTTGGGTAGCTAAGTTCACAATAGCTTTCAGTTGTGCAACTACTTTAGCATCTTTTTTAAATTCGTCTTGATCCATATAAGCAGGAACAAACTGCGGATTGGTAACTACATATTCTTTAGTTTTTTCAACTGTAGCCACTGTTTTGTCACCCATTTTGAAAAGCTTATGACGTTCATCAGCGGTTAGCCCTTGCAGATAGGGAGCTAATTTAATTTTGCAATCTTGCAATTTTGCAACTACATCATTGATTACGTCTTGCGGGATCTCAATGCTAATTTGATTTTGTGTACTCATAATACAAAAAATTTAAAGTTAATAAAAAGTTGATTTTTAATCGTTTCTATATTAAATTTAAAAAAGATTATATAATTCAACAAACTATTTATGATTTTTTTAAGTATTTATAGTTGGAAATTGGAAACAAAAAAAGGATGCTGGTAGGCATCCATTTTTGGGATTTAAAGTAATAGGGGTTAAAATTAATTAAGAAGAAGTAAAATTCCCTAATTTGTTTATAATCCTAGTATGGTTTTTACTTCTTCGTCTGATTGTACATTCTTAATCTGCTTCTCTAAGTCTTTGGTATAAGTTAAGCTATTCATTTTTTCTAGAATTGATAGAATATAATTTCCTTTTATAATTTCAGTTTCTCCATCCAATATAGTTTTATAGTCAATTAACAGAGTACTTAAGATAGCATTTGATTTTTTATATAGGTTCTCTCCTTTAGGGAAGGTTTCTTTCATAATTGGTTTAAGAGTTACTGGATCAACCCAAAAACTTTGTTTGTATACAACATACTGGTTTTTGAATTCATTGTATAATGAATCTATTTGTTTTACTTGTAAATCAAATTTGGCTTTTGCTTGTGCCGTTTTTTCAATTGCAGCATTAATTTCTTTAATTTTATCTATAAAATATGTTTTATCACTTGATAATTCTGAAGCCATTAAAAAGTAACTTTTTGCTTCATTGTAATTCTTTGTAGTTAGATAATTTTCTGCAATGGATATATAATTCTTGTAATTCTGAGCATTTTCTTTTTCTTTTCGCTCCTTTTCTTTAAGATCATATTCAATTTTTTCAGATTCTATTCGTTTTCTTCTTTTTTCACTCTCACCATTTACATAACTATCTTCTTCTATTAAAACCCCGTTTTCATCATATTCTTTCCAAACTCCATCGAGCTCTCCATTTTTAAAATTTCTTTCATATTTAATGGTTTTACCGTCTTCATAATATGAAATTATTTTACCATCTTTAACATCCATTGAACTATAACCAGAAGTGTCATAAAATTTTATAAAATGTAGTTTACCATTGGTATAATTTTCTATCCATTTTCCAACGGGTAAATTATCTTTAAGTACACCTTGCATAAGCAATCCGCCATATTCAGAATATCCTTTAAAAGTACCGTTTCTTGTTCCATAAGCATCTGTATAGTATTCAGCTTGAAGTTTCTTTTTAGACCAATCCCAATAGGTCTTCACAAGTTTTTGTGAAAAAGAATTTAATGATAATGCTAAACTTACTATTAAAAATATTTTTTTCATTTGTTTGATTTTATTGATTTGTAGTTTCTATATAATTTAAGATATCATTTGCATCATATTTTCTTTCATTGTTTTAGTTGAATATTTCAGTTTTTCTATATATCTCCACACGATATCCTTTAGCAATAAGTTTGCTGATGAATGCATCTTGTTGAATAGGTTTCATCGTTCTAATTTTTTTTAATAATTCGCAGTTTAACTCTTCCTCTTTAAAAATAATAACATACATAGTGTCATTTATTTCGTCATATTTTTCTTGAAGTATATGAACACTATCATTCATAATAGTTTTTTTCCAACAAGTTTGTGCTTTTAAAGTAATCGAAACTAAAATTAGGAGGATTAAAATATTTTTTTTTAACATAGACTGCTAGTTTATGATTTACAAATTAAGATTATGAACAATTAATTTGATGATATATTATTGTCTTGCTCTACTTATAGAATAAACAATTAAGACATGCGTTAATATTGCTAACCCTACAATGATAATATATATAGGGATTGAGAAGAAAAAAAAAGAAAACGCCAAATTAATTAAAAATCCAATAATGAAAAACAGTGCAGAAATAGATCTTACATTTGTTGTTGTTCTTGGGAACTGAAAATTTATTCCAATAGTAAAAATCAATGTAATAGAAAGAAATATAAAGCTCCCGATACTTAAAATTAATTTGGCATCAGTTTTTTGAAAACAGTAAAAGCCATAAGCAATTAACATGCTAATGCCTATTGCAATTATTGTTTTAATAAAATTAATGTTCATAATCTTTTTATTTTTGGTTAAAAATAGGCGGCGTTAACGCAACCAACTTTAAGATTTCAGGAAAGTTTTCAGCTATTCTCCAGTCTGCAATACCAGGTTTCCAAATATAAGTTTCTTTAACAATTTTTTTTTCTGCTATTAGTCGAGATAATTCTTGTTCAGAAAAAGGTCCTCCTTGATTACCTTCTATAATAGCATAATAAAATTGAGGTACTGCCGTTTGCATTGGATTCATAGAGCCAGGAATATGCATATTTGCCATTGCACTATTCATTGTCTTTACCATTTGCTCAGCAATAGCCATACTCATACCAAATTCTACTAATCTGTTTATTGAAAAAAAACTAACTTCATTCATGTGTTAAATCTTAGAGTTATAATATAGGTGGCGGTGGAGGAACAGAACCAAATAAATTAGAAAGTTCTTGAATATTCCCGGCAATTTCCCAATTAGCCATGCCTTGTTTCCAAACATGTGTGTTTTGAGATAGTTGACCGTTTTGAACCATTTGTTGTAATTGTTGGAAATTAAAAGGACCTGCAGTTTGTCCATTGACCGAAACACTATAAGAAATAATTGGCGGCGGAGGCGGAGTATTCTGTTGCTGATTCATATTTTGTCCCATATTATTCATCATGCCTGCCATTTGATTTCCCATTGCTCCTCCCATCATCATACCTGTCATCATACCGGCAGGGTTCATTCCGCCACCCCCTAAGTTCATATTACCCATGCTTCCTAAACTTTCTGCTCCTGTTTTTAGCACTTCTGTTTGTTGGTTTAAAGCATGTGCCCCCATAAAATTAGTTTCGGTTTGGAGTTTTTGTGCTCTTTGCGCTTCTTCTCTTTGAACACGTAAAGTTTCTTCCATATTCAAAGCATTAATACCTTGCAAATCCTCCATGTTCTTGATGTTGACATTATTTTGAGCTTCAGTTGCTTTTGTAGTTAAATCAGCAGTTACTCTCCTTAATTCAAAAAAGCCATCACTCTCTTTATCAATTTCAATGGCAGCGATATCTAACCCTTTCATATTGACACCAAAATCTGTTTCAAGTCTTGGTTTTAAATAGGCAGCAATTAATTCATTTATTTCTAAAAGTTTTCGCTCCATTTGCAAGACAGGTATTCCTTTATCTGATGGAATATTTGTAATAACGCCTTTCACATATTTTGTTACTGCATCTTTAATTTGCTTTTTAAAATCATCTAACTCAAAATTGATTAAACGATTAAGTTTTATAAAAGCTTTATAATCGGTCAAATTAAATGTTATAGTACCTCTTGCCGCTACTGGAACCGAAAAATCTGAAAATCTTGGGTCAAATACGTCAAAAAATGGAATACCAAATTTTATCTGAACATTCCCCGATAAGTTCATAAAATATATTTCTGCCTGAAAAGGAGACGAACCTCCAAAAGCAGCTCCAACGATACTTGAAAGTACAGGAAAGTTATCTGTTTTTACTGTTTGGTCATAAGGACCAATAATAAAATCCTGCAGTGATCCATCTTTTTGTTGGTAAACAAAAACTGCTAATTCACCATCTTTCACTCTCAAACTACTTCCGTAGCGTATAGCATTTTCTCTCTTTGTTGAATTAGCATCTCCAGATGGACGCCACTTCCAAACTAAATATTCTTGTTCATCACAGCGGATAACATCCAATAATCCGCCCTCTGATTTATTTCCGAATAATCCCATTATTTAAATGTTAATGAAAGTGTAATTAAAAAAAAGAATAGACCAAGTAAACCATATATTCTCAAAGGTGATTTTTGGTCTTGTTTTTTTGCAATAATATTCGCGAAAATTGCATATCCTAAAAACAAAGGGCAAAATATCATACCTGATACTTTTTTATTGTGAATAATTGGATCCAAAGCAAATGCAGTAATCCACAGTATTGCTGGTATTCCCAGCATAATTAAATGTTGTTTAACTTTTTCCATAATTATTTTTTTTCGTTTAATTGATTAAAAAGATTTTCTATTTCTAATATTGTTGATTTGTCTTCCTTTAATGCAAATCTTGCTTTCATAAGTACTTGTTCACATTTAGCCTTCCATATCGGAGCTAAAATATTGTGTTCTTTTTCAGAATCACTATAAGATCCAAATATCCCTTTTTTAATGATTTTTGCTTTAGAAATACCTAATGTAAAAAATTCAAGTAAAGATTCTTTTGAATTTGGAACTGGAAAATTTGAAATTATCTGAGTTTTTCTTGAAAGAATTTTTTCTGCATGTCTTTTAATATGATCATCTTCTCTTTTCTTTTCATTTAATTGAGCCATACTACTTGATGTGTGAGAAAGCATACCTCCCATTAATCCATTTCCTTTGTTTTTTGCTAAATCTCTATTCATGTTAGATTCTTTAAATGCATCCATCCGAATAGAATCAGCTTCAAGCAGTGCTTCAAATAGCTTATTGATTGTAACATCACTTTCCAGATCTCTAAATTCATAATTACAATCGGAGCATTTACCTGTGAAAGATTGAACAATTGAACCACAAGAAGGACATTTTTTTATATCACCAAATTTATCAGATTTAGGAGCTGCAGGACTTGGTATCGTTGATGGTTCTTGTTGCTTCATACTTTGTTGTTTTTCAAACAACTTTGCGTCAAGAACCATTTCAAATTCATCGAGATCTATACCTGCAGTTTCAGCTTTTTTAAAAAGAATTTGTTTTTCTTTTTCGGTTAATTCACCATCTGCTAAAGCTAGGTTAATTAGATTTTCAATTTGTTCATTGTACATTTTAAGTGTTTTTAATTAGTAATTTATTTTAAAATAATTTATAGTTGAGATATGTAGTAAGAGTGGATTAAGATTATTTCACTACTATTGAACATAAATTCTTTTGTCTTTTTTTAAATAATACTTATGTCCATTTTCATCTACATAAATTTTTTTATTTTTTATAAGTGTTCCTGCTATTGCTCCACCTACAGCTTCGGTTTTAACTGCATCGCTCCAAATTTTTTGAAGACCAGATTCTTTTGAGTCAAATTGTTTTTCTTTTTTTTCACCTCTTATATTGTAATTATACCAGTTATTACCTTTTTTGACCATATGACAAGAAATTCCATCAGCAAATTTAAAATCAATAATCTCACTATTTGGATGTGTTCTTCTATCTAAAAAAAAAAATCTTTAGAATTTTCATTCACAACTTTAGGATGCTTCTTTTGTGAGAAAGAGTGAATTGATAATATTATAAAGTGTAATTGTTAAAATTGTTTTCATCTTATTTTTTTAATTTATTGCTCAAAAATATATTAAAATAAAACCCACTCTAAAAGCAAATAAAGGCAAATAATCTAGTTGGTTGTTATTTAGTAAAAAGTAACTATTTTCGTACAATGGCACGACTACTTCAAGAACACAAAGAAGAGCATTTAGAGTATTTGAGGGAACTTATAATTAATAGGTTTTGTAAACCCATTGTTACTACTAATGACTGCAAATCTTTAGAAGATGCTATTCAAAGTGTCACACAACAACGTTTGTCTACAGATACAATAGCAAGGCTTTTTGGTATAAAAAAAAGTAATTCCTCTTCTTCTGTTTTTACATTAGATATCTTTTCGATTTATGTAGGTTATACTAGTTGGGAAGGATTAATTAAAAGTTATTTGGAGCAAAATACATTGTATCAAAAAGTTATTTTGTTTGCTGTTATTCAAAATACCATTTCTTTAGGTGATTTGTTTAATAAACTCAATAGTTGTTCAAAAAATCTAGCATTATACGAGACTTTTAATCAGATTATATTAAGTAAAGCACAGCAAAAAGACGAAGATTTCTTTAAAAAAATATTTGAATTAGAATTTATTTTTGAATTTCAAGAAGCTTATAAATATGCTATTTATAATACAATTCATTTACTAGGAGCTTTATGTGAAAAAGAAGATTGGTTGTCTAAAATAGCCATTGACTATTATCCTATTTTGCCCTTTAAAGAAAATTATTTTGTAGAATGGTTAGTGGTTCCTGAGAAGAACTATTATTTGCCTCTTTTGGAAAATTGCTTTAAAAAGGATAAAAAAAATGCTGTTTTTTATCATTTGGTGCATTGCACCCATTTTGCAGAAACCAATCAATGGGATTTTTTTTTAGAACACTATAATGAAATTAATATAGTCCCAGAGAATAATATGCTTGCAATGCGTTGGTTGGGTGTGCAACTATACTATGATTATCAATTTAACAATAAATTGGATAAAGACAATTTATTAGTTATAATAGTTCAGCATTCCTGCACTAATGCAAAAGATGCAGGGGATAGGATATGCAGCATCTTTATGATTTGTAATTATTTATTTGTTATTGGCTCTTATGAATGCATTATTATTCTTTTTGAACAGAATGCTAATAAATATTCTACAATATTTGGATATTGGGCTGAACTCAATTATAACCAACTCAAAGTTTATTATGCTTTATCATTATTTAAATGTAATAGAAAAGAAGAAGGTAGGATTGTTTTTAGTCAAATTAAACCCGAACGGTTTGATTTGAATTTCAAACAACGAATGAGTACTTTTTACCAATCCTTGCAAGTTTTATATTAATAAAAAGCCCTAGAAATTTTCTAGAGCTCTTTAATATAGGTTTAATTTACTTCTAGTTAATAATAACTTTCTTAGTTAACGATTGGTTATTAGAACTTAATTTAAGGAAGTAAAATCCTTGAGGTAAATTTTCTAAAGTATAGGAATTATTGTTGAAAATTGGATTGTTAACATCCAATAATAACTGACCATTAAGGTTGAATAATTGAATAGAATCTATTGCAAGAGTAGTATTAATAGTAACTTTATGATCGGTACTAGGATTTGGAAAAACTGCTATAGAAGCACTTTCTATAGAAGTTGTACTCATGTTATTACAAGCATTTATCCAAATTTGGCACACATATTCTGGATGGTCAATAAATGGATTTCGGTTTCCTTGAACAGCATAAATCGCATTGTTTCTGTTAATTTCTTTTTGGCTAACTGGATCTTGATTGTTCCAAATTAATAATTGATTTAAAAACCATGGCTCAAAAATATTATCGTTGCTTCCATCTAACACGGTATCTCCGCTTCCTGTAGAATCTAGAGTTTGCCAACTACCAATTACATTTTCATAACAAGTTGCCATATAAAAATAATTACGTGCAATATCTCCTTTAAATTCATCTGCAGGTTCGAAGACTTTTAAGGTTGAAGGATAATTAGGTGTAATGCAATTTCCAATTTTACTTCCGTTACTAGTAGTATAGGTTGCCACTCCAACCATTCCATAGGCCAAACTTCCTCTGGCTCCATTATCTTTTTTATCGGCAGGCATCACATGAAAAGCATCCGAATACATTGCAGTACCAGAAACTCCACCAAACCAACTTTTAGGGAAAGTATGTTCTTTATTAAATCGTTGGCACTCTATGGTTCCTAAAAGGCCATCGTCCTGATTGCCACCATTTGCCACCGTTCCAAAAATAAAATTACAGGTCGAATAAATATCCCAAACATATCCATCAGGTCTTACGTCGGAAGTTGGATATAAATTCCACAATCCAGAACCATAAATTAATGTGGTATGTGTACTTATTTTATTATAAAGTTGGGTTTTTAATTCAAAACCTGTACCTGTTGCAGTACTGTAATAACCCTCTGGAATTTGAGCAAAACCAAAATTGATCAATAAAATTAAAAGTAAAGAATATATTTTTCTCATGTTCTTTTATAATTTACGCTCTAATAATGCCATATAAAACCCGTCAAAACCCGATTGGGACGCCAAAACTTTAGAATCTTTAATGAAGGTAAAACTTTTTCCAATATCGGTATTCAAGAATTTCTTAATTTGTTCTTGATTTTCTGAAGGAAGTATAGAACAAGTAGCATACACTAATTTACCACCTGGCTTCACAATTTTAGAATAACTTTCTAAAACTTCACTTTGTATTTTTCGGATGTTATCAATAAATTCAGGTTGTAATTTCCATTTGGCATCAGGGTTTCTTTTTAGAACTCCCAATCCGCTACAAGGTGCATCAATTAATACTCTATCGGCTTTTTCATACAGTTTTTTAATAACTTTCGTAGAGTCGATTATTCGATATTCAATATTGAAAGCACCATTTCTTTTGGCTCGAAGTTTTAATTGTTTTAATTTACTTTCATACAAATCCATGGCAATTAACTGCCCTTTGTTTTCCATTAAGGATGCCATGTGCAAGGTTTTTCCACCAGCACCAGCACAAGTATCTACAACTCGCATTCCGGGTTGTACGTCAAGAAATGCAGCAACTAATTGTGAAGAAGCATCTTGCACTTCAAACAATCCTTGTTTAAAAGCATCGGTCATGAAAACGTTAGCACGTTCTTTAAGCACTAAAGCATCGGGTTGGTTGGGTAAGAATTCGGTTTCGATATTCAAATCCATTAAAATAGCATGCAATTTTTCTCTAGTAGTATTTAAAGTATTTACTCTTAATATTACCTGTGCTTGCTTGTTTTGAGCCGCAATTTCTTTGGTCCAAAGTTCTTCGCCTAATTCTTTTGCACCAAGTTCATCCATCCAATCAGGAATAGATTCGCGCATTTTTCTAACTTTAGATAATTCGTCAAATCGACCTTTGATTTTACGTTCCGGTGTTCCTTCCAATTGTCTCCAATCGGGAATAGGATAGCCACGTAAAACTGCCCAAACAGCAAACATTCGCCAAATATCTTCGCGATTATAAGGTTCTTTAACTTCGGCAATTTCGGCATAAAGTCGCTTCCAACGAACTACTTCGTAGATGGTTTCGGCAACAAATTTCCTATCAGAACTTCCCCAACGTTTGTCTTTTTTCAAAGCGCGTGCAACTACTTTATCAGCGTATTCACTTTCGTTAAAAATAGCATTTAGGGAATCAATAGTAGTATAAACTAAATTTCGGTGTAATCTCATGGTATAAAAAAATAACTTCGTTCGATTCAGACTTTGTCCTCGAATCAGCCTGCAAAGATATTGCTTTTTTATAGAAACTTAAGAAGTATTCTTAAAAACCTTGATACAATATGGGTTAATTCAATAGTGAATATTTAATTTGTAATTTTTTTACGAAATTCATTTCACATTTTAAAAAAATATATAATTTTGCAATTCTATTTTATACCTAATTGTTTTAGAATAGAATACCCCAAATATTTAAATTAAATCTACTAAAATAATGGCTAACAACTATTAATTTTTAATTTATTTATTATGAAAAAAACATTATTTTTTTGCATCCTATTCTCTAGTTTAGGATTTTCTCAACAGGTTTTAAAAAGAATTACACAAGCAGAAACATACACAGAAGTTGAGTTTTTTGTACTACGAAATGGTACTTCAAGTGGTGATGTACTAGGTACTAACAGTTTTGATACTTTTCTTAGTTCTTTGTATGGCTCTGTCAAACTTTATGATAATCAATATGTTTATGAAGGAGCTATTACTCTCGGAGCCTTTACTACTATTGCACCCACTGTAGTTTGTAATGGTACTTATTTAGTTTCTTCCTCACGAGCAGATCAGATAGAGGGCTTCAGTAATTCCTTTAATGCCAATAACCCGATAGCATTACCGGTTGTAATTGATACCAATAGTTATAGAGAATTGTCTCAGGGTACTAATGTTGATTTACTTTACACAGATCTAAAAATCGCAAAAATACTATTACCTAACTATGATCCCGTTCCTACAGGAACATGGATAACTGTTTCTTCAAGAGTAGGGGTTGATGCAGTAACTGGACAAGTTGTTGTACCAAGTAAAAGATTAGGTTTTAAATTTGATGGTACTACGTGGGTATTACAAACAAGTGATTGGTTAAATGTTCCTTTAGACGTTTTACAAGACGATTGCGATCCTCTAAGTAATGCTGCCTTTGGAAGTTTGGAATCTACAATTTCTATTGCTCCAAACCCAAGTAAAAATTTCATAACTATTGAAAATAAAGCAAATGCAGATGGAAATTTTGAATATCAAATTATAGACATTACCGGTAGAATTATTACTAAAGGAAAATCCGTTTTTAATGAAAATATAGATACTGAAAGTTTAACTAATGGAAATTATATTATTAAAATCAGTAATGACAGTAATGAAGTAGCATTTAAAAAGTTTATAAAAATTTAATTATAAACTTTTCTAACTAAAAAAAAAGCAAGATTCTAAATTCAGAATCTTGCTTTTTTTATGCTAACATATTTATATATTAATGATCGTGAGATTCTAATCGTCTCATGTTAATAATTTCTGGTGGATGCAACACCATAGGAAATTGTTCTACTTTAACAGAACTACTATCCAAACCAAATCCTTTTTCTTCGGATAAACTGAATTTTTTCATAAAGAAATAAGCATTCATAACGATGTTTTCAAAGAAAGTTAAATCGCTATCATTAGAAAGGAATTTTTCGGAAAGCACAAATTTAAAGTCTCCAATAATATTATTTTTATTTAAAGATTCATAACGACTAGTGATATCCATTTCGCCTTTACTAACCATATCTTTAATAACTTCTTTAAACATTAAGTTGATTTTGGTAGGCTCTCTAAATCCAAGGTAGAAATCCACTCGGTACAAATCGTCTTTAATAACTTCTGTAACTTTATATTCTTTTTTGTACGGCTCGCTTAAAATATTTACATGGATGAACCAATATAAATCGGCTCTTTTCGGTCTTTTTTGAAGAATAGAATACATTACTTTTTCTTCAATTTCATCTACTCTATTAGAATTGGTCATGTATACTAAATGGGTAGCATATTTTGGAATGGATAAATCCAAACTTAATTCGGCTAACACTTTTTTATACGAATCAATCTTAACCATTTTAGTGTAATTTTTGCTAATTTTCTTAGCTAAATACCACGTAGACATAATTCCTATTAAGACCGAAGCAATGAATAAGGTTACATAACCACCATCCATAAATTTAGTGATATTGGCAGCCAAAAAACTAAATTCGATAACTAAGTAAAGCAAGATTAAAGGTGCAATAAAATACCATTTTACCCTTTTCATTATCAAATAAAAATTAAGCAGTATTGTGGTCATTATCATACATAAAATAATAGCCAAACCATAAGCATGCTCCATATTGCTGGATTCTTGAAAATGCCAAACAATGCCAACACAACCAAAAAACAATAACCAATTGATGGATGGAATATACAATTGCCCTTTTACATCCGTTGGAAATTTAATTTTCACTTTAGGCCAAAAGTTCAATCGCATGGCTTCATTTATCAAGGTAAAAGAACCGCTTATTAAGGCTTGTGAAGCAATTACTGCAGCAAGAGTTGCTACAACAATACCAACTGGTTTAAACCATTCGGCCATGATTAAATAAAACGGATTGGTGTTGTGAGCACCAAGTTCGGATAGTTTTTTTCCAGCATGTAATAATAAATACGCTCCTTGACCAAAGTAATTTAAAACTAAGGTTGTTTTTACAAATGCCCAACTAATGCGTATGTTTTTTCTACCACAGTGGCCCATATCCGAGTATAATGCTTCTGCACCAGTAGTACATAAAAACACAGCACCTAATATAAAGAATCCTTGATTACTAACATCACTAGTCAATAAATGATACGCATAATAAGGATTTAATGCTTTGAAAACTTCTACATTAGTGCCTATTTGAATAACACCCAAAACGGCTAACATAGAAAACCAAATTAGCATCATTGGAGCAAAGAATTTCCCAACTAATTTAGTTCCGAATTGCTGAATAGTAAACAATACAAATAGAATTGCTATGACAATAGGAACGGTAGGGATATCTGGTTTAAAAATTCGTAATCCTTCTACAGCCGAAGATACCGAAATAGGAGGGGTGATAATTCCATCGGCAAGTAAGGCACTTCCTCCAATTATGGCAGGGACAATAAGCCATTGAATTTTGGTTCTTTTTACCAAAGCATAAAGAGCAAAAATCCCACCTTCGCCATGATTATCGGCACTTAAAGTGATAATTACGTACTTTAAAGTGGTTTGTAAAGTTAATGTCCAAAAGATACAAGATAGACCTCCTAAAATTAAATCTTTAGAAATAACACTATTTCCAATTATGGAATTCATTACATATAAAGGAGAAGTTCCTATATCTCCATAAATAATTCCTAAAGTAATTAATAATCCTGCTGCCGAAAGCTTGCTGTGAAGATTCTGATGACTATGCGAACTCATAAAATTTTATTAAAAGAATGCAAATGTATTACTTTTAGATATTTGAAATTCAATTTGTGAAATAAATATTCATTTTAATTTACGTATTTTAAGAATATTTATTTATTTGCTTTTTAACTTATTAAGATTTTAAAAAAAGGCATAAAAAAAAGCACCGATTTTCACCAGTGCTTTATAGTATAGTTAAATAATAAATTATCTTCTTCCTCCGCCAGAACTTCTTCCTCCGCCACTGTTAGAACTACCACCAGAACTTCTTCCACCACCATCACTATTTCTAGGAGATGAATTAATGTTACCATTACTTCTTGGTTGAGAAGGACTTGGAGAACTGTTTCCAGAATTTCTTGGAGATTCATTAGAATTATTTCTCGGAGTGCTAGTAGTATTTCTTGGTGCTTCACCTGAATTACTTCTTGGAGCACTTACATCAGTTCCTCTAGGCTCTGAAGAACGTGGAGAAGTATTTGTTGTTCTTGGGTTTTCGCTATTGTTTCTTGGGTTATTGGTATTTCCGTTGTTAGAATTTGTGTTACTTCTTGGATTAACCGAATTTCTTGGGTTATTTCCATTATAAAGATCACGTTTTGGTCTTGCTTGGTCTAAATCATATCTATTAGTATATCCAGAATTTCTGTTCTCAAAAGAACGATTAGGATTCTCTCTTTCATAATAGTTGCTTCTTCTACCATAATAATTGTTGTAAGCGCTTTCACATCTTCTAGTTCGAACATAGTTGTATTGGTAACTAAAATTAATATGATTTCCTATATGACGTCTGTATCTAAAAATTGGATACGGATTCCATCCATAATAATAGGTTGGATAGTAACCCCAGTTCCAAGAAGAATAATACGGATGGTAGTTAGAAACCCAAAAATAATTGAATATAATCGGTACATTTACATAAACAGGTTCGTAAATATAGTTTCTACCATACATAAAAACATCCCCCACCACTTGCACTTGCATCCTATTGTTGCTGTCTTTTTCCACTTCAACAGTTGCTACATCTTGAAATTGATCGTGACCTAATACGGCTTGAATCACAATTAAATGAACATTTCCTTCAATAGATTCAATTACTCGTAAATAATCTACTTGATTATCGTTGTTTAAATCCAAATTAGATATTTGTTCCTTAGGATCGTTCAAACGGAATTCAAAATCGGCTAAATCTTTAGAATCTCCAAAAATCGAAGCAACGGCTCTAAGATCTAGATTGTCGCTTATTTCAGAACTAGTAGCGTTAACCGTGGTTTTGTTTTGTGCAAAAGAACTTGCAAACAACAAACACATAAAAGACGAAAGTAATAATTTGGTTTTCATAGCATGTAATTTTAAGATTCATAATAGTGTTGCAACCACCAATCCAATATCTGTGCCAAGAATAAATTTTCACAAATCATTAACAAAAATTACTGTATTTTAGCAAGGTTATTTAGTATTTAATATGAAAAAACTCACAATTTTACTTCTTCTTTCTGTTATCTTTTTATCTTGTAAACCCTCGCAAGTTTCTTTTACTTCCGTAAAAATTGATACCTTATTAATCAATAAAATTAGCATTCGTCCTATAACTGTCTCCGCAGATAAGGTTTGGTATGCTGCAGATAAAAATAGAGTTGGTAGCATCAATTTAAAAGATTCACGAAAATTAGAGCGTAGTATCATGAAAGATTCTTTAAAGTTAGAATTCCGAAGTATAGCCCAAACCTCCAATTCCATTTTTATTGTAAATGTTGGAAATCCAGCCCTTATTTATAAATTTTCAAAAGATTTACTAATAAAAAAACTGGTATACGAAGAACATAATCCTAAAGTATTCTACGATAGCATGCAATTCTGGAACGACCAAGAAGGTATTGTTGTTGGCGATCCCATAGATAATTGTTTAAGCATCTTGATTACCCGCGATGGTGGCACCACTTGGAACAAAGTTTCCTGCAACAGTTTACCCCAAGTAGAAGAAGGCGAAGCCGCTTTTGCAGCAAGTAATACCAACATTGTCATCAAAGGTAACACGACTTGGATAGTTTCTGGAGGCAAGAAATCTAGAGTTTTCATTTCCCCTGATAAAGGAATTACTTGGAAAGTCTACAATACCCCAATAATACAAGGGGAAACCATGACCGGAATATTCACTGCCGATTTCTATAACAACAAAATCGGATTTATTGCCGGAGGAAATTACGAAAAACCCCAACAAAATTTTGGCAACAAAGCCCTAACCACCAATGGTGGAAAAACTTGGAAATTGGTTGCCGAAAATCAAGGCTTTGGCTATGCTTCCTGCATACAATATGTACCCAATAGCAACGGAAAACAATTGGTTTCCGTGGGTGCCAGTGGCCTGTATTACTCCAAAGACAGTGGAAAATCATGGCAACAACTAAGCACCGACGCTTCCTTATACACTCTAAGATTTATTGATAATTTCACAGCAATTGCCGCAGGTAAAGACAAGATGGTGAAGTTAGTTTTTAGTGCTCGGTAATCAGTGCTCAGTGTTCAGTGCTCAGCATTTCACTAATCACCAATTACTAATTACTTTTTCTTCAAGAGCGAAACAGTTGGCATTTTAGTAATGGCAATTCCTGCCATCCGTTGCAATCTTTTTTTATATAGCCCATGGTTTAAACCATCGGCTATATAAAAAAAGGATTTCCACTTCTGTCAGGGCTATGCAGTTTTTGTCTTTTGTGAAATAAGATTTTCAAAAGAAACTAACTATAATCTTGTTCATCCTGACGCAGGAGGAATCGCATCATTAAAATAACAATCTCAAAAGATAATCTTACTAAAATAATAAAGTATAATTTCCCCAACATATAAAACTTAATGTATATATTTGATAATTATGCTACCCTATAGTAGTAATCTCTCCAATATTGAGTAGCATTTTTATACACCTTGTCAAATAGTTGAAATTGTCAATTAAATAGTTTAGCATTTAATTTTAGAATTATGAAAAAAATATTTTTAATCACATTTTTAGTTTCTATTTATACAGTTACCTATTGTCAAAGTCTTATTCGTGATAACTCATTCGGTAATCAAGGAATTGTCAATACAAATTATCTATACAATAGTGGGAATGCAATTTATAGAATTATTTTGCTTAATGATCATAAATATATAGGTGTAGGTTCAAATAGAATAATTCGCTTCAATGAAAACGGAACTAAAGACACTACGTTTGGGATAAATGGAGAGTTTCAAATTTCACAACAAATAAATGGTGGGATTTATAATATCAAATTAATAAATGATTCTTTTTATTTTTTAGGATATATAAATAATAATAACAGTAACTCTAATGATGGTTTAATTTTAAAAGTAACTTACAACGGATTGTTAGATACTACTTTTGCCAACAATGGGATTTTATCCTATAATATAAATGAAAATGAGGCTTTCTACGATCTTGATATTGCTTCCGATAATAAAATTATTGGTGTAGGCATTAAGAAATCCTATCCTTGGCAAAAATTATTTATTGCAAAATTTAACGCAAATGGTACAATTGACAGTTCTTTTCAAAATAATGGATACAAAGAAATTTATGTTTTTCCGATGGCAACTGAAAAAATTGAAAATATCTCTGAAATTGAGAATAATAAATTCATAATTGCTTGTACTGGAAGGATGAATATTAATGATAGTTATTCCGAACTGGCATTATTAAAATTAGATACCGATGGTAATTTTGATTTATCATTCAACACAACTGGAACCTATATAATGCCTTCCTATCGTCCATTCTATTCTAATGTTAAGTTTTTTGGTAATTTATTATATGTAGTAAACATTGATAATAATATTTATGGTGTTAATTATGATGCAACATTATTTAAAATGAACCTATTAGATTTAACTTTTCAAGCGACTCTTATAGATAGAGATAATTCCGATTATTTCATTCATAATGATTTAAGTGTTTCAGTATTAAGTATGAACAGAGATCAGGTAAATGTATATCCAAACAGAAATTTATTTATTAAAAAGTACGATTCAAATGGAAATCTAGATAATAGTTTCTGTAATACAGGAATTTATGAATTTAATTTAAGTGATATTAACAATTATCAAACAGATGATTTGCCTGGTAGCATTGCAATTTATGATGATAAAATATTAATTTCAGGACAATCTCAAATACCTCAATCGGGATTATTTGGTTTTAATTGTATTTTTACAAAATTTAGTCAAATTACATTAGCATCAGATACATTTCAAAAAGATAAAATTTCAATAGCACCCAATCCTGCTTCCGATTATATAAAAGTTAATTTAAAAGATATTAGTTCTCCAGCAAGCATTAAAATATTTAATCTAATTGGTCAAGTCGTTTACGAGTCAATTATTTTGGATAATGTAAATGAATTACAAATTAAAATTGACAACTTACGAAGTAGCCTGTACTTATTAAAAATAATTGATTCTAATAATAACGTTTACGATAAAAAATTTCTGAAAGAATAAAAGTTTATCAATATTTTTGACCATGACTTGGACTTTATTAGGAATAAAAACCAAAGTAAAATAATAGCGTATCCTTTTCCTACTAATAAAAGATATTGTATATATTTGAGGGAAATAATTGAATTATGTTTCCAATATAACTAAATTTAAATGTTTTTTTGTAATAAAGTTATTACTGCAAAGGTGTTGTGTTAACATTGATTTACACGAAAAAAAGTAATAAATAAATTTATATAATTCGAAATTCAACAAAAATGAAGCGATTAATTTTTATTAGTATAGTGTTTATTTGCAATGTCAATTTTGGACAAGTTAAGCCTACTTCAGATATTTTTTATACACCTAATGGAATATTTGACAATGTAGTTGACAACGAAGGAAATGTTTATAAATTATCGGATATTAGAGTTGCCAAACCTTCTGTCTTAAAAAATGGAACAACAGCAACAACTACGCTTCTTTGCACCTCTGGTATTTTTGAACTTTATTTCGAAACTGGAAGTGGCATGGAAATAGTTGGAAATTCTCTTCACGACCAAAGAAGAGCCATACTATGTCAAGCATTTCAAGACATCTCCGATTTTATTAATACTCCCTTAAAAAATGCAGGAAATACAAACAAAGTAAAATTTTGGATTCGAAGTCCTACTGCAGTAGGATTTCCATCAAATGCAGCTGGTGCAGCAAGTTCTTTTTATAATTTGCCAACATTTGCATCAGTAATGGGACCACAGGGAGTGGGAATTAGTGGGATTATAGATAATGAAATCTGGAAAACAATACTCACAGGTAATGATTCATATTCTAATACTGTTTTCCCTATTGTTAATACAAATTCTGTAGGCGGATTTTATCACGGATGGGCTAGTTTTAATTTAGAGGGAACAGTAGACTGGAATTTAGATTATAACAAATACGACTCTTCAACGGCTTACCCTATTAATTATGTTGATTTTTATACAACAATCGTTCATGAAGTTACACATGCTTTAGGATTTAATAGTTTGATTAACTACAATGGATATAGTCAGTTTCAAAGCAACATAAATAGTTACTTTGGTAATTATTTTACTAGATATGATAAAAATTTAAAAACAAGTTCAAATAAATCATTAATTACCAATTCTGTTATAACTGGGGGTAAAATGTATGATTTTAGTTTTAATTCACTAGTTTCCACCTCTTCATTATATCCGAGTTGCAGTTTAACTCCACCTGTATATGTTGGTAATAGTGGGGCTTTTAACTGTCCAACAGCAATAAAATATGTTGGAGGAGTTACAGTTCCGGTTTATAATTCGCCTTGTTATGAAAATGGAAGCAGTTTAAGTCATTTTGAAGATGCCTGTTACAATGGGAATTCAAACGACCAATATTTTATGATGAGTGACAGAGCATCGGGTCTTTATGCTAAAAGAACCTTAACTACCGAAGAAAGACAAGTGCTTTGCGATATTGGTTATAGTGTAAATGGAACTTTTGGCAATACAAGCAATTATACCTACAAAAATTATGGAGTAGCCGCCTGTACTGGGATAACAGTTTCTGGAATAAATGATGGTTTTTCAATTTCAACAGGAACTTACGCTTTTCAAGGGAATTCGGGTACTAATATTAGCATTTCAGGAATATTAAATAATGATTATACTGCTGGATTATCTTCTAATCTTCGTTTTGAGTTTGTACAAGATATATACGACCCAAACGCAATTTTTTCTGTTACTTCTGGAAACCTAGCCACATCATTTACAATAAAATCTTATGTGCCTGGAGTTCACTTATTGCGTTATGTGCCATTTGATTTTGTTACTGGACAACGAGGAAATATTACTTATATTTATGTAAATGTATTTAATAACTGCACCAATAATAATTCTGGAAACTTAGTTAAAAATGGTAGTTTTGAAGAACATAATTATGTTCCTAATGCATCTAGTCAAATATATAAAGCATGTGGTTGGCAAAATTCAAGTTATGGGCCTTCTGCAGATTATTTTAATTCCGACGCTACCAATACTTATTTAAGCGTTCCTAGCAATTTTATGGGAAATCAAGCAGATAATACCCTCGGAAATCATGCTTATGTTGGGATGTATTTAGGTCCAAACCGTTTTGAGTTTTTAGAAAATGTTTATAGTGAATCAATAAAAACCGAGTTACTAAACTCTTTACAACCTAATACACAATACAATTTATCCTTTGATGTTTCAATTTCAGATAATAATTTAACAAATGCTGTAAAATTCCAAGCATTTATAACAGATACCAATTTAGAATTAACAACTGGAGGAATTATTCCAATTTCAAATATAACTTCGGATAAAGTGTTTTTAACCAATTCAACTTTTACAGATTCTTCTTCTGCAAATTCTTGGCAAACAATAACATTTACATTCACAACAAGTAGTAATCCTAATTTAAAATACCTTTATGTAGGTGGATTAAATAATGTTCAATTTCAAAATAGTAATGAAATTTATTATTATCTAGACAATGTTTCTCTTACTCCAGTTTTGTCCAATAATTTCTATGATTCAGATAATAGTATTAACATTTTTCCTAATCCTGCTAAAAACATTGTCAATATTTCAAACAATAATGAAAATATAGAGTATATAACTCTTTGCGATTTGCAAGGAAGAATTTTGCAAACAGAAAAAGTCAATAAAACAAATACACAACTCGATATTTCTAATTATCAATCAGGTACCTATCTAATTATGATTACAGACGACAACGGAACTACTACTAAAAAATTACTAAAAAATTAACGAATATTTTTTTATACTTGACACAGTTTATTGAGCATACTGTCATCTTTTAAAAATTCCAATAAAAAAGCGATTTCTCATCTGAAAAATCGCTTTTTTATTTTTAGTATCTAAATTACCAAAAACCAGAACCATTCATTTATCCCCCAATCTTTTTATCCCGATATTGTTGCAAAAGTTTTTTACTAAACTGTTCTTCTGCTTTTTTAAGTTTCAAAATTTTAGTGGAAGGAAGAACCCCTTTTAAATTGGCAACAAATTTCTTTTTCAGTTGGTACAATTCATCTTCAGTGCTTTCCATTTGGGTTAAAAGAGAAGCGGCTTCTTTCTCGGATAATCTATCAATAGCATTACTATCGGTTCTTTCCAAATAGGCTTTTAATTTTTGCTTTTTAATTTCTTGCTGTTTGTCTTCAAACGAATTAAATAAAGGCCAAAATTTAGCAGCCTCGTCTGGAGTTAAGTTCAACTCGGTGGTTATGAAAGCAACTTTTAAGGCTTTAATTTGTTCTTTTTTCTCTTTAAAACGTTCTCTTAAAGGGCCATCTTGCCCAAAAGAAGCAATAGAGATTAAGAATGCCGAAACGATTAATAATTTATAATTTTTCATGCTATTTAATTTTCGTTGGTAATATATTGTTCCACATCAATGTTGTTAGAAAGTTCGTCTTCTAGGGCATCTTTACTGATTGGAGTGTTAACTTTTAATTTATCAATATCTTCTTGTTCTAACAAATTCACTATTTCATCATCCGAAACCGACTTGTTTAGCGTAAGATAATTTTCAATTTCGGAAGAACTTAATTCTTGTTCCTTATTTTGTAATTGATTTACTATTGGCAAAGATAAGGCTAATACTAAAACTGCTGCTGCTGAATAAATCCAACGTTTGTTACGAGCATAAAACGAAATTATTTTCGGTTCTTCTTTGGGTATTCGTTGCATAACTTTTTCAGAAAAAGCATCCCAATATCCATCAGGAATTTGAAATCCTGTGGTTATTTTTTCGCTAGTATCTATTTTAAAATCTTTCATATCCATAAGACAAAATTTGTTCTTAAAGGTTTAATTGGTTTTTAGGTATTCTTCAATTTTTTTAACGGCATGGTGGTACGATGCTTTCAAGGCTCCAACCGAAGTTCCTAATATCTCCGACATGTTCTCGTACTTTAATTCTTCAAAATATTTCATTTTAAAAACGAGTTGCTGTTTCTCGGGAAGTAAAACAATTGCTTTTTGGAGTTTTATTTGAATTTCATTTCCGTCAAAATACACATCCGATTGTAAATTTTCTACAATTTTAGTTTGCATTGCTTCGCTAGTAGTTCCGTTGCGTTTGGCTTTGTTGTTTATAAAAGTGATGGCTTCGTTGGTTGCAATGCGGTACATCCAAGAAAAAAGTTTACTATCACCTTTAAAATTTTTTAAATTTTGAAATATCTTTACAAATGTATTTTGCAAAACATCATCGGTATCATCGTGGTTAAGAACAATATTCCGAATAAGATTATACAAAGGTTTTTGATAATCGCGCAAGAGTTTTTGAAACGCAACATTTTGCGTTTTGGGGTCCAATAACTCGTTTATAAAATCCTTTTCGTCTTGCAATGCCAAAGTTTATCTATTGGAATAAAGATAACAGAAAAGGTTTAATATAAAAATGTTTTTAGATGTTTTTTATGGCGCAATTGTTTCAGTTGGGGGAGTGGCAACAACTAAAGAATCTAGAGATTTTCTGTGAAAAGGTTTCGGAACTGCTTTTGGAAAAACCGGAATGTAAATTTCGGTAACCCATTTAGAAGGACTTTTAACATCATTTCTTCCAACTGCATAAACTTCTACAATTTGCCCTGAATTATTTCGCTCTAAATGATTATCTGTAATATAAGTCAGTGCTTTTTTCCAAGCAGTTTGAGTGTGGGAGTAATCTCCAGTAAGCGTAGTTTTTAATGTAGTATAACTTTCCAATTTTCCAGATTCCACGTCACTTCCTGGCATAATGTGAATAGAATCTCTAACGGGCATACATACTGAAAATCCTACATCATCGTTAGTTCTATCGTATTTATGATAAATGATAAACGGTTTTCCGCTGCTGCTCAATTTATTTTTATCAAAGAAATGTTCCATTCTAGAAACTAAAATTTTAATGTTTCTATCGACATCTTTTTGTTTGCAATGCAAAAATTGTTTTAAGTAAAATCCACCCGGACGGTTCACAATTCCGTTCACTTTTACCGAATAAGTATTGATTTCGTAATCAAGTGTTTTGTTCAGGTTTTCCAAACTTTTCTCATAAGAATCTCCAACAACACTATTAATTCCACCGTGAAAAAAAGCAGCAACTTTCGATTTAAAATCTAATTTTCCTTTACTTCTCCAAGTAACTTTCGTTCCTCCAATGGTATCTTTAAAATTCCAATAAATCTCAGACGACTCGTCATTATTCACCATTTTTTGAGAAATACTTTCGTTTTCTTTTACCAAAACAGTTTTTAAATTTCCTTCTGTAGAACTACTAACCCAAGAGCAAGAAGCTCCTTGACCCATAGTAAGTTCCGGATAATTAAATTTATAGGTGTTATCATTTTTTATCCACGAACAAAAAGTTTCCCAATTTCTATAATCGTTAATGTAATTAAAAACGGTAGTTCTTGGGTTTTTAATTACTTTACTTCTAGTTACATCATAGTCTCCCTTTTGTGTAGACACAAAAACGCTCAATCCTATCAGGAAAAGAAAGAGTAATAAAAAGAGGTATTTAAGGATTCTCATAAAGAAGTTTCAAAGATTATAAAGTAAATATAGAAAAAAATTAATGTTTGAAGAAAATTTTAATCATAAATAATATAAAAATAAAAGCAAAAAAGCCTAAAAGTATTTTATAGTTTCCTTTGTAAAATTGATTGTGAAGCATTTTGTCTTTTCCATAAGCATAAATCATTGCAATAATAAAGGCAACAATAAAGGCTCCTGCAAAGATCAATTGACCTTGTGTGAACATAGTAATTATTTTTCAACAAATTTAGGCAAATATATTCCTAATTTGTAATTTGGCATTCTAATTTATTCCTTAAAATATGCAAAAACAAATCAACTCCGTAAAAGAATTCCATACTAGTTTCCAATTAGGATATAGCGAAACAATAATAGGCGACTTGGGCGAAAGCAAAAACCTACTTCGTTTTAATTTGATGAAAGAAGAAAATGAAGAATACCTTGAAGCGGCTCAGAATAATGACGTAACTGAAATTGCCGACGCACTTGGTGATATGTTATACATTTTGTGCGGAACCATTATCGAACATGGATTGCAACATAAAATAGAAGAAGTTTTTGACGAAATTCAACGAAGTAACATGAGTAAATTGGACGAAAACGGACAGCCTATATATCGTGAAGATGGCAAAGTACTGAAAGGACCTAATTATTTTAAACCAAATTTTGAAGCAATTTTGAAATAATTTTAAAGCATCTTCTGCATAAAAACACTGTGCAACCAGCGGTTAAATTTAAAGCCAGATTCTTTTATAGTGCCTGCAATTTCAAAACCAAATTTCTTATGAAATTCAATGCTACTTTGGTTTTCGGCATCAATTACACCAATCATGGTATGCAGTTTTTGGGCTTTCGCCAAAAGAATTAAATTTTCTAATATTGATTTCCCAATGCCTTTTCCAAGATGATTAGGGTGGGCATAAACCGAATGTTCTACGGTAAATTTATAGGCTTCTCTAAATCGGAATTCACTATAATAGCCAAAACCAACAACCGTTTCATTTTCGGTTGCAACAATTACCGGAAATCCTTTGGATAGTTTTTCTCCCAAAATAGCCACTTGATTCTCTAATGTTCTAGGCTCATAATCATATAAAGCCGTTGCATTTAGAATATTATAATTTATAATTTCTAAAATGATTGGTGCGTCTTCAATTTGATACGGTCTGATTTTGATTTCCATGTCCCAAAAATAGTATTTTTTTAACCAATTTGAAATTATGTCACCTTAAGTATTAACTTAATTTTCTTAATAGTTTAAATTAAACTCAATAAATAACTTTGTACTTTTGTATTTGAATTTTTAGAAATAAACTTCTAAACATTTAAACTCATAAACTTTTTAAATGACCTACCCAAAAATACCTTTAGCACAATCTATAATCGAAATACTTCGTGCCAAAGGCATTACCAATATTGTAATTTCTCCTGGTTCTAGAAATGCACCACTAACATTAGGATTTGTAAACAACCCAAATTTTACTTGTTATAGCATTGCCGATGAACGTTCGGCAGCATTTTTTGCACTCGGAATTGCACAACAAATTAAAAAACCAGTGGCTGTAGTTTGCACCTCAGGTTCGGCTTTGCTGAATTATTATCCTGCATTTGCAGAAGCATTTTATAGTCAGATTCCGTTTATTGTTATTTCTGCCGATAGACCCCAAAGCAAAATTGATATTGGAGACGGACAAACCATTCGTCAAGAAAACGTGTTTGCCAATCATTCTTTATTTAATGCTAATCTCAATGAAAATGCGTCTGATGAAAATGATGTATTAATTCAAGAAGCTATTGATATTGCTTTCGCAAAAAGAGGTCCAGTGCATATCAATGCTCCTTTTGAAGAACCCTTATACGAAACTACCTCCGAAGTATCGATTGCTCCAAAAATCAGTTCTTCTACTTTAAATGAATTTACTATAGAAGAAAATTTATCCGAATTTGCTACCATTTGGAATACTGCTAAAAAGAAATTAGTTCTTGTTGGAGTTAACGAACCGAATGCTGTCGAAGAACAATTTTTAGATACTTTGGCAAACGATCCTTCGGTGGTTGTGATGATTGAAACGACTTCCAACTTACACCATCCGAAGTTTATCAATACCATAGATACTATAATTACGCCTTTTACAAACGATGATTTTCTGGATTTTCAACCCGAAATTTTAGTGACTTTTGGCGGAATGATTGTTTCTAAACGCATCAAAGCATTCTTAAGAAAATACCAACCCAAACACCATTGGCATATTGACACTTTAAGAGCCTACGATACTTTTGGTTGTTTGACCAAACATTTTGAGGTAACTCCCAACTTGTTTTTTCAATCGTTTTTTCCATTAACACAAATGGTGGAGAGCAATTACAATCAAAAATCACAAGAAATAAAAGCACTACGCCAACAAAAAAGTCTGGAATATCTTGCTAAAATTCCGTTTACCGATTTTAAAGTTTTTGAAAAAGTGATTCCTGCTTTGCCTAAAAATTCGCAATTGCAAATTAGCAACAGTTCACCTATTCGTTATGCACAATTATTTGATATAGAAAAAAGTATTGAAGTCTTTAGCAACAGAGGAACCAGTGGTATTGACGGAAGCACTTCTACAGCAATTGGCGCAGCAGTTGGAAGCCAAAAACCAAATGTGTTTATTGCAGGCGACATAGGGTTTTTATACGATAGCAATGCCCTTTGGAACAATTATATTCCGAATAATTTCAAAATTATCTTAATCAATAATGGAGGAGGAGGGATCTTCCGAATTTTACCAGGACATGATGAAACACCTGTTTTTAATACCTTTTTCGAAACTTCGCATTGCTTAACCGCAGAACATTTAGCCAAAATGTATGGCTTTAATTACCTGATGGCAAGTACAGATACAACTTTAGAAAATAGTTTAAATGCATTATTTTCTAATGCGGATAAGCCTACTTTATTGGAAGTTTTTACGCCAACTTTAGAAAACGATAAGGTTTTGTTGCAGTATTTTAAGGAGTTGGTTTAACCTTGTTTCTTCCAATACTTCTTCCCGTAATCACAGAAAATTTCTTCTCCAGATTTTAGTTTTCTAATGGCAATTAGGCACACGTTCTGGTTTTTGTCTTTATTTTTTTTTTTTTTTCTTATTCAATTACTTGTTTATTCCGTTTATTCTTTTAAATTTGTAACCATTGTGTAAGGTTAAATAGCTTGGTTATGAATGAATATATGACGCTTTCTGAAACTTCTGAATACATTGGTAAAAGTAAAGAAACTTTAAGACGTTGGGATAAAGAAGGTAAATTACTTGCTGTTCGTGAGCCAATGAGCAATTACAGGGTTTACAGAAAATCTGATGTTGATACTTTATTTTCAGATTTTTTAGATGAAAACATAAAAGATCAGATTTCAAATTATGTTGAACCTCATAATGAATATACCGTTTTAGAACTTTTTGCTGGAGCTGGTGGTTTAGCTGTTGGAATGGAAAAAGCTGGTCTAAAATGTGTTGCTTTAAATGAAATAGATAAATGGGCTTGTAATACTTTGAGAAAAAATCGTCCAAATTGGAATGTTTTAGAAGGCGATATAAAATCTTTTAGTTTTACAGAATATGAAAATAAAGTTGATATCGTAACTGGTGGATTTCCTTGTCAAGCATTTAGTTATGCTGGAAAAAAATTAGGTTTAGCTGATGCGAGAGGAACTTTGTTTTATGAATTTGCAAGAGTAGTAAAAGAAGTAAATCCTCCAATCTGTATTGGAGAAAATGTTCGTGGTTTGTTAAGTCATGAAAACGGTAAAACGCTTCAAGGAATGATTTCTATTTTAGATGAAATAGGTTACAATGTTGTTCCTGTCCAAGTTCTAAAAGCAATTAATTTTAATGTTCCGCAAAAAAGAGAACGATTAATTTTAGTTGGAATTAGGAAAGATATTGATTTGAAATATGAATATCCAAACCCTTATAAGAAAGTTTATAATTTAAAAGATGCTTTGAAAAAAGGCGAATTATTCGATTGTGATGTTCCAAAATCAGAAGGTTCAAAATATCCAAAAAGTAAGATAGATGTTTTAGATTTAGTTCCACAAAAGGGTTATTGGAGAGATTTGCCTGTTGATATTCAAAAGGAATTTATGGGCGGAAGTTTTCATCTTGGAGGTGGAAAAACTGGAATTGCAAGAAGAATAGGTTGGGACGAGCCCTGTTTGACATTAACTTGTAGTCCTGCTCAAAAGCAAACTGAGCGTTGTCATCCAGAAGAAACTCGACCTTTTACAGTTAGAGAATATGCAAGAATACAAACTTTTCCTGACGATTGGAAATTTGAAGGTTCTGTTGCTCAACAATACAAACAAATTGGAAATGCTGTTCCTGTTAATTTAGGTAAAGAAGTTGGTTATTCTATTATTAAGTTTTTGAATAGCTATTACAATTTGTCAAAACCTAAATAGTAGCTATAATTTTCAAAAGTTATTTGATCTAAAATTGTTCTTTTTGAAGTTTTTATTTCAGATTTAATTTCATCCAATGCAGAATTTTCCTTTAAAGATTGATTTTTTTCAATAGAATTAAGATAATCCTTCACCGCAATTGGGAGATTTTTATATAGTTGAAAAAGTGCATTTTCTTTTCCTGAAAGTAAAGCGTAGAATTGGTCACCCGAAATTTTGTAAACTCTACTATGACTATATTCTTTTCCGTTAATTTCTCCCTTCCAAAGTTCGCAAAAACTACTTTTTGCTAAAACTTGAACCCAATAACATTTGGATTTTTTATAGGTGTCAGCATATCTTGAAAGTTTTTGAAAAAGGGCTTCTGCTGAACTACTATTCATCGTGTTATGCTTGTTTTTAATATCAGCAAACAAAGTATCGTCTGTTGCTTTTATGTCAAAACCACTCAAATTTCCAACTTCAAAACCATTTATTCCACCCAATATTTGCTCGTGAAAAGTTCCAATAGAATTGTTTATAGATTTGTCAATTTGTCTTAATATTTCAGCTTGAATTAAACTTTCTTCATCAATATCATTAAATTGAGCATCAAAAGTTAACTTAATTGTATCAACTTTATTAGAATAAAAATTCTTTTTTGTAATGTTGTTTTTAGCTTTTAAGTATGCTTTATGGAGATTAGCTACACATTCTAAAAAGTGTTCATCAGAAATAAAATCTACATACTTGTTTTTCATGTTTTTTGAAATTTGTTTTTATTTGCTAAACTATGAATTAATTCCGATTTTTCAAAAGTTCATTTTTCTAAGATTTCAAAGTAAAATAATTATTGACCAAATACTCTTCTGTTTAATTCCAATTAAGAACTCCCAACTCCCAACTTCCAACTCATTTTCGTACCTTTGCCAAAATTACAAGCATATTATGAAAATTGGTCAATTCAATACGTTAACGATAAATAGAGATACTCAGGTAGGTTTGTTTCTTACCGATGGGAAAGAAGATGTTTTATTACCTAATAAATACGTCCCAAAAGTATTTGAAATTGGCGAAGAAATTTACGTTTTCGTTTATTTGGATCATGAAGAGCGTCCTGTGGCAACAACATTAGTTCCATATATCTTTTTGAATGAATTTGCACTATTACGTGTGAATTATGTAAACCAAGTTGGTGCTTTTATGGATTGGGGAATGGAAAAAGACATCTTGGTTCCGTTTAAAGAGCAGGCCCGTCCTATGGAAAAAGGAAAGCGTTATTTGGTGTATCTTTATATGGACGAAAAAACTAATAGGCTAGTGGCTTCCAGTAAAACCAATCAGTTTTTAAACAACGAAAATGTAACTTTAGAGAAAAACGAAGAAGTTGATTTGATTATTTCTCACATAACCGAAATCGGAATTAACGTCATCATCAACCAAAAACACAAAGGTTTGGTTTATAAAGATGAGGTTTATGACGACTCCATCCGAACTGGAGATAAGATGAAAGGCTATATTAAGACCATTCGTCCGGACGGAAAAATTGATGTTTCTTTACGTATTCTAGGTTTTGAAAATATCGAACCGAATTCGGAAATTATCCTAAACGAATTAAGAGCCAGCCGTGGATTTTTAAGGCTGAACGACAATTCCAATCCAGAAGATATCAAGACGGTATTGAAAATGAGCAAGAAAACCTTCAAGAAAGCCATCGGACTTTTATACAAAGAGAAATTGATTGAGATTAAAGACGATGGAATTCATCTGCTATAAATCCTTTGCAAATTATTTTTTTATGAAAATACCTACAAGACATTATAAATCCATTTTGAAATTGGTATTTATAATGTCTTTATTTTTTTGTGAAACTTTAGCAATAGCCCAAAAACAAGGATGCACTGATTCACTTGCCAACAATCAGAAGGAAGATGCAACGATAAACGATGGAAGTTGTAAGTACAATTCTACCACTATTAAACCAAATTTAGTTGCCAATTTACCAACTACTTTAACCGAAAGTTCGGGATTAATTTATTTTAAAGGAAGTTTGTGGAGTCACAATGACGATACAGATACAAATATTTATGAATTGAATTCAACATCGGGAGAGGTGCTCCGTAAAATAAAACTTCCAAAAGTTTCAAATAAAGATTGGGAAGAGATTTCGCAAGACAGCACCTATATTTATATTGCAGATACAGGAAATAATTACCAAGGAAATAGCAACGATTTACATATTCTTAGGGTGTCGAAAACTTCTTTTTTGCAAGAAAAACCAAGTATAGACACCATTTCTTTTTCCTATTCGGATCAAAAAGAATTTCAAATACAAAAACCGAATACTACCGATTTTGATTTGGAGGCATTCGTAATTAGTAAAGACAGTATTTATCTATTTTCCAAACAATGGAAATCCCGAAAAACTACACTTTATGTTTTGCCAAAAGTACCCGGGAATTATATCGCTAAAGCAAAAGGAACGCTGGATGTAAACGGATTAATTACAGGAGCAACTTATAATGAAGCCAAAAAACAAGTAGTTCTTTGTGGATATTCAAGGTACTTAAAGCCTTTTTTGTATTTGCTTTACGATTATCCAGGACATGATTTTTTAGAGGGAAATCATCGAGAAATAAAACTCCAACTTTCTTTTCATCAAGTGGAAGGTATAGCAACGGATGGTACTTTTTATTATTTAACCAATGAAAAATTCGATTTTAAAAGTATTATTCATATTGCACCATCACTTTGGAAAATAGATTTATCCGAATTTGTAAAATAATTCTATTTACTTATATAATATTTCCATCCTGCATGGTTATTATTCTATTGGTTCTACTAGCAAAATCGGGGTCGTGGGTAACTATCAATAGCGTTTGTTTTAAATCAACAGTCAATTGCTGGAAAATATCAAACACCATATCGCTGTTTTTTTTATCCAAATTTCCAGTAGGCTCATCTCCCATTATTATTAAAGGATTATTGATTAATGCTCTAGCAATAGCAACCCGTTGTTTTTGTCCACCGCTGAGTTGGTTGGGCATTTTAAGTGCTTGTTCTTGCATATCTAAGGTGCGCAGATGTTCCATTGCATGGTACTCAATTTCTTCATTAGAGAATTTTCCCAATTTCATTCCCGGAAGCATCACGTTTTTCAGTACACTATATTCGTTTAGCAAATAGTGAAATTGAAATACAAACCCTATTTTTTCATTTCGGAGTTTGGCTAATTCTTTATCGCTTTTTCCGGTGACTAATTTTTCATCTAGAAATATTTCTCCATCATAGTCGGTATCCATGGTAGATAGTAGATATAATAAAGTAGATTTTCCGCAACCTGATTTTCCAACAATAGAAACAAACTCCCCATGATTGATACTCATGTTGATTTCTTTTAATACTTGAAACTTGACCGGATCGTAGAAGTATTTGGATAAATTTTTAGTTTCTAAAACTTTTGTACTCATTGGATTTCTAGTTATTTACCTCTAATTATTTCCACCGGATCTATCTTACTTGCTTTAAGAGCAGGAAATAATCCCGCAATAAAAGTCGTTCCAATTGCAAATACAATTCCGATAATATAGTATACAATATTGTAGTCTATTGGGTAGGTTGTGATGGTTGGTAAAGCCGCTGTTTCAAAAGGAATTATATCAATAATGGAGGTAAAAATAAAACCAAATAACAACCCAAATAGTCCTCCGGTAATTCCGATAATCATCGATAAGAAAATGAATATCCATTTCACATCATTGCCCGAAAAACCAGTTGCTTTTAGTATGGCAATGCTATCCATTTTTTCATAAATCATCATATTAAGAATGTTATAGATACCAAATCCCGCTACGATAAGTAATACAATTCCAACAGAGTAAGAAATAATACTTCTCACCGAACTACCTGTTTCAAATTGCGAATTGGTGGTTTGGTAATCGATGGCATCTACATCAAATTTAGTGCTAAATTCTTTTGTTAAAGCAGGAGCCAAAGTAATTTCATGCAGTTTTATTTGAATATCGGTAATGTAATTAGTAGGTTCTCCCAATAGTTTTTGAGCAGTATCTAATGAAGTGTAACTCATTGTATCATCAATTTCAGCAATTCCAATCTGGGTAATTCCAACTACCTTTAAAGAAGCTAAATTACCTTTGGAGGTAGTGATTTTTATGATGTCACCAATTGCCAAAAGCATTTTATCGGCCAATCCTTTTCCGATGATGATACTGTTGTTTTGATTCAAATCGGCAATTTTTCCTTCAATAATATAATCGCTTAAAGCAAATAATTTTTCTTCTGCGGAAACGTCAATGCCATTGATTACTCCAGAAATTTCAATAGTTCCCGAATTAAAAAATACAGGTGTTGTAATTTTAGGAGCAACATCTACAATTCGAGGGTCTTGTTTTAAAAAATGAATTATTACTTTGCTATTGTAAATAGCTTTCCCGCGGTCTTTTGGTTTAACCGAATTTACAAAATTCACATTATTTTTATACTCCGCAGCCAAAGATATTGGTTGATTTTTGGAAGGTTTTATTTCGTTATACAAACGAACGTGAGGAGTTCTATTCAGCATCAAACCATCCAATAAATTATTCAGCCCATGCATAAAGCTTACCAAAGTTATAAACATCGCAATACCAAAAGTAACCCCAACCGCAGCAACAATGGTTTGTTTTAGCCGTGCTCGAAGCAAATGAATTGCAATATTGAATATTAGTTTGAAGTTCATTATTTAGGGCGGTAAATAGATTCGGTTGCTTGCAATCCTCCTAGAATCTCTACATTTTGGTAATCACTTAATCCAATTTTTACTTTGCGTTTTTTGTCTTTACTAACTAAAACATATTGATCTTCTACCAAATAACTTTTAGGAATGGTAATCACATCTTTTTTAATTTGGATGATAATATTGGCTTCAGCAGTAAGATTAGGATATAATTTAGAAGGCGTATTTACAAAATGGGCTTCTATTTTGAAAGTTCTGGAACGCTCGTCCATAATTGGATAAATTTTATCTACCACAGCATCAAAAACTTTTCCTTTGTAACTATCTAAAGTAACCACAATTTTTTGACCAAGACTTACCCGAACCATATCGTTTTCATCTACATCCAATTCTAATAGATAAGCATTCTTTTTTCCAATGATTGCCAATGGGGTTTGTGGTGTAATAAGCGTTCCGTCTTTCACTAAAACATCAAATAAAGAACCTGTAAAGGCACTTTTAATAGTGTAATCTCCTTGCGATTTCTCGCTAATTTTAAGATTATTATTGTTTCGACTTTGATCGTTTTGTAGTTGGATTTTTAATTGGGATAATTGCTTTAAAGAAGATTCGTAATTGGATTTGGAGTTTTTGGAAGCCAATTCTACTTTCTCATAATCTACTTCGGAAATGACATTGTATTGCTTGATGTTTTTATTTCGATTATAAACCGATTGGTCTAATGTAAGTTTATCTTTAGCCGCTTGCACTTTCGTTTCCATATCGGAAATTTTATCCTGAATGTAACGACTATTTTCTTGACTAAGTTGGAATGCCAATCGAGAATTTTCTGTTGTTAAGGATGCTTTATCACTATCAATTTGAAACAAAGGTTGTCCAAGAGTTATAGATTGCCCAACAACAATGTTTGTATGCTGTAAAACGCCGCTAACGGTTGAAAAAACAGTGTATTGGTCTTCGGCTTTGATAACACCCGAAGCATAAACACTCTCGGTTATGTTTCCCTTGGTAGGTTTAATTTCTCCAGAGTCTTTGTTGGAGCAAGAAGTAAAAGAAAAAGTAAGGACTGTAAATATAATGAAAGAATAGCGCATGTGCTTTGTATTATAATTCTTACTCAAATTTACGAAAAAAAAATAGAATACAGAAGTTTGAATAAAAGTTGTTACAAAATTGTAAAAATTAGAGATCTAGTTCAATACTAAAAAATTATTCAATTCTACCTTCCAATCCAAGTGCGGATTATAAGAAATTTGTCCGTTTTTTACTTCTAATGGGCAGTCGAAATTGTTGGTATAAAGGCCTCCAGTTCCGAGTCCTTGTGGCATGGAATTTTGTTGTAAAAAGGTCCATTGTGCGATGGCGTTTAATCCGATATTACTTTCCAAAGCAGAGGTAATCCACCAGCCAATTTGGTGTTTTTCGGCAAGGTCAATCCATTCTTGGGTGCCTCGAAAACCACCTACAAAACTTGGTTTCAAAATGATGTATTGTGGTTTGATTTTTATCAAAAGAGCCTCTTTTTCGGCATACGAAAACACTCCGATTAGTTCTTCATCGAGCGCTATAGGAATTGGGGTGCTTTTACATAGTTCTGCCATACTGTCAGTATGGTATTTAGCAATAGGTTGCTCGATACTATGTAATTTATAACCAGATAATTGATTTAATTTATCTAAAGTATCAGATTCATCAAAAGCACCATTTGCATCTACTCGAATTTCAATAGTATCCGCATCAAAATTTTGTCGGATAAAGTGCAATAAATCGAGTTCTTTTTGGAAATTGATAGCACCTATTTTGAGTTTGATACAATGAAAACCTTGGGCTAGTTTTTCTTCTATTTGTTGCTTCATAAACTCGGATTCTCCCATCCAAACTAAGCCATTAATAACCATGTTTTTTTTGCCTTCAGTAAAGGCAGATGGAAACAACAAAAAAGGGGTTTCGGAGGCTAACGATTGGAAAGCCATTTCGACTCCAAATTGGATCGAAGGAAACTCAATTAAGGCTTCCCAAAGTTGGTCTTTTCCTAAGTGGATATTTTGGCAAGTCCATTGGATTTTTGCTTCATAGTCGGGACGATCGTCGGCACTCAAGCCTCGAAGAATTCCACATTCACCAATACCTTTTTTACCATCTTGTTCTAGAACCAAAAACCAAGTTTCTTTCACATTTATTACTCCTCTGGAGGTTCCAGAAGGGCGTTTAAAATTCAGAATGTATTTTTGGTAGGTGGCTTTCATTGGAGGAGAAGATAGAGAATAGACGGATAGATGATAGACGGATAGATGATAGATTTTGTTACTCTAAAACGCGAAGTATTTTTTTGAAATTAGCATCGGATAAATGGCATTTGCTAAAAAGAGCAAAGTCTTTATTGGTTTGCTGTATCCAAGAAATATTCGGATTGATGTATTGGTCTTTGTATTTCTTGTGGATGTCTTTGGCTTGGGATAATCGGTCGGTAAAGATATATAAATGCGCTAATTGCAATTGCAAATTAATATCAGTCGCATCTTTAGCGATAACTTCATTTAAAACTTTTTCGGCTTTGTCGAATTGTTTAGAAAGAATATAATAGTTTGCTAGAGTAGCATAGTCTATAGATTCTGCTCTATTTTTACTAATCAATTCTGATTGAATTATAGTAATGGCATCATCAAATTTACCTTGGTTGATGGCTGCATTGGCACGATCTCTAAAAAGGCCGTAGTATTTTTTTTCTTCCCCAGTTTTTTTTAATGCCTCATCGGTTACCGATTCTATACTGGTACTTCTTTCAATTGGGATTAGATTTAAGAATTCTTTATAGGTGTATTTTTGGGATAATTTCTCTAAAAATGCTACTGAAAAGTTCTCTTTATTAGTTAGTAAAACATAAACCTTTAAAGTTTTACTTAAAGTGATGATTTCGTTTTTGGTGTCTGAATTCCAACCACGGCTTGCTTTGGTATCTACCCACGGCACGACTTCTAAAATTACTTTTTCGCTCATTACCCAATTGTCGCTTTGAATAGCAAAATATAAGTTTTGGGTTTTTAAAGTCATGCAATCGGAACCTTTCATTTTTAATATTCGGGCTTCTTTGTTTACTGGCGTGTCTTGAATTAAACAAGCATTGGTAGTTTTTCCAGTGGTTAGAAAAGCATCGGAAATTTTAGAGTCTGTAAAAATAGCGTATTTGCATTTGTCGTCTCCCGAAATGGTGGAGGCTAAAAATACCGCTCCTGCGGCTCCTTGGCTGATTCCTGTTGGATCGGGAATGGCTTTTAATACGGAAACTAAACTAGAAGATAGTTTTTGATTGTCGTCTAGCAGAGTAATTCTGTAAACTACTTCGGTGGTTCCTTCGGGGAAGTCGGCAGTTTTAACTACTTTTTTCTCTCCTGCGCGAAGGCTTATGGTTTCGTTGGTGGTTCTTATGTTGTCCCAATAGCCGTCTTTGGATTGTGCTGTTGCTAATGCAACCGACATAAGTGGTAGTATAAAATAGATTTTCTTAAGCATTTTATTTTTATTCAATACGATTACTAATTAGCCCCGGGTGGAGTGGAAATCCTGGCCTTGCGGAATATAATTTCCGGTGGAATTGTTTTGTTCTTCGCAAGGCCAGATTGCAACGGAAAACGGGAATGACGTTTACTGCAATACGCGTGCCATTCGCTCTTAAAGATCTATACTTTGCCCAATTTCGAGCAACATTAAGTCTTTTCCAGCATCAAAGAATTTCTTTTTGGCTTGGTCGTGGTTAATTTCGATGTAGCCAAAGGTGTCGTAGTGAACGCCTAGCACTTTATCGCAAGCCACAAAATCGGCTGCAATAATAGCATCTTCAACATCCATCGTGAAATTGTTGCCGATGGAAAGGATGGCTAGATCGAGTTTGGTGCGCATGGGAATGAGTTTCATGTCCATGGTAAGGGCGGTATCGCCTGAGATGTAGATGTTTTTGTGTTCGCCTTCAATGACAAAACCGGCAGGATTACCGCCATAAGAGCCGTCGGGGAAGGAACTGGAGTGGATGGCGCTAACCATTTTTACTTTTCCGAAATCAAATTGCCAACTACCGCCATGGTTCATTGGGTGGTATTTTACGCCTTTATTGCCAAAATGCACCGCCACTTCATAATTGGAAACAATTACTGCATTGGTGCGCTTTGCGATGGCTTCGGCATCGAGGATGTGGTCGCTATGCGCGTGGGTTAGCAAGATATAATCTGCTTGAAGTGTATTAATATCAATGTGGCTGGCTTTGGGATTGGCGGTGATAAATGGATCTACCAAAATGTGTTTGCCGCTTACTTCAATACCAATGCAGGCGTGCCCGTAGAAGGTTATTTTCATGGCCAATTAGTGTAATAAATGATTAAATCGGAGATAAAATAGATTAACGAAAGCGACAATAATATGGATAATAAAAAGGTGCTTAACGCTAATTTTTTTAATTCGGGATCCAATAGTTTTGGGTCTTTATTTTTGGCTACTCTTATCAGGTGCAAAATGATTGGAATATAGGCAATTAGAAAGAAATAGATGTCGAAATTGAACGTTTCCGGACTTGGATCACGGTAACTAAAATCGAAAATTAGTGCGAAAACTAGCATCAAAACCATTGCAGAAATAATTAGAAAGAAATGGTATTTTTTAGCCCAAGCACCACCATTTTTAACTACGATGGTATTTTTATTGGATTTTCTGTCGGATTCTTCATCGCGCATGTTGTTTAAATTCAAAACGCCAACACTCAGAAAACCTATTGCCGTTGCGGGAAGGAATAACAGCCAATCCATTTGTTTAGAAAACATAAAGTAAATTCCGAAGGTGCTTACAATTCCGAAGAAAATAAAAACAAAAACATCGCCATAACCTCTATATCCATAAGGGTTTTTGCCTATCGTATAACGAATAGCAGATGCAATTGCTAGGATTCCTAAAACAAAGAAAATTACCGAATAGTATAAATATTTTCCTTTAAAAGAAAAATAAATAAGCAACATGGCAGAAACTAAAGTAAGAAATGCCGTGATAAAAATGGCGTAACGCATTGCTGCAGGGGTAATCTTTCCACTTTGTATGGCACGCATTGGCCCAACCCGATCTTCGTTGTCGGTACCTTTCATTCCGTCGCCATAATCGTTGGCGAAATTGGAAAGAATTTGCAAACCAAGGGTGGTTGATAAGGCAAAAATTACAATTTTCCAATTGAAAATTCCTTGCGACATGGCGTAAAAACTACCTACTAAAATTCCGGAAACCGAAAGGGGTAAGGTACGTACTCGTGCGGCTTCAATCCAGTGTTTCATTTTTTATTTAGTTTATTAGTTGTAAGTTTTAGGTTATAAGTTTAGGAGTTTATAAGTTTAGAATGTGTAACCCAATCCAATAGAAATTAAATGAGCGTTTATATTGGATTTAATGGGTAAATACTTGTAATCCGTTTGGAAATAAAGGTTATCATCCATAAAAAGTCGAAAACCTGGATTAATGGAAACGCTGTCAAAATTATATTTCACTTCGGATGGAACATTGCCAAAAGCAGGATCGTACGGGTTATTAATATAAATATAGGATTGTTGAATGGTATATTTTGCTGTAAAAAAGGAATATCCCAAGTTTAAAAAAGGTTGGAATACTTTATTTGCTTCCAATACAATTCCAATATTCGGATTTACCATTATCGAATTTTTTAAGTCTAATTGATTACCTATTTCTCTTGCTTTAAAATAATCAATGCCTAAGCCTGCTTGTAGACTAAAATAGTCATTGCTGTAAAAATTGTATTTAGCATCTATTCCTGCAATACCATTATAATTATCACTAACAAAATTGTTGTTTCGTAAATTACCTGTGTAATGAACTGAAACAGAATATTTATTTTCTTTGTTGGAATTAGTTGCTTTTGAATTTTGTGAATAGAATTTGAAAGAAACTAAGAGAACTAAACTTAAAATTATTTTCTTTTTCATAAATAAAAAAATTAAAGATATTTATACAACAGACTATTTGATAATACTGCAATTTGATTTTTTTGAGATTCCTACGGAATGACAAACTAGGTGTGAACTTAGCGCGAAAACTGAACACTTAATACTGAACACTTAATACTGACAACTGACCACTACACTAAGGTAACCATTTTTTTACAAAGTTGGGTTTGCGTTTTTCAAGGAAGGCATCACGTCCTTCTTTGGCTTCGTCGGTCATGTAGGCTAAACGTGTTGCTTCACCAGCGAAAACTTGTTGACCAACCATGCCATCATCGGTTAAATTCATTGCAAATTTAAGCATTTTTATAGAGGTAGGCGATTTGGCAAGGATTTCTTGTGCCCATTGATAGGCAGTATCTTCTAATTCATCGTGCGGAATTACGGCATTTACCATTCCCATATCCATAGCCTCTTGAGCCGAATAGTTTCTTCCTAAAAAGAAAATTTCTCGTGCTCTTTTTTGTCCCACCATCTTAGCCAAATAAGCCGATCCATAACCACCATCAAAACTGGTTACATCGGCATCGGTTTGTTTGAAAATAGCATGTTCTTTACTTGCTAAAGTTAAATCGCACACCACATGCAAACTGTGACCACCACCAACGGCCCAACCTGGAACGACACATATTACGGCTTTGGGCATGAAACGAATTAATCGTTGCACATCCAAAATATTCAATCTATGGTAACCATCTTCTCCAACATAACCTTGATGACCACGCGCTTTTTGATCGCCACCACTGCAAAAAGAATACACACCATCTCTACTAGAAGGTCCTTCGGCAGAAAGTAAAACCACTCCGATTGAAGTATCTTCTTGTGCATCGTGAAACGCTTGGAGTAATTCGGCAGTAGTTTTTGGTCGGAAGGCATTGCGCACATCCGGGCGATTGAAAGCAATTCGGGCTACGCCATTGCATTTTTTATAGGTAATATCTTCAAATTCTCTTACGGTTACCCAATTTATTTCACTCATTGAAAACTATTTATTATTTAATTTCGATTGTATTACTAATTTGTACTAATTTAGCGTAAAAATAAACGATTTTTTAGTTTCTATCACTAAAAGCCCTTTTAAAAATATTATGAATCGATTTTTATCTACCAAAAACACCTTTACAATCTCAATTCTTTGGGGAATAGTTTTGTTTTTAATTGTAATGCTTGCAATAAATTATGAAAAAGGGAACGACCCAATTATTCCGATGATTATTGTTGCATTAGTTGCTGTATTTGTGCTTTGGGTTTTACTGGATACTCGATATGTTATTAAAAACAACTTTTTATTATATCGATCGGGACCTATAAGAGGTAGAGTAGATATTTCTAAAATAAAATCTATCAAGCGATACTCTGGATTGAATGTGCCTGTAATGTTAAAGCCAGCATTAGATACTAATGGTTTTATTATAACCTATAATGCATTTGATGATTTATTTATTTCTCCTATTCAAAGCGATATTTTTATTGCAGAAATGAAAAAGATTAATCCACAAATTGAAGTGATTTAATAAAGAAAGGTAAGCGAAATGCTTACCTTTTTTTTATCCTATTTTCACCGAAGTCATTGTTAAAGAACCACCAACTGGTTTGTCGTTAAAGAAACTTATTGCATCGTTATTTTCTTGCAAGGCAATGTTATACAACAATGGGTAATAATGGTCTGGAGTTGGAATTGCTAGTTTTGCGGCACTGCCCAATTTTTCATAATCAATAAGGGATTGGAAATCGCCAGAGGAAATTTTATCTTTAAAAATGGTATTCATTTCAATAGCCCAGTCAAAGCCGTATTCAGGTTCGTTAAGTTTATCCCATGCCACCATTCTAAGGTTGTGCACCATATTACCACTACCAATAATCAAAACACCTTTTTTACGTATGGATGACAATTGTTTAGCCAAATCATAATGGTATTGGGCGGGTTTGCTAAAATCGATACTCAATTGCAAAACGGGAATATCTGCATTGGGATACATATGACGAACAACCGTCCAGGTTCCGTGATCCAAACCCCAATCGTGGTCCAGTCCAACGGGAGTGGATGTAATTAATTCCGAAGTTGCTTTGGCTAATTCTGGATTTCCTTTGGCGGGATATTCCACATCAAATAACGCTTGTGGAAAACCACCAAAATCGTGAATGGTTTTTGGATTTTCCATTGCCGTAATGTGCGTGCCATTGGTAAGCCAATGCGCCGAGATTACTAAAACTGCTTTTGGTTTCTGAATTTCCTTTCCGAATTTTGCCCAAGTTCTAGAAAATTCATTGTCTTCTATTCCGTTCATTGGGGAACCATGACCTATAAATAGAACGGGTAATTTAGTATCTTCTTCGGTTAATTCTTTGGTCCAATTATAAAAAGGCTGTAGTGATGCCATAGTTGCTCCTCCTATTAGTGTTTTAATAAATTCAAGTCGTTTCAAAATCCAATCATTTGTACCTATAAATATAAGGCAATCTTTCGATTATAAAAGATAATTATTAAAGATTAACATGCTAAAGGTTGCAATAGGAGCGTAGTTAATAGACTAGTTCAATTATCTAACCACAATATCGTATTTTTCTAGAAGTCCTTTTAAACCATCTACAGAAAAAACTGCTTTCTTGATTTTATTTTTTTCGGGGTCAATAACATAGTCGTAACTAGTAGAAAAATCGGCTTTGTTGGCAATAGTGTCAATGAAAACGGCTCTTCGCAAGTTGCAGTTATCAAATAAAACTTCGGTTAAATCACTCGACATGAAATCGATGGCAATCATACTGCAATTGATGAATTGCATTTTTTTAAGTTTTAAAGCATAAAATTTAGCGTAATCGAGCAGGCAATCGATAAAGTGAAATTCAAAAATTACTTGATCGGTCATGGCAAAATTAACGCTTGTAAAATTGCATCGGTTAAAAAATACGCCACGCAACGACACATAATTAATTTTGGTTTCTTGAAAATTACAATCGAAGAAATTACAATCAATGAAGGTTACAGTTTGAAAAGTACACTTTCTAAAATCGCAATTATAGAAGTTGCAATTTTCAAAATCTTTGTATTTGGTAGTGGTGTCGTCTAGAATTTGATCTCTAAATTCTTGGTCAAGGATATAATCGGCGCGCATATTGTTTTTTTAAGACTGTAAAATTACTGAAAATAAATACATTTTAGGACTAACAATTGTTGATAAATTTACTTGTTAATTACGGATGCTGTTTAACTAAAGTGATACATTTGAAATCTAGAAAATAAATGAAAATGAGAATAGAAAACGACCTTAAATTAGGCTTTAAAGATGTCATGATACGTCCAAAACGATCTACTCTAAACAGCAGATCCCAAGTTTCTTTAGAACGTGAATTTAAGTTTATGCACAGCACTTCCCAATGGACTGGAGTGCCAATTATGGCTGCCAATATGGACACGGTGGGTACCTTTGAAATGGCATTGGCATTGGCAAAAGAAAAACTTTTTACTGCAATACACAAGCACTATTCGGTTGCCGAATGGAATGAATTTATAAAAAATGCTCCTGCTACTATTTCAGATTATATTGCTGTAAGTACTGGAACAGGCAAGGAAGATTTGAATAAAATTGCTGCAATTTTAGAGCATAATCCGCAACTAAAATATATTTGTATTGATGTTGCTAATGGCTATTCGGAACATTTTGTAGGTTTTTTACAGAAAGCCCGAAAACAATTTCCAGATAAAGTAATTATTGCGGGAAATGTGGTTACTGGCGAAATGGTGGAAGAATTGCTTTTGGCTGGAGCCGATATTATTAAAGTTGGAATAGGACCAGGGTCGGTTTGTACTACTAGGGTGAAAACGGGAGTAGGCTACCCGCAACTTTCTGCCATAATTGAATGTGCCGATGCTGCACATGGTCTTGGCGGACATATTGTTAGTGATGGCGGATGCTCTACCCCAGGAGATGTGGCAAAGGCTTTTGGAGCCGGAGCCGATTTTGTAATGTTGGGCGGAATGCTTGCTGGACATGCCGAAAGTGGTGGAACTCTGGTAGAAATTGATGGTGAAAAATTCAAACAGTTTTATGGAATGAGTTCGGAAACGGCAATGAACAAACACGTTGGTGGCGTTGCCGAATATAGAGCAAGCGAAGGGAAAACAGTACAAGTTCCTTTTAAAGGAGCAGTTATCGGAACGTTATTGGATATTTTAGGAGGATTACGAAGTACGTGTACTTATGTGGGTGCTTCTAAATTGAAAGAATTGACTAAAAGAACTACTTTTATTCTGGTTTCCGAACAAGAAAATACTGTTTTTACTAAGTAATTTGGTTGAAAATAAATGTTCTCGCAAAGACGCAGAGGCGCAAAGTAATTTATAATAAATTGCGATGTTGCTTCTTACTGTAGATAGATATTAAGTTTTAAATTAAAATATGAAAAAGTTACATCCTTCGTCGGTTGCTGTTTCGGGCTTTTTTTATAAAAATCCGGTGTTGAAAATAAAGGAATTTTTGGCTTTTCTTTCTACTCGATTCGGATTGATTTTTGCATTGAATATGCAATCTACTATTTTGTATTATTGGGTGTATCATATTACCAATAACAAACTTTCTTTAGGTTTTGTGGGTCTTGCCGAAGTAATTCCGGCTATAGGATTTTCCTTAATTGCTGGGCATTATGTGGATCAAAGTGAAAAGCGGAAAATGGTGGTTCGGTGTCTTTCGGGATATTTAGTTACCGCAATTTGTTTATTTGCAATAGCATTACCTTTTACCGAGAAAAGGATTTCGGTTTCTTTTATGGTAGGCTTAATTTACTTTTTTGTGTTTATTGGCGGTATTCTTCGTTCGTTTTTTAGTCCGTCGATGTTTTCTCTTTTCGGATTAATAGTTCCGAGAGAGCATTTTCCTAATGCAACAAGTTGGAGTAGTATGTCTTGGCAAATGGGTTCGGTATTGGGGCCATTAGTAGCAGGGGTTTTTATTGCTTTTTTCGGAATTGCCACTGGACTATTTGCAGTAATTTGTGTTGTTTTACTGATTTATTTCCCTCTTTTTCACATTAAAGTAAAACCCATTTTAAAGCGGGAAAAAGAACCCATATTACATAGTATAAAAGAAGGTTTGAAATTTGTTATTCAAACACCAACCTTATTAGCAGCGCAATGTTTGGATATGTTTTCGGTATTATTTGGAGGAGCCGTTGCTTTGTTGCCTGTGTACCAAAAAGAAATATTGCATGTAAATGAAATAGGCTTTGGGATTTTGCGGGCTGCACCCGGAATAGGAGCCTTACTCACCTTAGGATTATTAGCGTTTTTGCCATTAAAAACCAATCCGGGGAATAAACTTTTTCTTTGCGTTACCGGATTTGCATTATCTATAATAGTATTTGGAATATCTACTAATTTCTACCTTTCGTTTGCGATGCTATTACTATCTGGAATGTTGGATGCAGTGAGTGTAGTTATTCGAAGTACTATTTTACAACTCGTTACTCCAGATGCTATGCGCGGTAGGGTTTCTGCTGTGAATACTATGTTTGTAAGTTCATCTAACGAATTTGGAGATTTTGAGAGTGGCGTAATGGCTAACTGGCTCGGAACCGTTAGGGCAGTGGTTGTTGGTGGCTGTCTTACTTTGGGAGTTATCGCTTTCACATTTGTAAAAGTACCCCAATTGCGGAATTTCACATTTGATAATAAAAAAGAAGAATAATTTCTTTTAAAATTAGAGCATACTAAGACAAAAGATACCTTAAATTTGTTAAAAAAAATGAGCGCCGACAAACAGATACTTTCCAAATTAGAAAAATGTGCTGACACTAATGACCTTCAGGGTTTTAGTTCATACATAGACGAGTTATTAATGGTTACAGATGTTACCAACGCTAGCCTTTTATTATCGGCATTTTTATTAAATAGGCATACCACTTCTAATTCTAAAGATACCGCCAAGTTGCTAGAGATTATTCTTAATAGTAATGACGAGTTGGCAATGATTAATTTTCCAGATAATTGTTTTTTTCAAGCAGCAGTTTTAAAAGGATCGATGGAACTTTATGAGTGCTATATGGAAGAAGCAATTGAATCCTACCTTTATGATAAATCGGAGGATGAGGCTTATACTTGTTATATGAATTTGAATACTATTGCGGAACGTTATAACGATTTGATTTTTGATCGGATTCCGAAATACATCAAAGGGAAAGATTTTAAAAGCGCTGTTTCTAAATATGAAAAAGATTCCAACTTGGTTTTGATTGATGAAGATGATGTTGCAATCATGGAAAAAGTTATTGAAAATTACAACGGAATTCTTGGTAGGAGAGATATCTTGAAAGATTTGGAAGCAAGAATGGTGAATTGATAATTATTTTTGTGACTTTGGATAAGTTATAATAAAAAACCCTAAAAACTTAAATTATAAGTATTTAGGGTTTTTTCTTGTGACCTCGACTGGATTCAAACCAGTAACCTCTTGAGCCGTAATCAAGTGCGCTATTCAGTTGCGCCACGAGGCCTTTTTTGTGGGTGCAAATATAGGAATAATATTGGTATTTGCAAACGAGAAAGCCAAAATTAATTATTTATTTTTAATTCAAAAATCAACTATCTAGTGCTCTTTTAGTTATATAATACCGCCACCCAATTAATGCCATTTGCCATTTTTTTGCCTTCGTGATATCTAGTTGTTGTTTAGTAAAACTCGGCAAAAGCAGCTTGTTTAGTCTTGCTAAAATTTTAAATATTATCAACATACAATTATCGTTTTAAAGTAAAATGACCTTTAGCAGTTCTGCCATCATCGAATTGGATGTTATACCAATAATCGTCTGCAGGGGCTAAATTTCCATTATAAAGACCATCCCAACCATCTTCTGTAGGGGTAATTTGTTTTATGAATTTACCGTAACGATCAAAGATTTTAATAATAGAGTTCGAATAGAATTTGTCGTTTGCTCCTTTAATATTCCAATAATCGTTAAACCCATCACCATTTGGCGTGAAGTATTTTGGTACACCAAGAACCGAAATGGTTTGTTGAGCAATACCACATCCATTTAAATCTTTAATATAAATGGTATGTATTCCCATAGGAACATTTTCAAAGAAATTAGAAAACTGGTATGGTCCATAAGGATCTTCAATGCTATACATATAATTTCCGTTTCCAGTAACCACAACTTCTACAGTATCTAAATCGGTTAAATCTACTACGTTGATATGGTCTATAGAGGCAATTACCGAAGTAGTAACTTCAATAGTTCTAGATTCGGTGCAGCCTGCAGCAGTTGTTACTATAACGGAGTAACTTCCGCCAGCATTAACGGTTAAGGAATAATTAGTTGCACCAGGAATTAAAACGCTATTCAAGTACCATTGGTAGGTATAAATGTTAGTTGGTGTTCCGTTAAGAACTCCTGCATTAATTGTTACGGTAAAGGTTGGAAGATTGGTACATACTAATTGATTTGCCCATCCATTTGGATTTAAATCGATATTTGGAATTGGATTTACTACAAAATTTAATGTAGTTGTTGCAGGACAACTTGCATTTAACGGATTGGTAATGGTTACAAGTACATTTTGAGTTCCTGTGTTGAAAGTAGTTGGAAGATGCGGTAACACTTGTCCGTTTTGTAAAGTAAAGGAAATGTTCATACCAGTTTGGGTTCCTAGAAGAATACTTTCAAAGTTTGTGGTGTCAAATGGATAAATTCCGTTTTGCAAAGCAGGATTCGCTTCGTTATCACATTTATTTAATTGTATTGCTGGTATGGTGAAAATTTGAGGCAATTTATCAACGATAAATGTTATTGTTTCTTCATCATAACAAGGTCCGTTGGATGCTTGCGTAAGATTGTTGGTTACTCTAACGGTTATAGTTTGGGTAGTATTTACGGTGAAGGTTGGAATTGGGTTTATTACCGTTCCAGTGGCATCATAATAAGTTACCGTTTTGTTGGTTTGTCCGTTAAGGATAGTTGCCTGAAGTGTTGAGGTGTCAAATGTAAAAATACCATCTTGATCATTATCGCAATTACGGATAGTATTAGCAGCATTTACAGGTGTAGCCACCGGAAGTGCTTCTGCTGTTAGGGTGATAAATGGCCCTAATCCGAAGCAACCTTGGTAATTATTACTGTCTATTCTTACGTAAATCAATTGTTGGTTGATTGTTGTATTTCTATATGCTGCAGGATTAATGGCATTGGTTTGCGCCAAAGCATCGGCATTATTAGCATAATATTTTATGGTATAATTCGAACTTGGTATTGGCAAAATAGCATTGATATCATTCGTTACACTACTAAAATTAAATACGGAAGTCCCATCGGTATCCGAAGAAACACCAGTAACGCTATCATCACAAAGAGTGAAATATTTATGAAAAGTAGCAGCATTAATTTGGGTAACCGATACAATTAAATTTATTTGACCTACACTAAAACAGCCATGTACACTTTCTACTCTCACCCAAACGGTTCCGCTACCGCTGTTGTAAACAATAGGGTTGGCTATTTTAACCAAAGGATCATTAGTGTTTGCTCCGGCTTGTGTTGTGAAATAAGTGAACGTTTCTGTAGAAAAGTTGGTGGATATTTGTGAATTGTTAACCGTTAAGTTAAAATCGGAAATTCCATCGGTATCATTATCACATTGTTTTAAGGTAATAGGACTTGTTAAGACTGGTAAAGCATAAGTAGTAAGCGTTGCGGGAGCAGATACCAATCCGCATTTATTTCCGTTTTTGTTCAAAATAACTTTGTACTGATAGCCACTCATAGATGGGCTAACACTTGAAATTGCCAAGGTGTTAGTAGTTGCTCCAGAATAAATAGCATTATTAACCACGTTTGCCCATGTGGTTCCGTTGTAAATTAGCCATTGGTAGGAAGTAACGGTATTGGAAGTAATGGTAAAAGTAGCATTTTGATTTTCACATGTTATTGCATCTTGCGGTTGTACGGTTATGGTTATTGGTGCTCCAATGACATAATCTTGACTCGGGATAATATATGCAGGACCACTAGTTACAATTCCGTTTGCATTTACTACTGGAGGAACAGCAGTTCCTAATGTTCCAGCACCGCTGTCAAATTGAGTATAACCTGCTTCTGCAGCATCTAAACAACCATCGGAATCACTATCAATATCCAAATAATTATTAAGTGCATCGGCATCGGTATTGGCAAGGGTATAATTTAGAAGGTTGCTATCTGGTGTTGTTTCAACCGAATCTGCTAAACCGTTTACTCCAAAAGCATTTCCGTCGATTACTCCATTTAAATTAGCATCTAATGCACCTGAACCAGATTCATTTACATCGAAAATCCCGTCGTTATCGGAATCTAAATCTAAATAATCTATAACTCCATCGGCATCCGAATCTACAGGAGTAATTCCGGTTCCAAATGCATCGTCCATTCCGTCGTGGTTGGCATCCACATGAGAAATAGGGGTGAAGGTTGCTCCTTGTGCTTCTATATAATCTAAAATTCCGTCATTATCACTATCTAAATCGGCTTGGTCTGGAACGCCATCATTATCCGAATCTTTAGATATGCAAGTAGCATGTAATTTGAAAGTTGCTCTATCGCCAAGGGTTTCCGAAAGATTTTTATGCGTAAAAATTAGGGTATTGGAATTATTAGTTAAAAATTTGAATGTTCCTGCACCTGCTGCTAATGGGACAGTGCTGTTAAGTCGGAAACGAATTTCAAAAGAGGAATATTGGGTGATACCACTTTCATAAATTCCGTCATAATTAGTGTCGATCAATAATTGATTGTTTGGATTTAATACTGTAATCGTTTTATTGATTGGAGAATTCAAGATAAAATCGCCGTTAGAATCTAATAAATCAGTAGTGTTTGCAGTGGAAACATATTCCATGACCAATGAAATAGGTTGTGTAAAACTCATGGTGTATTTTACAAAACTCGTTTTTCCTGCAGGGACATCAGTAATAAAACTTCCATCCGAACTTCCTGTTAATGGTGTTGTGCTTGTTGCTGTTGAAGTGGTTACTGTACCATTAAACGTATTGGAATAGGTAGTACCTACATTTATAGTTCCTGTAGTTATATTTGCTAGCGATATGCCTTGATCTCCAAGGGATTCGTTGCAATTTGTGATGCCATCATTATCGAGATCAATATCAATATTGTCGTTGATGCCATCATTATCGGTATCTATTGCGCAAGAACTTACGGGGATTTCATCCGAATAAAAATCAATTCCGCATGCAGTTAGTGATGCTTTTATCTTATAATACCCTGGCTGAGTTGGGATGTAGTTATTTGAATTTGCTCCCGAAATAGGATTTCCATTAAAATACCATTGGTACACATCAAAGTTGCTAATTGCATTAACATTAAGATTAATGTTAGGAATACAATCGGAAATTGTGGTAACCGCTGGTTGAAAAACAATTTCAGGTTTAAAAGTAAATCCAGAATAATAACCACCATAAGTAGCGGCTCCACTGGAACCGTAATAAGAAACATATACTTGTTCTGTAGAAAAAACCGAAACATTCCCAGTCAATCCTTCAATGTTATAAGTCACAAAATCAGGGTTTCCAGTAACATTAAAGGGGCCTGTAACATTTAGACTTGAAGGTAAAGTGGCAAAAGTATAGTTCACTCCGTCAATAATAAAAGTTAAAGTTGCACCTGTTTTAGTAACAATACATACTGTTCCTGTAAAATCTGTTAAACTTCCAACTTCATTAATTAGCGGAATATTATTAATTGATTTAGGAGTTTGACAACTCAATGGCGGAACAAAGCACATGTTTTGATTGGCTTGGCTAGAAGAACCACCAATTCCTTGGTAAGCAAAAATATTCTTGGAACTTCTTACATACAGATTTCCGTCGGAAGAGAAATCCGTTCCGCTAAGCGCCAAGTATTGTCCTGAATTTAAAGTTGTAGTGGGAGTAGCACTTCCGTTTAGGTAAATTTCGGTATTGTTTGAATCGGCTATTAATAGCGGTCTTTCGGTTACATCTACTCCAGAACCTTTTACAAAAATATATTCCATTCCAGTTCTTTCTGCAGAAACTATTTGATCTATTCCTAAATCTAGATTGGTAGTAGTACCGTTACTTCCTGCAAAAGAGCCGCAATTTACCGCAATTGGTTTATCGGAAGTAATTGAAGCACCAATTAAACCGTCTTTGTTCGCAATAGTTGGTCCCACTACCGCTATAGCAAAACTTTGTCCAGCATTTAGTGTGATGTTAGAAGGATTGCTTCCTGCTGCAGTATTATTAATAAGTTGCACACCAGGTTTAATATCCGCAAAGGAAATGGTAGTATTATTTTCTGTTGCCAATATTGTAGCAAAAGTATAATGATTGGAAGTAGTGGAGGGCGCGCCAGTATTAATAAAGGCACCAATTCTGAAATGAGTTCCAAGAGCAGCGCTACCTTTAGATACTAAGCCACCAGCCTGATTGTTTTGTGTGGTAGAAGTTAATCTAACATTGGCATAAACTAAATCTTGTGCATTAATGATGTATCCTTTGTTGCTTTTTATGGTATTTACATCACTTTTAGAAATTAATAATTGGGTGTCAAATCCCGAACCAATGTTATATACATAGGGTGCATCTCTACTTACCGATCCTGAAATAGATGCTCCTCCAATTTCTTGAATAACAAAACTTACAGGCGTTACACTTGGACAGGAAATGTAAATATATTGTCCTTGAGGGTCTTGACTATCCGAGTTGGACAATGGCGGAATATAATGTGTTTTACTAAATTGCGAATTACAATTTATTGAAAACAATGCGATAAGTAATATATATAGAAGTAGGGTCTTTTTCATGGGCATAAAAGTACTATTTTTTTTAAATATCTTTTAATAGAAAAATATCCTTTAACATTTGTTTCTATTTGAAATTAGACAATAAAAAAAGTAAGACCTAAAAAACTGATTATAGTTTAATAGGTCTTACTTTTAAAATTTAAAAACAACAGAAAAGAGTTGTTGGTTAAGTCTTTAAATACTATAAATCTCTTTTTTTCAAAAGTAAATAAGAGGAGTAAACGAAAATTGCAGTCCAAGTTAAAACGATAAGAATGGTTGTGAAATGCACATCATAATCTTTTACGTTTACAATTCCAATTTGGGAATTGATGGTTTTAATTGCCGATAGTTTAGTAAAAGGCTCAATTAAAAGTTGCGACATCGATTCTAAAGGTAAAAATCTACTTACAGAACTTGTAAAACCATATTTAGAATATACTAGAAGGCATTCAATAAGAAACCAAAGAAACAGAAATCCTAAAGCAAAAGCCGAACGTTTAATAAGGATTCCTACAAATAAACAGAAGGAGAAAAATCCAACTAGATTTACAAAATAGGCTAGTAAATACTCCATTCTAGAGAAAATAATTCCCACTTCGTTATAAGAAGAAAAAAACAATCCTAGAATTAAGGATATTAGAAATACAAAAACCGTAGAAACTACTGAAAATGCTACTACTGTAAGGAATTTAGAAGCAATAAATTCTTGCTTGCTCATACCGTCTATTAAGTTTTGTTTCAAAGTGCCATAACTGTATTCGTTAGACATCATCGATACAATAATTACTGCAAAAAACACTTTGGCAAACACAGCAATAAAAGAATTGAAATGCCAAATAAAAGGAAAGTTGAAAACGCCTTGATCGGCAATATTAATGTGAATTGGACCTACGTCAAATTTTATGGAAGCCACCAACGCAATTAAACTTAGTAATCCGAAGTAAGTAATGGTTAATACTTTGCTGGCTCTGTTTTTCCAGATTTTTTGTAATTCTATAGAGAGTAATCGTTTCATTTTTTTAGTTTTAGAATAAGGAGTTCTTCGTTTTTATTTACCTGTTAATTGTAAAAAATGGTCTTCTAAACTGTTTTTACGTTGCACCAAATGGCTGAGATAGATAGATTTGTCCGTCAAAAATTGGTTTAAAAGAGCGGTATCTATATCGGTTTTCGAATAGATTTCTACTTTACCATCTGTTTCTACAATTCGGTCAATAAGAGGATAGTTTTCTAGTGCTGCAATTAATACTTTAGTATCGGCTGCTTGCACTTCAATATAGCCATTTCCAGACGCCATTCCTGCCACCGTTCCAGAATATAAAATTTCTCCTTTGCGCAAGACCACAACATGAGAACATACTTTTTCAACTTCATCCAATAAATGCGACGCCAATAAAATGGTAGTTCCTTGGCTTGCAATGTGCTTGATAATATCTCTAATTTGATGAATTCCTTGTGGATCTAAACCATTAGTTGGCTCGTCTAAAATCAATATTTCAGGATCGTTCAACAATGCCGAGGCTATTGCCAATCGTTGTTTCATCCCTAAAGAAAAGGTGTTGAACTTGCTGTCTTTTCGTTCTAGCAAACCAACAACTTCTAGTTTTTCGGTAACTTTAGAGTAATTGATGCCTTTAATTTTGCAAACTAATTTCAAATTTTCCTCAGCCGTCATGTAAGGATAAAAATTTGGTCGCTCAATAATAGCACCAACTTTTTTCAAGGCTTCGTGCGTTTCCATAGCGCCATCAAACCAAGAATATTCTCCAGAAGTTTTATTAACAACATTTAATACAATTCCTAAAGTAGTAGATTTTCCGCTGCCATTAGGGCCAAGTATGCCATAGACATTGCCTTTTAGTATTTCAAAAGATACGTTATTCACAGCATGTACTTTGCCGTAACGCTTGTGCAGATTTTTTATTGATAGTATTGTTTCCAAGGGATATTATTTTAAAAGTAAGACGAGTAAGCGAGGAAATTGTTACTTGATTTTTTGAAATAAAATAAAAGTAGGAAATTATTATGTAAAAAACACTATTATTGTATAACAATAATTAGGACTGAAATTTTGTAAATTTATTTTAGGACGATACATATGAAAAAAATATTTTTTTTAGTATTTATTATGCTTTATTCTTGTAATTGCAGACAGGTTGATTTAAAGGATAGTGAAAAAGAATGGTTAAATCCGTATAAAAGAGGCGATATTTTAGTTTTTAAAAGCAATAGAGGGAATGTTGATACATTATTTGTCACAGAAAAAAATGAGTTTTTCACAAATGAATATTGTGAATGGTTTACTATAGGAAATACACAAAATCAGGGAATAAATATTGATTTAAAATCAAATATTTGTCATAATGAATCATACTGTGAGAGTGAAATTTCAATAATTAAAAGTAACATTGATAAAGAAACTGCTCCATTCTTCAGAATATTTGGACTTGAATTTTCTGATGTTATTTCTAAATTAATTAAGCAAAAAGTTGTATTATCAACTACTGGAAAAATTTATAATAATTCTTATTTATTTCAGAGTGAAGTAAATGCCAATAACTATGGAAATAATTATTTGAAATCATTCTTTTGGGATAAAAAAGATGGATTGATAAAATATGAAAGTAATGATGGTGAAATATTTGAAATAAGTAGTAATACCCCCAGCTGGCGCCAGCAGAAATAACACGAATCTCCCAGCTACGCGAAGAGTGTAGCTTGCTCTTCGATGGTCTCCCGACCTCGAAGCAAATAATAAAGGTTTTTAAAAAAAATGAGGCAATTGCCTTTTTTTTTATTCTAATCCTAAACTTTCAATCATCATTTTGAGTTCGTTGTTGCTTATATCTTCCTGTTCCCCTTTGTCGTAGATAGAGAGTAAGAAAACGGTTTCTTGGTTGATATATACATAGGTTATCACTCTAGAGCCACCGCTTTTTCCTTTATTCTTACTAGTAATTGCCATGCGTATTTTGTAGCAATGTTTAATTATTTCATCACCCATAGTAGGGTTTTTTTCTAACTGTTCGCCAAGTTCTCCAATATCTGCTTTAATAGAACGATGCTTTTTAGCAAGTCTTTTTAGTTCTCTATCAAATGTATGGGTAGAAACAATTTTATAACTCATTCAATAATTCCTTTAAAGATTTTGCTTTTATTTTTCCTTCTTTTATCAATTTTACTTCTTCAATAGCTTCTTTTATTCCAGCTAAAACTTCGGCTTTCGTTGGTTCTGGTTCTTCCCACGCTTGCAGGTTTTGGTATTCTTCTTTCATAATTTCCCAATCGTCCATAGGTATAAAAACCCCTGCAGGTTTTCCGTTTCCACCGTGTATAATTTGTAAACTCATGATGTTTTTATTTAGCGGTTTGTATCTTTTTTTCAAAGAAATTCTAAAACTTGTTTTTTGTCAGTAATCCAATTCTTATTAAGAAAAATTTCTTAGACTGCTTTGATTTTTAAAACTCCCCAACTGAAATACAATTGAGGAGTACTGTTTTAATCTCTTTTAGGAGTATTTTTTTTTATTCTTTTTTCTTCCTTCTTCTCTTTTGCAGTTTTAAGAGGTTCCTTTTTTTCTGTTTTCTTTGCGTCTTGACTTTTTGCCATGGTTAGTATTTTTTATAAATTGCTAATAGGTAAATATAAATATTATTTTTAAAAAATACTATAACTCGTATATTTTTTTATTTTTATGGGTGATTTAAAATTTAGAAACTTTAAATCAATTTCCCTTTTTATCTACTTTTTAATCAAGATTTTTAATTATTTTAGCATTTCAAATTACGATTATGATTTCTGAAATACAATTTCAAAACGAACTCCAATTAATTATCCAAAATGCTATTCGCGAAGATGTAGGCGATGGCGATCATTCTTCTTTGGCTTGTATTCCTGCTTCGGCAGAAGGGAAAGCCAAACTATTAGTGAAAGATACCGGAATTATTGCCGGAGTAGCATTTGCAAAAATGATTTTTAATTTTGTGGATGCTAATTTAGTAGTTGAAACTCTTATTCAAGATGGTGCTTCGGTTACACATGGCGACGTAGTTTTTTATGTTTCCGGAAGTTCCCAATCTATATTGAAAGCCGAGCGTTTGGTACTTAATTCGATGCAACGAATGAGCGCTATCGCTACAAAAACCAAAAAGTACGTTGATATTCTACAAGGTACCAATACTAAAATTTTAGATACTAGAAAAACCACTCCAGGATTTCGTGCTTGCGAAAAATGGGCGGTGACCATTGGTGGTGGCGAAAACCATCGTTTTGCTTTGTACGATATGATTATGCTAAAGGATAACCATATTGATTTTGCTGGTGGAATTACCAATGCAATAACCAAAACCAAACAATATTTGAAGTCCAATAACAAGGATTTAAAAATAATTGTAGAGGCTAGAAATCTAGATGAAATAAAAGAAATCCTTCAAAACGATGGGGTTTATAGAATACTGATTGACAACTTTAATTTTGAAGACACTAAAACGGCTGTTGCCTTAATAGGTAACCAATGTCTTACAGAATCCTCAGGGAATATCAATGAAAACACCATTCGGGAGTATGCAGAATGCGGAGTGAATTATATTTCTTCTGGCGCGTTAACCCATTCGGTTTATAATATGGATTTGAGTTTGAAAGCGATTTAATTAGAATACTATATCCTTTTTCGAAATAAAAATATGAGTATAGAAATTGAAGATAAATTAATGAAAATTCCGGTAGTGAGGCAATTAGTCATGCTAGGTAAATCTATTAAATTACCTTGGTTACACGGCTTATCGTTTTACGATTTATTGGAACTTTACATCATCGGAATTGTAGAAGGTGCGGTTTCTTATCGTGCTACAGCCATTGCGTTTAGTTTTTTTATGGCACTGTTTCCGTTTGCTTTATTTATTTTGAATTTGATTCCTTACATTCCGATAGTTGGATTTCAAGAGGATTTTATGAATTTTGTGCACCAAAGCTTGCCACCAACCACTTTTGATGCTGTTGCTAAAATTATAAACGATATCTTACATAATAGTCATTCGGGCTTATTATCTACAGGTTTTTTTATGGCTATTTTCCTTATGGCGAATGGTGTGAATGCGATTCTTGGAGGTTTTGAAAGTTCGCATCACGTAACTTTAAAGCGCAAATATTTCAGACAATATTTCATCTCTTTGGGATTGTCAATCATACTTTCGTTAATTTTGATAATTACCGTTGCAGCCATCGTAATATTTGAAGTTTTTATTCAAAAAACAAAAATTCAAGATGTGTTGTCCGATAATATTCCATTAATAGAAATGGGAAGGTATGCCTTTGTGGTTTTGATGATTCTTATAACAACTTCCTTATTGTTTAAATTCGGAACAAAACAAGATAGAAAACGCTCTTTTATTTCTATAGGATCTGTATTTACTACACTATTAACCATTATCACTTCTTACTTTTTCGGAATTTGGGTTCTTAAATTTTCAAAATATAATGAGTTGTATGGCTCCATCGGAACCTTATTAATTGTAATGTTTTTTATATGGATTAACAGTATGATTTTGCTTTTAGGATTCGAACTAAATGCGACTATTTATAGGTTGCGTATGCAAGAAGAAAGCAAAGATCTAAAAAACATTTCTACTTATGATCAATAAAAAATTAGTCCTAATTTTCTTTTTTTTTGCAATTCAATTGTCTTTTTCACAATCGGTTTTAGGAAGGTGGAAAACTGTGGATGATGAAACCAAAAAAGAAAAAGGAATTGTAGAAATTTATGAAAAAGACGGTAAGATTTATGGCAAAGTAGTAGAAATTTTAGAACCACAACATCGAAATAGAAAATGTATTTTGTGTGAAGGATTCGATAAAGACAAACCAATTTTAGGAATAACTTTTATTAAAGGATTAACTAAAGACGGAGCCGAATATAGCGGAGGTAAAATCTTAGATCCTAAAAACGGAAAACTTTACAAATGTTACATTACATTAGAATCTAAAGACAAACTAAAGGTTAGAGGATATATAGGAATTTCACTTTTTGGAAGAACCCAATATTGGTATCGAGTAAAATAATTTATTTGAGTTGCAAAACCCAAAACCCAAAACCATCAACAATAAACTTAAAATGCATTTCATCGAAGTACTTTTACCACTTTCTTTACCAAAAACTTTCACTTACAGAGTTTCGGAAGCCGAGTATCATTATATTCAAAAAGGAATGCGCGTTGCAGTGCCTTTCGGCAAAAGTAAAATATATACGGCCTTGGTAATTGACCTCCACCAGTTGCCGCCAACATTATACGAAGCCAAAGAAATTGATCAAATATTAGACGAAAAACCTATTGTAAACGAGTTTCAAATAGCCCATTGGCAATGGATTTCTTCTTATTATATGTGTTCCATTGGCGATGTGTATCGAGGAGCAATGCCATCGGCTTTTATTTTAGAAAGCGAAACTATCATCTCTCCAAAAAAAGAGGTAACTGTGGATGTTAAGGAATTATCCGATGATGAATTCTTAATTTACGAAGCATTACAACAACAGAGTTCATTGAAAGTGCAAGACATTATGGCAATTCTGAACAAGAAAAATATTTTTCCTATTGTTCAAAAACTGCTCAATAAAGACATACTTTCCTTGCAAGAAGAAATGCAGGAAGAATATAAGCCAAAGTTGATTAGATATATCCGTTTGCATGAGGATTATACTTCTGATGCTAGTTTGATGGCATTGTTAGATTCTTTAAAAGGTGCCAAACAAAAGGATTTATTGATGCATTATTTTCAGTTGAATGCTAAAGACAAAAAGCCAATTTCGGTAAAACAATTGACGGAAGTTTCTCAAACTTCGGCTGCGGTGATTAAAGCATTGATAGATAAAAATATTTTTGAAGAATACCATCTGCAACAAGACCGAGTAAATTTTGACAGAAATAAAAAAGATACTAATCTAGTTTTAAGTGAGGCGCAAAATCAGGCTTATACTGAAATTGGAGAAAGTTTTAAAACTAAAGAAGTTTCGCTTTTGCACGGAGTAACTTCTTCTGGAAAGACTGAAATTTACACCAAACTTATTGAAGACTATTTATCGCAAGGCAAACAAGTATTGTATTTGTTGCCCGAAATTGCACTTACTACGCAATTGGTTTCTCGACTAACACAGCATTTTGGGAACGAGGTTGCTGTTTTTCATTCGAAATATTCTAATAACGAAAGGGTGGAAGTTTGGAACCAAGTTCTAGAAAAATCGGATAAAGCCAAAATTGTAATAGGAGCGAGGTCGTCTTTATTTTTGCCGTTTTCCAATTTAGGTTTGATTATTATTGATGAAGAACACGAGCAAACGTTCAAACAGCAAGACCCAGCACCACGATACCACGCTAGAGATGCGGCAATAGTTTTGGCGCAAGCCCAAAAAGCAAAAGTTTTATTAGGTTCGGCAACGCCAAGTATTGAAACCTATTTTAATGCCCAATCGGGAAAATTTGGAATGATTTCCATCAAAGAACGGTTTGGTAAAGCACCTTTGCCCGAAGTGGAATTGGTAGATTTAAAAGAAAATTACTTCAAGAAAAGAATGAAAGGACATTTTAGCCTTACTTTAATTGAAGCAATTACCGATGCTTTGAGTTTGGGAGAGCAAGTTATTCTTTTTCAAAATCGACGTGGGTTTTCTCCAGTTTTAGAATGTACCACCTGCGGACATATTCCGCAATGCACCAGTTGTAATGTGAGTTTGACCTATCATAAATTCAAAAACCAATTGCGATGCCACTATTGCGGCTATTCTATTGCAAAACCTACTAATTGCCATGCCTGTTCTAGTACAGATATTTCGGCAAAAGGTTTTGGTACCGAACAAATCGAATTGGAATTAGCAGAATTATTTCCTACCAAAAACATCAAGCGAATGGATCAAGATACCACTCGCGGGAAATACAGTTTTGAAAAATTAATTGATAGTTTCAAAAATAGAGAAATAGATATCCTAGTTGGAACCCAAATGCTAGCCAAAGGATTGGATTTTGACAACGTTACTTTGGTTGGAATAATGAATGCCGACACCATGTTGTACCATCCCGATTTTAGGGCTTTCGAGCGAAGTTTTCAGATGATGACACAAGTAGCGGGTAGGGCAGGAAGAGCCGATAAACGTGGAAAAGTTATTATTCAAACGTATAATGTTAATCATAATGTAATCCAGCAGGTTACCCACAATGATTACGAAGGAATGTATAAAGAACAACTCTATGAACGACTTATCTATAGGTATCCGCCTTATTTTCGTTTGATAAAATTGACGTTAAAACATAAAGATTTCGATAAATTAAAAGAAGGGTCTATGTGGTTGTATCAAGTATTGCAGCAAAATTTGCAAATGCCAGTACTTGGCCCAGAAGAACCCGGAATTAATAGAATCCGCAACGAATATATTCGAACTATTATGGTGAAAATTCCGCAAAATGGTTCTTTGTTAAATACAAAAAAAACCATTCAGAAAATCCTGAATAGTTTTGAAGCTATTGCACAATATAGAGCAATAAAAGTTGTAGCAAACGTAGATTTTTATTGATCTATAGATAAGGCTTTGATTAACCCTTCTTTTTTGTTTCTACTTAGCGGAATTTTGGTCATTCCAATTTCGGCAAACTTGCTGTTAAAACGTTCTACTTTGTCAATATTAATTATGTACGATTTATGAACTCTTATGAATTTTTCAGAAGGCAAATCCTTTTCGAACGATTTCATAGTAGATAAAACTAAATTAGTATCCTCTTCGGTAACTACTTTAACATAATCGCCATAGGCTTCAATCCATTTAATTTTATTAGTAAAAATTTTAAGTTTTTTAAGATTGCTTTTTATAAAAATATGATCGCCTTCTTCTTCATAATTTTCTCGTTTCATTTGATGAAAATCCAACGCTCTTTTAATGGAAGCATTAAAACGTTCTAATAAAATAGGTTTTTGAAGATAATCAGTAGCATCGTAATCAAATGCTTTTAATGCATATTCTGCTTTGGAGGTAATAAAAATAATTTGTGGTTTTATTTTCAAACCATCAATAAAATCAAACCCGCTAATTACAGGCATCTCAATATCCAGTAAAACTAAATCTACTGAATTAACTGTAATACAATTTTTTGCTTCAATTGCATTAGAAAAATCCCCAACAAGCTGTAAGTTAGGATGGTTGTTTACTAACTTAGTTATGACTATTCTTTGCAAAGAACTGTCATCAACTACTACACAGTTTAATTTCATGATTTAGTCAAATTTTTGGATTTGAATATGCTAAAGTATTTTTTTTTTTAATTCCCACCTAATGTTTGTATACTTTTTTACCCGTTTAGCGATTAAAAGTGATTTTTACTTGTTTATTTAAAACTTATGATTACTTTTGCACCCAATTTTATATAATTAAAAACATATTTATTATGAATCATTACGAGACTGTTTTCATCTTAAATCCCGTTTTATCTGAAGTTCAGGTAAAGGAAACAGTAAGCAAATTTGAAGATTTTCTTACAACTAGAGGAGCAAAGATGGTATCCAAAGAGGATTGGGGCTTAAAAAAATTAGCTTATGAAATCCAAAACAAAAAAAGTGGTTTTTACCATTTATTTGAATTCCAAGTGTCACCAGAAGTATTAATTGCTTTTGAAACTGAATTTAGACGTGACGAAAGAGTTATGCGTTTCTTGACTGTAAGTCTTGATAAACACGCTATATCTTGGGCAGAAAGAAGAAGAGAAAAACTTAAAGTAGCAAAAGCTTAATTATGGCAACATTACAACAATCAGCTTCAGGAAAAAAAGACGGAGATATTAGATATTTAACGCCTTTGAATATAGAAACTAACAAAACTAAAAAGTATTGTCGTTTCAAAAAATCTGGAATCAAATATATTGATTATAAAGATGCAGATTTCTTATTAAAATTCGTTAACGAACAAGGGAAAATTCTTCCTCGTCGTTTAACAGGAACTTCATTGAAGTATCAAAGAAAAGTGTCAGTTGCTGTAAAAAGAGCTCGTCACTTGGCTTTAATGCCATATGTAGCCGATTTATTAAAATAATTTAAAATCAACAGTTGTTGGTTTCTCCTAAAAGGGAACCTAACTTCTATAATAAGGACAACAACATGGAACTTATATTAAAACAAGACGTTCAAAACGTAGGATTTAAAGATGATATTGTATCAGTAAAAGCTGGTTACGGTCGTAATTTCTTAATTCCACAAGGATTTGCTCAATTAGCTACTCCATCTGCAAAGAAAGTATTGGCTGAAAACTTAAAGCAAAAAGCACATAAAGAGGCTAAAGTAGTTGCTGATGCAAACAAAATTGCAGATGCATTGAAAGCTTTAGATATTAAAATTACCTCTAAAGCAGGTGGTGAAAAATTATTTGGTTCTATTACCAATATAGATATCGCTGCAGCTTTAGAAAAAGCAGGACAAACTATCGAAAGAAAATTCATCACTAGCGGTACTGTTAAACGTACTGGTAAATACACAGCTTCTGTAAGATTACACAGAGATGTAGTAGTTGAATTACCTTATGAAATTCTTGCTGAGGTTTAATTTTATCTCTATCTTATAATAAAAATCTCGATGTAAATCGGGATTTTTTTTTATAGTGACACCAAGGCATAAAAACATTAAGTTATTTGATGAATTTTAAATAACTTTATATATTAATATAACAAAAAATCTTAGCGACTTAGTGCCTTTGTGGCTAAAAAAAAAACAGACATGTATGAAATACAAAAGATTAACTAAAGAACAATTTGAAGAATTGCACCAAGAATTTGCAACCTTCTTAGCATCCCAATCTATTGATAAAAAAGAATGGGATACAATAAAAAGTAATACTCCTGAAGTTGCAGAACAACAACTGGATGTTTTTTCTGATTTAATTTGGGAAAACGTATTAACCAATGCTCAATTTTTAGAACATTTTTCTAAAAATCATATATTTCTATTTCATTGTCAAGAAAACCATATCGAATCTATGGTTATAAAATCTTTGGTAACTGATGTAGATTTTATGGGCAAAGAAGGCATGGTTTGGTTGAGCGACAATTTATTTACAGAAACAGTAGAAATGCATCTGGGTAAAAAAGAATACGATGGCGATCGTAATGCTGCTATTTTCCATCTAATTACCGAAGGCGCAATTTTAAGCGATGGGCAATTGTATGTTCAAATAAATACAATAATTCAATAAGATATTTTTCTTTTAAATTGAAAATAAATGGCTATTTTAGTACGCGAAACGAACTAATCTAGCCATTACTTTATTATGGACATTCTACAAAAAATTCAAGAGTTACGACAAGTACTTAACCTCCACAACCATAACTACTATGTGCTGGATAGACCAACTATTTCTGATTTTGAATTCGATCAAAAATTAAAAGAACTTCAAGATTTAGAAGCGCAACATCCCGAATATTTTGATGCAAATTCCCCTTCGCAACGTGTTGGAGGAACTATTACAAAAAATTTTCAAACTGTAGTGCATGAAAATCGAATGTATTCTTTAGATAATTCGTATTCCAAAGAAGATTTGCAAGATTGGGAAATTAAAATCCAAAAGGTTTTAGGGAATGTTCCTTTGCAATATACCTGCGAACTAAAATATGATGGTGCTTCCATATCAATTACTTACCAAGATGGAAAACTTTTAAAAGCAGTTACCCGTGGCGATGGATTTCAAGGGGATGATGTGACTAATAATATAAAAACTATAAAATCCATTCCGTTGCAACTCACCGGAAATTATCCTCCTAGATTTGATATTCGAGGAGAAATAATTCTACCATTAGAAGGATTTGAAAAAATGAATCAGGAATTATTGGATATTGGTGAATTGCCTTATTCTAATCCTAGAAACACGGCTTCTGGAAGTTTGAAATTACAAGACAGTGCCGAAGTTGCTAAGCGACCATTAGATTGCTTGTTGTATTTTATTATTGGAAACAATTTACCTTTTACAACACAACATACCGGATTGGAAGTTGCCAGAAATTGGGGATTTAAAGTTCCTAGTCAATCTAAATTGGCAACTAATTTGGAGGAAGTTTTTGAATTTATAAATTATTGGGATGTGCACCGCCACGATTTGCCTTATGAAACCGATGGCGTTGTGATTAAAGTGGATGATTTTAATCTTCAAAATGAATTGGGTTACACTGCAAAATCTCCGCGATGGGCTATTGCCTATAAATTCAAATCGGAACAAGTAACTACCGTTTTAAACTCCATTTCGTACCAAGTTGGACGAACAGGCGCAATAACACCAGTGGCTAATTTAGAGCCAGTACAACTAGCCGGAACTATTGTTAAACGTGCTTCGTTGCACAATGCTGACCAAATTGAAAAACTAGATATCCGTGTAGGAGATACTGTTTTTGTGGAAAAAGGAGGAGAAATTATTCCGAAAATCATTGGCGTTGCTCAAAGAGGTTCTCAAGCAGAACCGACAAAATATATTACCCTTTGCCCGGAATGTCATTCGGAACTAACTCGAAAAGAAGGAGAAGCGAATCATTTTTGTCCTAATTTTTATGGTTGTCCACCACAAATTATTGGTAGAATTCAGCATTATATTTCTAGAAAAGCCATGGATATCGAGGGCTTAGGAGGAGAAACCGTTGCTTTGTTGTATGCAAATGACTTAGTTAAAGACTATTCCGATTTGTATGAATTGACCGTAGATCAAGTAATTCCGTTGGAGCGAATGGCGCAAAAAAGTGCAGAGAATTTAGTAAATGGAATTGAAAAATCTAAGGAAGTTCCGTTTGAACGAGTTTTGTTTGCAATCGGAATTCGTTATGTCGGAGAAACCGTTGCTAAGAAATTAGCCAAACATTATAAAACTATCGAAGCCTTGCGTCAAGCATCACTAATGGATTTGATTTTGGTAGATGAAATAGGGGAGCGAATTGCACAAAGCGTGATAGAATTTTTTGAAAATAAAACTAATTGTGAAATTATTGAACGTTTAAAAAACTTTGGAGTACAACTAGAATTAATAGAGAAATTCAACCCCAATGCTACTGATAAACTAGTTGGAAAAATATTTGTGGTTTCGGGTGTGTTTGAACTATTCTCGAGAGATGAATTAAAGAAATCTATTGAAGATAATGGGGGTAAAGTAGGAAGTTCTATTTCTGCCAAAACCGATTTTGTTATTGCAGGAGAAAACATGGGACCTGCTAAATTAGAAAAAGCAAACCAACTTGGAATAGCAATTATTTCCGAAAAGGATTTTGTAGAAATGGTAAAATAATTATTGAATTCTTTTTCCTTCTATAAATACATCTTCAATCAAGTTAGTACCAAAAGCATAAAGCAATTGGTAAAAAGACGTAACAGGTTTGCTGATAATAATATTAGCCTTCTTTCCAATGGTAATACTTCCGTGAGTGTCAGAAATACCCAGTGCATAAGCACCGTTTATGGTTGCCGCATTAATGGCTTCTTCGGGAGTCATTTTCATTTTGATGCAAGCAGTTGCTACTACAAAATTCATGTTTCCAGATGGGGTAGTGCCAGGGTTAAAATCGGTTGCCAAGGCTAAAGGTAATCCGGCGTCCATCATTTTTCTGGCTGGGGTGTAAGGTATGCTTATAAAATAGGAGCAAGAAGGCAAAGCCACCGGCATGGTTTCGGAATTTTTCAACACCGCAATATCCTCGTCAGTTACTACTTCAAGATGATCTACCGATAAAGCGTTATGTTTTACACAGGCTGCAATTCCGTTAATAGCATTAAATTGGTTAACATGGATTTTAGCAATCAAGCCGTATTTTTTACCGGCTTCCATAATGCGTTCGGTTTCTTCTACCGAAAAATATCCTGTTTCACAAAAAGCATCAATGTAATCGGCTAGATTTTCGGTAGCAATTTTCGGCAACATTTCGTTTACAATTAAATCGATGTAACCCGAATGGTTGTCTTTATATTCTGTAGGAAAGGCGTGGGCTCCAAGAAAGGTTGCTTTTATTTTAATAGGATAATTTTGGGATAGTCTTTTTATTACCCGAAGCATTTTTAGTTCCCCATCTACTGTCAATCCGTAACCCGATTTTATTTCGACTGCTCCTGTGCCTTGTTGCATAACTTCTTCCAAGCGCACTTTCGATTGTTGGTAGAGTTCTTCCTCGGTAGTTTCGTTTAGTTTTTTAGCCGAATTTAGTATTCCGCCACCACGATTGGCTATTTCTTCGTAACTCAATCCGTTTATTCTATCTACAAATTCCAAAACCCTATTACCAGCATATACTATATGGGTATGGCTATCGCACCAGGCAGGAAGCACTACTTTTCCGGTTGCATTGATAGTAACATCGGTAGTGAGGTTAGGACAATTTTCCATTGAACCAAAGTCGGCAATACGATCGTCTTCCAAAATTAAATAGGCATTTTTTATAGAGGGTAAAACTGCCATTTCGGCTCCAGAAACTTTTTTTATAGAGGCATCACGAATTTGAAGGAGTTCTTGTATGTTGGTAATTAATGTTTTCATTAGTTGTAATATTCTATTTTTCTTTCTAATATAAATTTTGGAACCCCGTTTATTATTTTGGTTTGCTTAATCCAATTTCCTTTTTTATCCAATTTATATTTAAATTCAATTAAAAATGATTCATTTCTATCCTTTATTTCCGATTTAATGATAAAATTAGTTTCATTGTAATAAAAATATTTATTGATTTGAAGTTTTGAATTGCCACTATCAATATATTTTTCGTTAAATAATAAGGAATTTTTATAAGTAAAATATCTAATTGAGGTACTATTTACAATAAAATTTTGTATTCGTTCTTCCATGATATTGTTAAAATCATCATAGATATAAAACACTTTATTTTTTAGTTTGCTAATATTACCACCATCTCTAGTATAAACATTAGTTTGAATTTTTTTGTTTTTTTCATCGTAAAAATTTTCTTTATAAATGAATTTGCTTCCATCAGTTTTAAATAAATCATCTTCATTTTTTATATCTTTAATATCGATAAAAGAATTAGGATTATATTCGGATTCTTCAATTAGATTATTGTTGTTATCGTATTTGGAAAACATACTAAATTGATAAAAATTATTTTGAAAAAAATCTATTCTAATAACTTTATGATTTTCATTATATTTAAAAGTCAAACTATCTTTCCTTGTTTCTTTATCTAAATCATTTATATAAACAAGACTTGTTTTACCTAATTTATCATAATTGTATTTGGTTAAATCATCTGTGAATCCTGTAACAGTTTTTAAAATAAGACTGTCATTTTCATTATATTTAAAATCAATATTTTCAAACTCTTTATTATTGTATTCAAACCATTTTTCATTAATTCTTTTCCCCGTTTTAGAAAAGGTTCTGCTGTAATTTTTGTAATTTGCATATTGCGTGTAATACCATGTTTTTGGAAATCTGGCAACAATTCCATCCGGATTATTAAAAAATTCTCCATAAGGACTGAAATAAGTATCGTCTGGTAGTAAATAAGTTCTTCTAATTATATTCCCTTCATCATCGGTAAATTCCTCTACTTTTTTTTCAGTGCGTTCTAAATAAATTACTTTTTCATGAATGGATTTCACAGGTCCATTTATATTATCCATTTGACAGAAGGATAATTGGTTTATTGAAAGAAAAAGAAAAATAAATAATGTTTTCATCAAATGATTTTGCGTAAAATTACTTTTAAAAAAATAATTATTTATAAATTTAGACAAAATTATATTCGGTGCGAAAAATAAAATACAAAAAAGGAAAAAAAGTGCAACCAACACTTTTAGAATATACGGGTGTTCATAAATACACACAAACGGAAATTCAGTTGTTTGTTTATAATAATTTGGATTTGGCAGAGTTTCATGAATTCGATGTAAATGAAATGGAAAAGCATATTGATTATTCTAAAGTCAATTGGCTTAATGTACATGGTTTGAACGATCCTGATTTTATTAAAAAAATTGGCGATTATCTTGGTGTAGATAATTTTATGCTATCGGATATTTTAAATACTACCAAACGAACCAAACTAGATGAATACCACGATACTTTGTTTTTCAATATTAAATCGTTGTTGCCCGATGCCGATTCGAATAATATTATGGTTGAGCAAATTAGTTTTTTGTTGAAGAACGGAATTTTAGTTTCATTTCAAGAAAAGCGCAGTGATTTCTTTACGCATATTCGAGAACGTATTCGCACCCATTCGGGGATAGTTAGAACCAAACAAGCCGATTATTTATTGTTTTTGTTATTGGATGCTATTATGGAGAATTTCTATATTACCATTGAAAATGAAGAAGATAAAGTAGAAGAATTGATAAATTTATCCAAACGAAGTACCGATCTTTCTATTTTAGAACAAATTGAAAAACATCGGGATAATTATAATTTCTTAAAACGTTCTATCATTCCGTTGCGGGATTCGTTGTATTCTATTAAAAGTATTAAAGATGATAATGTTTTTGATGCTATAGAAGCCAATAATTTTACATTCTTTGAACGATTGCACCAAAAAAGTTTGGAACTTTTAGAACAAATTGAATACGATTTAACAACTTTAGATAGTGCTTCTAATTTCTTTTTCTCTACCCAAAGTCATAAGATGAATGAGGTTATGAAAACTCTTACAGTAGTTTCGGTATTCTTTATGCCCTTGACTTTTATTGTAGGAATATATGGAATGAATTTTGACAATATGCCAGAATTGCATTGGCAATATGGCTATTTTGTAATTATTGGTTCTATGTTTTTATTGCTTCTTGGAATGGTCTATTATTTTAAAAAGAAGAAGTGGTATTAATTGTTTAAAAACCTGTTGATAATTTGCTGTAATTTATTTGTAGAATAAAATATATGAATTATCTTTGACCTATATTTATTAAGAAAAATACCAAAAGATATGTTTACATTCGCTCAATATTTAGGTTTCTTATTGTTCTTAACCATTTTAACTATTGGATTTTGGTTAATGATGTTCTTGATTAACTTTGTATTCTATTGGATATTCGGTGCAACTAGAGAGTTGTTAAGAGAAAGAAAAGAAAAAAGAGAATTAGAGCAGGCTTAATTATAAGTTTGCATTTAAATAGAAAAGCCCCGATATATCGGGGCTTTTCTATTTTTATAGATGGATATTTTAATTGTTTTGGTGGAGTATCTCTGTTTAGAATTTACCACCCCGCCCTTCGGGCACCCCTCCAGTGGAGGGGAATCCATAGAACATCTTCTATTTTTATCCTCCAAAATCGCCACCATCACCTTCGCCATCTCTTTTAGGTTGTTTTTCTCTGTCGCTTTTTTGTTTGTTAAAACGATACGTAAACGATAGATTAATTTGACGTTGTCTAAACTGCATTTCGCTATACGAACTCAAAGTAGGTAAATTGGTTTGTGAGATTCTTTTTCTAGAATTAAAAACGTCGTTTACATTTAAAGAAATCGTTGCTTTATCTTTCATAACATCTTTGCTAAATGCTAAATTAGCAGCAAGAACACCAAGACTTTTTCCTTGAAAGGTGTTTTGTGGCGCATTATAAGTAGCATTAGTTTGCCAATCAATTTTGTAGGGCAAAGTAACTTTAGAGGAAACTCTGGTAAACCAACTTGACGATGCTTTATTTACATCTTGACTTATTACGTCTAAAGAACCAATTGGAGTATATTGAAAATTACCAACTACAGTGCTTCTAAAAAAGTTGAAATTTCCGTTTAATTTCCACCATTTAAAAGGAGTATAATTCATGTTAAATTCAAATCCGTAACGAGTATCATTATCTAAATTAATAGAAGTAGAAACGTAAACCGGAGTATCTACAGGTACTCCATTAACAATAGTACTCACGATATCTCCTGTAGGTCTTTTTACAAATTGATATGGATTTTTTGTTTTATTGAAATACACCGAAGTGGTTACTGTTACTTTTTTAAATTTATTCATATACCCAAAATCTAAAGCATCGGTAAAGGATGGATTCAAATCTGGATTTCCTATAAATAGGTTGATGTTACTGGTATAGTTATTCGGAAACGGAATAATAAATCTATTTCTAGGTCTTTCTATACGTTTGCTATAGTTTATAGAAACGGTGCTTTGTTCGGTAATTTGATACGTTAAAAAAGCACTTGGAAAGAAGTTGCTGTATTTTTTATTTTTGTAAAAATCAGTTAGTAACAACTTACTTTCAATAGAGGAGTTCTCGTAGCGCAATCCTAATAAATAAGAGAATTTGCTTATTTTGGAGCCAAATTGCGTGTACAACGAGTTAATTCTTTCTTTGTAATCAAACACATTGGTAAAGTTGGTATAAGGAGTGTAAGTTCCCAAAGCATCTAGACTACCAACTCTAAAATCATTATTCATTTCAGTAAAATTACCTTTGTAACCGGCTTCAAATTGGCTATTTTTTTTAATTGGTAAAACGTAATCCGTTTGTAATAAGGTTCTGTTTTGTGTTTGATAATTTTTAGAAGCCTCAATAAATGTATTACTTACAGCGCCAACATACGAATTGGTAATGGTAGAAAAATCATTATCAAAATTTTTAGAAACCGCACCGTCAACGGTAAGTTTATGACCCTCTTTTTTGAATTTTTTCGTGAAATTAGTAGTGTATTCAATGTCGTTAGTATACGTAAACTGATCGTTAAATCTATTAGAAACGAAATTGTTATTAGCCGCGTAATTGTTAATTACATCATTGATAGGACTTGCTCCATCACTTTTTCGGTAAGAAAATCCGTTGGTCCAAGTTAAGGTTTTATCTAAAAACCAATCTACTCCGAAGTTGTAATTATATCCTTTTCTTCCAGAGGTGCGATCAATTCTTTCGTTTGTTGTTTGGTAGACAGTTCCAGCGGAGTTAATATAATCGGAATCGGTTAACGTTTTTCCGGGTGCTTTACTATCATTATATCCGATAGTAGTAAAGATATTGAAATTTTGACTTTTAAAATTAATGGTTCCCGAAGTGCTATAGTTTTTTGGATTTCCTGCAGTTGCAATGAAAGTTCCATTAACCCCATTGTTTTTTCCTTTTTTAAGAACAATATTAATAATTCCAGCACCACCTTCGGCATCATAACGTGCAGATGGATTGGTAATTACTTCTACTTTATCTAAAGCATCTGCCGAAATACTTTTCAAAGCATCTGCAATATTGATGGAATTGGAAGGTCGTCCATCAATTAATATTTTAACATTATCGTTTCCTCTCAAACTAACATTTCCATCCCCATCAACAGAAACGGAAGGTACATTATCTAATACATCACTTGCAGTACCACCTTTAACGGTCATGTCTTGCCCAACATTGTATATTTTTTTATCTAGTTTTATTTCTACTGTAGATTTTTCTCTAGTAATTACTACATCCTTAAGTTGCGTAGCATCTGGTTGTAAGGAAATTGTTCCAAGGTTGGTATCTGTGGTTAAGGTTTTTCCTTTAATTTCTGAAGATTTAAAAGATATAAATTCTACTTTTATATTGTATACTCCCGGAGTAGCATCAAAACTAAAATCACCAGTTGCATTGGTTATTCCACCTGAAGTAACTTTGTTGGAAGTAGTGTTAATGATAGAAACAGTACTATATTCTAATGGCTGTGAAGTGCCTTTTTCGATAACTTTTCCAGTTATTTTAATTTTAACTCCTTCTGGTCTTTTTTGGGAATAATTTATTAATGTGGCTAATAATAAACTTAAAGTTAAATAAAATTTAATTTTTTTCATGATTGGGTGTTAATTTTTCGATATGCATATAAGACCACAAAATTAAACATTCGTTTAAGTAACCAATCATAAAGGTTTGTTAAAAGTACCTAAAAAACATTATAGAATTTCTTCAATTCTACTCAAAGGTCTTGCTATTACTGCTTTTTCTCCATACACTGCAATTGGTCGTTCCATTAAAATAGGATAATCAACCATGGTTTGAATAATTTCTTTATCCGATAAATTCTTGCCCTTAAAATTTTCTATCCAAATAGATTCTCTAGTTCTAATTAATTCGATTGGAGTTATTTTTAGTTTGCTAATTATTTCACTTAATTCCCTGAAATTTAATGGATTCTCGAGATATTTTACAACTTCAAAAGTATGATTGGATGTTTCTAAGAATGCCAAACATTCTCTAGATTTTCCGCATCGTGGATTGTGGTAAATTGTTATCATTTTTTTTAATAAAGTAAGAATATATGTATTTTTTGTAGTATTTTAGTCGTTGCAAATGTAGTATTTGTTGTGCTATATAATTTAAAATTAAACTATGTTTATTGAACAAGGAATAAAAAAAAGTAATGAATTTTGGAAATACATTTTAGGTTCCATCCTTATTATTGCGGCTTCTACTTTGGGTCAAATTCCTTTGGGAATTGCGGTTGCTTTTAAGTCTTTAAAATCGGGTAAAATCCCAACAGACACTAATGCTGCTATTAATTTATTAGATTCCAATCTGTCTTTATTTTTAATAATGTTATCCTTTGTTTTTGGATTTATCGGACTAATATTGGTAGTGAAATATTTTCATAAACAAACTTTACTAGAAGTTACTACTTCTAGAAAAAAAGTAGATTGGAGTAGGGTGTTTTTCTCTTTTGGTTTATGGGCTTTGTTTACTATTGGAACTACTTTTATAACTTATTATTCTAATCCAGGTGAATTAGTTTGGAACTTTAAACCCATTCCGTTTGCCATATTATTTGTAATTGCAACGCTATTAATTCCTATTCAAACGACCACTGAAGAATATGTTTTTAGAGGTTATTTAATGCAAGGATTTGCTAATTTGGCTAAAAATAAATGGTTTCCATTAGTGATGACTTCGGTTATTTTTGGTTCCATGCACATCTTGAATCCAGAAGTAGTCAAAATGGGTTATTTTGTTTTAGTTTATTATATAGGAACTGGTTTGTTTCTCGGTATTCTTACTTTAATGGATGAAGGTATCGAATTATCGCTTGGTTTTCATGCTGCCAATAATTTAATTACCGCATTATTAGTAACTTCCGATTGGACTGCTTTACGAACCAATTCGATATTTAAAGATACTTCTACGCCCGGCGGTGTATTGGAAATTTTTATTCCAGTATTGGTAGTTTATCCGATACTACTATTTATCTTTAGTAAGAAATACCAATGGACCAATTGGAAAGAAAAATTAACCGGAAACATAACATTAGAAAATAATATAAATACCTAATATCATGATTAATCCAACGTATGAAAATGTACACAATCATTTTAAATTAAATGGTTTTCACCTCAATAGAGAAGATTTATGCCGTGTTGCTTATAGTTTTATTAAAGAAGGCGAAGATTTTGAAAAACCAGTAGGTGATTTTCTTTTAGATTGGTTTGATAGCAAGCCGTATATTGAAATGCAAACATCTGGTTCAACAGGAATTCCTAAAACCATTAAAGTAGATAAACAAGCAATGGTGAATTCGGCGATTGCAACGGGAGATTTCTTTGGTTTACAATCTGGAAATAGAGCCTTACAATGTTTACCTGTGAAATATGTTGCTGGAAAAATGATGTTAATTCGATCTATCGTATTAGGATTAGATTTAGATTATGTTGCTCCAACTTCCCACCCTATGAAAGGCTTGGAAGATAAATATGATTTTGCTGCGATGGTGCCAATGCAGGCTCAAAATTCATTAAAAGAATTGCAAAACGTTAAAAAACTTATTGTTGGTGGTGCTAGAATAAGTGCCTCTCTTGAAAAAGAATTAATGAAATTGCCAACCGAGGTTTATGAAACCTACGGCATGACCGAAACCATTACCCACATTGCTGCCAAAAAAGTAGGGGAAGAGGTGTTTACGGTTTTACCGCATGTTACTATTTCGTACGACGATAGAAACTGTTTGGTAATTCATGCACCTAAAATTATTGCTGAAGATACTGTAGTAACCAACGATTTGGTAGAATTAGTCAACGAAAATCAATTTAAGTTTTTAGGTAGAATTGATAACGTAATTAATAGTGGTGGCATAAAAATTATGCCCGAACAAGTAGAACAAAAACTGGACGGAAAACTAGATAGACGATTTTTTATCACTTCTAAAGAGGATAAAGAATTGGGAGAAAAAGTAGTATTAATAGTAGAAGGGGATTCCTTTGCCATTGATACTGCTATTTTTGATTGCTTGGATAAATACGAACATCCAAGAGAAATCCTTTTTGTGTCTAAGTTTAAAGAAACTGAAAACGGGAAAGTTTTACGTAAAGAAAGCTTAAAATAATTTATAAAAAAGTTAACACGAATTCCACGAATTGGCACAAATTAGTAAAACTTGAAATTACACAAATTTAATTTGCTTTTAGCAAATGAGTGAAATTAATTAAGAAAAATTTATTTGTGTAAATTCGTGGAATTCGTGTTTAAAAAGTTGACACGAATTTCCACGAATTAGTAATATGTGCTATTTCACGAATTTAATTTGCTTTTATCAAATGACTGAAATCAATAAAGTAAAATTTATTAGTGTAAATTCGTGGAATTCGTGTTGAAAAAACTTTTACTCTTTAATTAAATCCACATAAAAATCATTGGTGAGCACTTCAACTTCATCAAGGGATTTTATTTTAATACTAGAAATTTCCCACTCCAAAGTTGGCTGAATTCGTATTTCTTTTCCGTTAACTTTTATGTCTATTGGCATATTAAATTTGGATTCGGAAGCCGTCCAACGGTATTCTAATTTATTTTTATTTATTCGAATTAATAGTTCGGGAATAGTAGTGTATCTTAAGTACTGATTAAAAATAGGGGTTAAATCCATACCGCTTTCGGTGTTAAAGAAATTTATAACCGTGCCAGTATCAATTATTTTATGACGGAAAGTATTGGAATAATCCAATAAAATCTTCCACCACAAATTTTCATTTTTTATAACATGACGCAAAGTATTTAAAAGCAATGCACCTTTGTAATACATATCTCCCGATCCTTCTTTGTTTACTCCGAAAGGTCCAATAATAGGTTCGTCATTACTTACGTTTTGCTTCATCCCGTTCATGTATTTCTGCGCTTTTTCAGCACCAAATTGACATTCCAAATAGACTACTTCAGTGTACATGGTGAAGCCCTCGTGAATCCACATATCGGCAATATCTTTGGAAGTGATGCTATTTCCAAACCATTCGTGTCCACTTTCGTGGATAGTGATGTAGTCAAATAATAACCCAATTCCTGTACCCGACAAATCACTTCCTAAGTAACCATTTTTGTATTTATTACCATAAGAAACAGCACTTTGGTGTTCCATACCTAAATAAGGAGTTTCAACCAATTTGTAACCATCTTCTTTAAAGGGATAAGTTCCAAATTTACTTTGAAAACAAGTTAGCATTAGTTTCGCTTCTTCAAAATGGGATTTGGCTTTCACTTCATTTTCTTTTAATACATAATAATCTAAATCTAAATCGTCTAGATTATCGTGTATGTGCGCAAAATCGGCAATATTTATAGTAATATCATAGGTGTTAATTGGGTTTTTAACTTCCCAATCCCAACGGGTATAGCCATTTTTCAAGTCTTCACTACCCATTAATCTTCCGTTAGAAACATCCATTAACCCATTAGGAACAGCCACTTTTATGGTCGCTCCATTATCAGGCTCATCGCTTTGCGAATCTTTACAAGGATACCACAAACTAGCACCTGTTCCTTGGCAGGCCACCGCTACCCATGGTTTTCCTTGTTTGTCTTTGGTGAAAACAAATCCGCCATCCCAAGGTGCATTTTTGGCAACTATAGGTTTTCCAGAATAGTAAAAACAAATTTTCTCTTCATTACCACTATTCAAATTAGTAGGAAAATCAATAAAAACCGCATTGAATTCTCTTTTGTAATTTAATTTCTTTGAATTGAAAACAATAGAATCCACTTGCATATTTTCAAATAAATCTACCTGAATTTTTTTAGTATTGGACACTACTTTAAAACTAATACCATTATACCCAACAATTGATTTATCTTCAATATTAATTTTGATATTTAAGTCGTATCGCAACACATCATAACAAGTTCGTTCGGCTCGCAAACCTCCTTGTAGCGTGTCTTTTCTAGTAGTGGTTTCTTGGGCTGAAAGACTTTGGAAACCTAAAATAAATAAGAAAACAAAAAGTAGTTTTTTCATGATATATTGTATTATACTTGAATCACTCCCAAATTAAACTTTTTCTCAATAGGAGAGTGGTTGGCTGCTTCAATTCCCATAGAGATCCAGGTTCTGGTATCTAGTGGATCAATGATGGCATCGGTCCATAATCTTGATGCTGCATAATAAGGAGAAACTTGCTCGTCGTAGCGGGCTTTTATTTTGTCAAATAATTCTTTTTCTTTTACTTCGTCAATCACTTCGCCTTTGGCTTTTAGTGAGGAGGCTTCAATTTGCGCCAATACTTTAGCGGCTTGCGTGCCACCCATTACGGCAAGTTCGGCACTTGGCCATGCAAAAATCAATCTAGGGTCGTAGGCTTTTCCGCACATGGCATAATTTCCTGCACCATAAGAATTTCCTACAATAACCGTGAATTTTGGTACCACCGAATTGGCTACAGCATTCACCATTTTGGCACCATCTTTAATGATTCCGCCATGTTCACTTTTGGATCCTACCATAAATCCGGTAACGTCTTGCACGAATACTAACGGAATTTTCTTTTGGTTGCAATTAGCAATAAATCGTGTTGCTTTATCTGCGGAATCCGAATAGATTACACCACCAAATTGAATTTCGCCTTTTTTAGTTTTAGAAACAATACGTTGGTTGGCCACAATTCCCACTGCCCAGCCATCAATTCTGGCATAACAGGTTATAATTGACTTTCCATAATCTTCTTTGTACATATCCATCTCCGAATTGTCTACCAATCGTTTGATGATTTCCATCATATCGTATTGCTCGGTGCGGGCTTTAGGAATAATTCCGTAAATATCTTGTTCGTCTAATGCTGGTTTTTCTGATTTAATTCGGTTAAATCCTGCCTTATCATAATCCCCAATTTTACCTACAATGCTTTTAATTCTATCCAAAGCATCTTTATCGTCTTTGGCTTTATAATCGGTAACCCCCGAAATTTCACAATGGGTGGTAGCACCCCCAAGGGTTTCGTTGTCTATATTTTCGCCAATGGCAGCCTTTACTAAATAACTTCCAGCAAGAAAGATACTTCCAGTTTTGTCTACAATCATTGCTTCGTCGCTCATTATTGGGAGGTAAGCACCACCAGCAACACAGCTTCCCATAACAGCAGCAATTTGTGTAATTCCCATGCTACTCATTTGGGCATTGTTTCTAAAAATTCGTCCGAAATGTTCTTTATCTGGGAAAATTTCATCTTGCATTGGTAAATAAACCCCTGCCGAATCGACTAAATAGATAATAGGCAAACGGTTTTCCATGGCAATTTCTTGCGCGCGAAGATTTTTCTTAGCAGTAATTGGGAACCAAGCACCAGCTTTAACGGTAGCATCATTAGCAACCACAATGCATTGTTTTCCATGGATATAACCAATTTTCACAACTACACCACCAGAAGGACAACCACCATGCTCGGCATACATTCCGTCTCCAACAAAAGCACCAATTTCAATGCATTTTGCTTTTGCATCCAATAAATAATCTATTCGTTCCCGAGCCGTCATCTTGCCTTCGGCATGCAATTTTTCTATTCTTTTTTCTCCACCTCCAAGTTTTACTTTGGCAAATCGGTGTTTTAAATCGGATAAAAAAAGTTTATTATGATCTTCGTTTTTATTGAAGTTAAGATCCATATTGTGTATATATTTTTGAAATGCTAAAGTACGAAAACGATTTCAATAGAGATAGTTCTAATTTTTTATTATTTTAAAAAATATATTTCATTTTTAGAATTAATTAATACTCTCTTAACATTAGTTATATACATTTGCATTGTAAAAATCGTTAAAAATGACATTAAACAATATTTTCCAATTTCTAGTTCCAAAAGACAAAAAATTCTTTCCTTTATTTGAACAAGCATCTGCTAATTTAGTTGTATTGGCAGAAACACTTCATGAAGCAGTAAATGCACCCAAATTAGAACGGGAAGATTATTTTAAAAAAATAGAAGAACTTGAGGCTATTATTGAAGAAATTACACACCAAACACACTTAGAATTAAGTAGAAATTTTATCACTCCATTTGATAGAGAAGATATTCACTCTTTAATCAAAGCGATTGATAATGTTGCGGATAATATGCATGGTGCTGCAAGCAGAATGCGTTTGTATCAAGTAGAGAAAATCACAAAATCTATAAGAAAGTTAACCGAAATTAATTTGGAAGCTTGTCAATTGATAAGTGTAGGAATTAGGGAACTTAAAGATATGGGTAATCCTAAAGCGATTAAGGAAACTTGCAAGAAAATTAATAAATTAGAAAGCAAAGCAGATTCCGTATTTGATAAAGCAGTTGCTGATATTTTTGAAAATGAAACAGATGCAAAAAATATCATAAAATACAAAGAAGTACTTTCAGCCTTAGAAATGGCATCCGATAAATGTAAAAGTGTTTCTAATGTAATGGAGCAAATTGCTGTAAAACACTCTTAAATAATACTATAATTTAGACATTCCAATATGACTTTACTAATTGTAATTATAGTACTTTCTTTATTATTTGATTATATAAATGGATTTCATGATGCGGCTAATTCAATTGCTACCATTGTTGCTACTAAAGTATTAACTCCTTTTCAGGCCGTTTTATGGGCTGCTTTTTTTAATTTTTTAGCCTACTGGGTTTTCGGATTTGGTGTTGCCGATACAGTTGCCAAAACAGCAAAATCGGAGAATATAGATTTAACCGTAATTCTTGCAGGGGTTATAGCAGCAATAATTTGGAATTTAATTACCTGGTGGAAGGGAATTCCTTCTTCCTCATCCCATACTTTAATTGGGGGTTTTGCTGGTGCAGCTGTTGCTCATGCAGGATTTCATGTGGTAAATTGGTACAAGCCAGGAGAAGATGGTGGTTTGCCATCGGGAGTAGCAGTAGTTATTGCCTTTATAGTTTTAGCTCCTTTATTAGGTATGATAATTTCGTACTTCATTTCTATTTGGATGATGTATGCTTCTAAAAAGAATATTGCTCCCAAAATAGTTACCTTAATCTTAATGGCTTTGGTAGTTTGGTTTTTATCTTTAGTAATGAAATTTGATCTTGAAAAACCTAGATGTGAAAGTCACTTTTTGGCTATTATAATCGAACCATCTAATATTAAATGGTTATTAGTAGGTATTATCTTTTTTAGTTTGGCAATTTTCAATTTGGTTTTTAGTAGTTTGTCTACCGCTAAAGCAGAAAAAGTTCTTAAGAAAATGCAATTATTATCCTCAGCATCTTTTAGTTTAGGTCATGGTGGGAATGATTCTCAAAAAGTTATGGGTATTATTGCAGCAGCAGTTGCAGTTTACATTCATAGCAATGGCGTATCAGTAGATTCTATGCCCGAATGGTTGCAAGTAGTTTTGCCTAATGAAAAAGAGGGTATAAAAGCACAAATGCCTGAATGGATTCCAATAGCTTGTTATTCTGCCATTGCTGCAGGTACTTTAAGCGGTGGTTGGAAAATTGTTAAAACAATGGGGTCTAAAATCACTAAAGTGACTGCCTTTGAAGGTGTTGTAGCCGAATCGGCTGGTGCATTAACCTTGTTTATGACCGAGCATTTTAAAATACCAGTATCCACTACACATACTATTACAGGATCTATTATTGGAGTAGGAATCACTAAAAGGGTTTCTGCAGTACGATGGGGAATTACAGTTAAACTTATCTGGGCTTGGGTATTAACAATTCCTGTTTCGGCATTAATAGCAGCATTAGTTTATTACTTTATAAATATTTTTATCAAGCATTAATAATTTTTCTAAATAAGATTTTTTAATAAAGTTTTATAATTACAACCAATTTATTTATTCCCAATGTTAAGTTTTCGTTTAAAACGAAAACTTAACATTGGGTTATTGTTTTTTATTGTAAATTTGTTAACCTTAATTTTACATTCAGTTAACGGTAAATTAATTTTATAAATACCAACTATGATAAAAAAAACAGATACAACAAACGAACTTGCTCAAGATTCTAACGAAATTATTAATAACAATTTAGAATCTACAAATGAATCAACTTCCCAATCTTTACAAGAAGTTGAAATTAAGGCAGAACCTACTAAATCTAGAAGTAGATCAAGAGTAGTAAAGAATGAGGAAAGTGAAATTATAATTGATGATGTTTCTGTCGTTAATACCGATGAAAAATTAGAAGAAACAGAGTTAGAAACTAATAAAAAAATTAAAAAGGAAAAAAATATGAAAAACTCCGAAAAAGAGATTGCAAAAAAATTGAAAGATAAAAAGAAAGCTAAAGTAAAAAAAGACAAGCAAAAGGAGAAGGATAAAGCAAAAAAACAAAAAGCGAAAAAGAGAGAAAAAGCTAAAAAGCAGAAAGCTAAAGATAAGGCTAAAGCGAATAAAAAAGCCAAGGCTAAAAGAAAATCAAAATCAAAAAAGAAAAAATAATATAGTTTACCCACTAAAACCGATGTTTGCGCATCGGTTTTTTAGTACATAATTAACACTTGTTTTCTATGCTTATTATTACATTTACAATAAAAATTATGAAAAATAAATTTACACTATTATTAGTATTAGCGATGGTATTTCCTGCAATTTCAATCGCCCAACTAAAGCCAATTGATTATAAAGATGGTGATCAGCAACTAATTGGATTTGTTTCAAAACCATCTAAAGGAATGAAAAATAAAGCAGGAATTTTAATTCTTCCGGCTTGGATGGGGATAGATGACCATGCTAAAGAAAGTGCTTCCGAATTGTCTAAATTAGGTTACTTTACTTTTGTTGCAGATATTTATGGTTTAGGAAATAAACCTACAAATTATGCTGAAGCAGGACAAAAAGCAGGTTATTTCAAGAAAAATATTAAAGAATACCAAAAAAGAATTCAACTAGCTCTAGACCAATTGATAGAGCAAGGCGCTAATCCAGACAATATAGTAGTTATGGGATATTGTTTTGGAGGGACTGGTGCAATTGAAGCAGCACGAACCAACATGAAAGTAAAAGGAATTGTATCGTTTCACGGCGGTTTAGGTCGTGATGAAATAAGAACAATTGATCCAATATCTGTAAGACTTTTAGTGTTACATGGGGCAGATGATCCTTACGAAAGTGAAACCGAAATAAAAGCTTTTCAAAATGAAATGCGAGTTGCTAAAGCCGATTGGGAAATCGTTTATTATGCTAATGCAGTGCATTCATTTACCGATAAAGGTGCTGGAACAGATAATAGTAAAGGTGCCGCTTATAACGAAAAGGCAGATAAACGTTCGTGGAAAGCAATGCTTCAGTTCTTGAAAGAAGTATTGTAAATACGTAACGACACTATCCTAAATTTTAAAAGTCCTGAAGAAATATATTCTTCAGGACTTTTGCTTTTAGTTAATCTTATACTTCAAACTTAAACTTACATTTCGGTAAGAATAGTTACTGGAATTAGTCATATATGGATTTACATTGAGGTTAGTATATTGTCTAAGTTCTAATTCAAACTTTTTATAAGCATAACCTAAACCAATTAATAAATTAAATTTATTACTATTTAATGAATTTTCTTTAAAATTAGTAACATTGCTTCTGTGTAATGTGAAACTAGAATTATTAGAAAATTCAATATTTACAGCAGAATGAATATTAAATTTAGATTGTTTGTTTAAAATAATATTTCGTCTTAGTCCAATTGGAACTTGCAAATAATTGTATTTAACAGAAGCAATATAGTCTTCATTAACTAATCCAGTAGTGTAATTTGGATTGATGTAGTAGGTAGAAGTAAAAATACCATTTCCAGAATAGGTATTGTAAGTAGGCTCTATAAATATGGACCAATTATTATTGTTAAATGGAAGAATCATTTCAATTTCAAATCCATATCCTATAGAATATTTTTTATCTGTTAAATTTCTTCCGTCAAATGGAACACTACTATCTATTTTAAAATCAAAATGAGACAAATTATTATTTACTACTAATTTGTAATTAATTACTGTCTTACTTCTTTTTTGAATTTCCTTAGAAGAAGTATCTCCTTGAAACTGATTAGCAGTAACAAAGTATTTTATTAAATCATTTTGTTTGTAAGATAAAGTTTCACTTTTGCTATTGTAAACATCTGCTTTTACATTTAAAAACAATTGTTTTTTATATTCTGAATTAACATATAAATCAGTTAAATTTTCTTCAAAATATTTTTTGTAAATTAATTGTTGTACTTCCGATACATCTGTTTTAAAGAAAAAACGAATAGGAAATTCATTGTTTTCAAAACTATAAAGTGAGTTTTTACCTTCTACTAATACTTTTAAAAGTACTGTTGAAGAAATAAAATGAGGCTCTTTGGATAAAGAATAATTAGGTTCTCCTTTAGAATCATCAACATTTAAAGTCTGTCTAATATATTTGGATATTCCAACAATAGAGAATTCTTGCATATTAGAAATTGAAATTTCCTGAACATCATCCTGTAATGTTTTTTTAACTTCAATGGCATTTGGGTTGTACTCCCAATCAACGTTTTTTATTAAACAATTAATTTTTGTTCCAGAATTATCAATATAATATCCGTTTTCAAATTTGATTTGAGAAAAACTAAAAATACTAAAAAGAAGGAAAATAGAAAGTGAGAAATTTTTCATTTTTTTTTCTCAAATATAACAAAATTATTAAAACTATTACATGAAGTATATAAAATACAAAAGCCAACCTGGAGCGGTCGGCTATTGAGGTGAGGTGTAACTTCCTTTCGGAATCCTCGATGCAAATATACATTAAAATAATGTATTAAAGTCAAGGAATTCTAATTTATTTTAAAATTAAGTGTTGACCTTGAAAATCAGTTTAGTACCAATACCTAAATACTTTATTTACTAAATTGAGTAGAAACTTTTTCGGCTTTTTTACTTTCGGCATAATCATAAAAACCTTCTCCAGATTTAACTCCAAGTTTTCCAGCCATAACCATATTTACTAATAATGGGCAAGGAGCGTATTTTGGATTCTTAAATCCGTCGTACATAACATTTAGAATAGATAAACAAACGTCTAATCCTATAAAATCTGCTAGTTGTAATGGTCCCATTGGGTGTCCCATGCCGAGTTTCATTACGGTATCAATTTCGTTTACGCCAGCAACTTTATTATAAAGAGTTTCAATTGCTTCATTAATCATTGGCATTAAAATTCGGTTAGCCACAAAACCAGGATAGTCATTCACTTCTGTAGGAGTTTTACCTAATTTTATTGATAAATCCATGATGATTTTAGTTACTTCATCGGATGTAGTATAACCGCGAATAATCTCTACTAATTTCATAATAGGCACTGGATTCATAAAGTGCATTCCGATAACTCTTTCGGGATGTACTACTTGGGCCGCTATTTGAGTAATAGAAATAGAAGAAGTATTGGTTGCCAAAATTACATTATGATCGCAAATTTCACTTAACTGCTTGAAGATGTTAAGTTTTAAAGCAACATTTTCAGTTGCTGCTTCTACCACTAAATCGGTACCTACTACACCATCGGCAATTTCGGTATAAGTAATGATATTTCCAATAGTTTTATGTTTGTCCTCTTCGGTAATGGTTCCTTTAGTCACCATTCTATCCAAGTTGGAAGCAATGGTTGCCATTGCTTTTTCTAATGATTTTTCCGATTTATCTATAAGTTTTACGGTGAATCCGCTTTGAGCAAAAGTATGTGCAATTCCGTTGCCCATAGTTCCTGCGCCAATTACTGCTATTGTTTTCATTTGAAAGGTGATGTGTTTATAAGTTTATTAGTTTAGTTTGTCATTCTGATAGGAATCTATTAAAATTTTGTAATCAATTATTTAAATGGCAGTTTTTCAAACCATTAAGGTATTAAGTTTCATTAAGACTTAATTTTTCTTAATGCCTTAGAGGTTCAATTTTTATTTTTCATTCATACTATCAATAATCATATAGGCTACTCGCAAGGCTTCCGTTCCATCTTGTAAAGTAACGACTGGAGTGGTATTATTTGTAATTGCATCAGCAAAAGATTCCAATTCATCCAAAATAGCGTTGTTGGGTTCTACTTCTGGATTTGCAAAATAAATTTGTTTCTTTTCGCCTTCTGCATTTTGTAAAATCATATCAAAATCTCCAGGAACTTCTGGTGCTTCTTTCATTTTTACGACTTCGCAAATCTTATCTAAATAATCTACTGATATGTATGCATCCTTTTGAAAAAAACGTGATTTACGCATGTTTTTCATCGAAATTCTACTCGAAGTAATGTTGGCAACACAACCATTTTCAAATTCAATTCGAGCATTTGCAATATCTGGCGATTGACTCAAAACCGAAACGCCACTAGCATGAACGGCTTTAACTTTCGATTTTACCACACTTAGAATAGCATCGATATCGTGAATCATTAAATCTAAAACCACAGGAACATCGGTACCACGAGGATTAAATTCAGCCAAACGATGGGTTTCAATGAACATCGGACTTTCAATCATGTCTTTCACAGCAGTAAATGCAGGATTAAAACGCTCCACATGACCAACTTGTCCTTTTACATTGTATTCGTTAGATAATGCATTGATTTCTTCGGCTTCAGCAACAGTAGTAGCAATTGGTTTTTCAATAAAAACATGCTTGCCACTTTTAATGGAAACTTTGGCACATTTATAATGTGAAAGGGTAGGTGTTACAATGTCTATAACGTCCACAGAGTGAATTAATTTGGCAATGGTATCAAATTGTTTGTATCCGAATTCGGCTGCAATTTTGGCTCCGTTTTCTTGATTTTCGTCATAAAAACCAACCAATTCGTATTTATCAGATTGTTGTAATAATCGTAGATGTATTTTTCCGAGGTGACCGGCACCTAAAACGCCAACTTTAAGCATAGTATTAAATTTTATCAAAAGTACTAATTATTAAATAAATTCCAATAATGAAATTCTAAATTCCAATGGTAAAATAATAGTGCGATTAATTGGAATTTGGAATTTGAAATTTAGAATTTAAAAGTTATTTTTACAGAAATATAATTCCATCCCAATTGAAAGATACGAATAAGCACCAAGGACTACGAAATCAACTTGCTAAATTATTAGAAGATAAAGGAATAATTGATAAAAATGTATTGGAAGCCATAAAGAAAATTCCACGTCATTTATTTTTAAATTCTAGTTTTGAAGATTTTGCTTACCAAGATAAGGCGTTTCCTATTGGTGCAGGACAAACTATCTCACAGCCCTATACGGTTGCATTTCAGAGCCAACTTTTGGAAGTAAAAAAAGATCAAAAAATATTAGAAATTGGAACTGGAAGTGGCTATCAAACAGCAGTTTTGTGTTTGCTTGGCGCAAAAGTATATTCGGTAGAACGTCAAAATGAATTGTTTAAAACGACCTCTGCTTTATTGCCAAAATTAGGAATTCGACCAAAACATCTATCGTTTGGCGATGGCTATAAAGGTTTGCCAAATCATGCTCCGTTTGATAGTATTATTGTTACTGCAGGAGCACCAATTATTCCACAAGCACTAATGGCACAATTAAAAATAGGAGGTAAGTTAGTAATTCCAGTTGGAGAAAAAGACCAAATCATGACCATGCTCATCCGAAAAAACGAAACCCAATTTGAAAAACACGAATTTGGTGATTTTAAATTCGTTCCTTTATTAGAAAATAAAAATTAAACCAAAACCCATCACTGTAAATTTAGACAGTAGATGGGTTTATTATTTACTAATAATATCTAAATATCGTTGCATACATTCTTTTTCAATTTGGGCAACTAAAAGGATGAAATCTTCTTTATTTCCTGAAGTTTGTGCCGTTTCTAGCGATTGATAATATTGCATTCTAGTTTCATAATCTCCTTTAATGTTGGCAATTACATAACCATTTTGCAATAATATCAAGTTCATTATCAATCTAGAAGTTCTACCATTACCATCAATAAAAGGGTGAATAGTTACCAAACGCTCGTGCATTTCAGCCGCTAAAATTACTGGATGTAATTTATTTTTATTTTCTTCCATCCAAAGGAAATAATCTTCCATTTGTTTAGGGACTAAAAAAGGTTGTGGAGGCATATGGCTACTGCCTTTTATCATTACTTGTACTCTTCTGTAACGACCAGCATCTTCCGGAATAATTCCTCTTAATATTAAGTTGTGAACCGAAAGAAGTTCTCTTTCATTAAAAGAAAAATTGCGTTCTATTAATTGTTTAATATAAGCAACTGCTTCTACGTGGTTAATGGCTTCTAGATGCTCTCGCATACTTTTTCCAGAAATTGTCAACCCTTCATTAATTACCAAATCAGTTTCACGAAGGGTAAGGGTATTTCCTTCTATTCGGTTGCTTTCAAAGGTATATTCCAGTTCTAATGCTTGTGCAATTCTAAAACTATCTAATTCTCTAAATTTATTTAATGTGTCTTTTAAAGTATCAATTTCATCCAATATCGTTTTTAAGTTATTAGAAATCATCGATTTTCGGGAAATATAACTGTTTTCTATTTCTTCTCTAACCATATTCATGGCTCTTAGAGTTAAATTATCATCCCCAATTTCATAAAGTATTCTTTCTTTAAGCCATGCAACCATTAAGGTTTCGTAATCTATTTCTAAAACATGTGCCAATTTAGCAACTTGTTCACGGGTTGGTTTTCTAGTACCATTTTCAAATTTACTAATCAATGCTTGATCAATACCAATAAGTTGTGCTAACTCACGAGTTTTAATGTTTTTTTGTTCTCTTGCATTTTTTAATAAGGCTTTCATTTTGATGACTTTATATTTCTTGACAAATTTAGTCATAAATTTAAATTAAAAAAATATTTTTCAATTTTTTTAAGTCTAATTAAATTCTTTCTTAATTCGTGCTAGGTCACGTTTGGTATCTTGTTCTTTTAGAGATTCGCGTTTGTCGTAAGTTTTTTTACCTCTGCAAAGTGCAATTTCAAGTTTGGCAAGACCTTTTTCATTGGTAAACAAACGTAACGGAACTATAGTTAAACCTTTAGATTCAACACTTCGGGCAAGTGATTTTAGTTCTTTTTTATTTAATAAAAGTTTGCGTTCACTTCTAGATTTATGATTGAATTGATTTCCGAAGGCATATTCTTCAATATAAGTATTGATTGCAAACAGTTCACCATTGCTAAATTCGCAAAAACTTTCGGCAATTTGTGCCTTCCCCAATCGGATAGATTTTATTTCGGTACCAGTTAAAACGATTCCGGCCGAATAGGTTTCGATTATTTCAAAATCAAATTTGGCTCTTTTGTTAAGTATGTTGGCAACTTTTATCATAGGCTTACAAAGGTACTAACAAATTTATGAAACAAAAATTAATTTTTATTGTAAGAAATAATTTACAAAAACATGATTAATATCACTTTATAAAATATGGCTTGGTAATACATTTGTACTATAAATTTAAAACCATAAAAATTTAAAACCCCAAACAAATGAAAAAATTATTATTAGTTGTAGTTATCGCTTTAGTGTCGTTAACTATAAATGCACAAGACAAAAAAGAAAGTAAAGGATTACAAGGAGTATGGTGGGCAACAGGTCAACTTTCAACTTCTTCTAGTAAAGATGGTGTTGGAAACAAAACTGTTAATACTACTTTCCTTCCTATTGTAGGTGTTTTTATTACTCCAGATGTGAGTATTGGTTTAGGTATTGGAAATATTGCAACAAAATATACTCCAGTAACTGGAAATTCTACTTCAGGAAACACTTTTGTTATTGAGCCATTGGTAAGAAAATATTGGAATGTTAAAGGAGGATTATTCTTCTTCGGTCAAGTTGCTTTACCTGTAATGATGGGAAAAGATGCTGCTAATACTAAAACTAATTCAGTTGCTTTAGATTTATCTCCAGGTTTTGATTATGTAGTTAATAAATGGTTTACCGTTGAAACTTCATTTTCAATTGCTAATATTGGAACAACTTCTACAACTCCTGATGGTGGTTCTAAATCATCCACTTTTGGTTTAGATGTTAATCCATTTGATATGAATCCTGGAAGTAGAACTTTAGGAGGATTAAGAGTAGGAGTAAAATTCTTATTCTAATAAAAAACAATTTATTGGTTAGTTCCGAGTAACATCGGACGAAAAGGTCATCATTTCATAGTGGTGACTTTTTTTTTGTAGTATATTTGTCGCATGGAAAACAACAAATCAAAAGATCCATTACACGGAATCACCCTACAAAATATTCTAGAACAACTAGTTCTTTTTTATGGTTTTGACACTTTAGGGGAACTAATTAAAATTAAATGTTTTACAGATAACCCAACAATAAAATCGAGTTTAAATTTTCTTAGAAAAACCGATTGGGCTCGCAAGAAAGTAGAAGAATTGTACATTAGAACTTTGCCTAGATTATCTAAAGAATAGAAATTATCTATTAAAATTTCTTTTTAAAATGGAATAAATTACGGTATCCCAAAACTTGCCATCCCATAATTCATTTTCAATAATATGCGCTTCTTTTACAAAGCCATTTTTCTGTAAAACCCTTTCCGATGCTTTGTTTTCAGGGTCAATTACCGCTTCAATTGAATGCATTTGTAAATCGGTAAATCCATATTCTAAAACCACTTTAATGGCTTCGGTTATAATTCCTTGTCCGTTATATTGCGGCAAAATCATATAACCTATTTCACAGCGGTGGTTTTCGGGTTGTATTCTATAATGCCCAATAATTCCAATCATTTTTGGACTTCCTTTTAAAGTAATCGCCCAATTAATACCCTCGTTACTTTCAATTTTATCGTCAATTGTTTTAAAATGTGCTAATGCGTCTTCTTTGGTTTTCGCTAAAGGACGGGGAATAAATTTCATCGTTTCTGGATTGCTTCGAAGTTCCAAAATTTCTGCAACATCAGTTTCCGCTAGTCTTCGCAACAATAGTCTTTCGGATTCTAAATTTTTAAATGGATGAAAATTGATTTCTAGCATTTGGTATTTTTTTAATTTATAAAATTTCAAACGAAAACTGGCATTCGTATTTTGTGTTTTCTTTAACAATTTGTATGCCATCTTTTTCTATGAGGTTTCCATTGGTATGTATCGTATCCGAATATCCCAACCATGGTTCAATACAAATAAAAGGAGCACCCACTTTGGTCCAAATTCCAAGATTATTAAAATCGTTAAAATTTACTTTTAGCAATGGTTTATTTTCATCTAAAATTGTAATTTCTTTAGATTGCAATGCTTTTATAATTAAGGCATCGTTTTCAAAAGTAGCATAATGTAACGGAAGTTTTTTATCCTCTAAATTTATTTCAAATTTAGTATCGGATACCAAATCGTTTTCTAAAGTATAACAAGTTAAGATTTCTTGTGCTTCAAATTCTAAAGCATAACTTTCAAAATTCTTAGGTAAAGCAAATGCAGGATGCGCTCCAATGGAAAATGGTATTGCAACAGAGTCTTTATTAATTACGGCATATTTTAGTTCTAATTTAGTTTCTAAAAGCGTGTAAGTTAATTGCAATTCAAACTCAAAAGGATACACTTTTTTAGTTGCTTCTGATGCTTTTAATGAAAATACTACTTGGTTTTCAGAGGATTGAATTACTTCAAAATCAAGATCTCTTGCAAATCCGTGACGGGATAAATTGTATTCTTGATCATTATAGAAATAGGAATTATCTTTCAAGGTTCCAACAATTGGGAACAGAACAGGGGAGTGCTTCCCCCAATGTTTAGGATCACCTTCCCAAATGTATTCTTGGTAGGTTCTTATGGATTTTATAGAAAACAATTCGGCACCTTTAGTATTAATTTGAGCCGATAAAAAAGAATTGGAAATGGTTACTGACATTAATTTAAGAAAAATTTAAGGTGTAATAATAGTTCACGGTAAATATATTTATTAATTTTATTCAAACCAATTATAAATAAAATATATTATGAATCTACAATTTGAAATTATAGCAAAAGAAAATATCCCCCAATTGGTTTTTCCAAAAACAGAAGTTCTGCAAGATAGTAATGCTATTAATGAACGATTTTCTGATTTGAATCGGGCGTTATCTTTAGGGAATTTAGAGCATTCTAAAATTAAAATTTATTTTGAAGACAATCAATCTTTAAAAGTTGTAGAAACAACCGTTTGGGGATTGACCGACCATCGGGTGATTTTAAAACAAGGAAATGTGATACCAATTAATAGAATTCACAAATCGGTGTAACAAATAACATTTTATTAAGACATATTTAGATGCTTTTGTGAAAAACAAAAGCATTTTTTTCTTTTATTTGTTTTATCATTTAACCAATTCCAATTTATGAAAAATTTTTTTACTAAAGCCTTCACCTTAAGTGCTTTATTTTTTGGATTTTCTTCTGTATTTGCACAGGAAGTTAAGCCGGTTTCGAACTATAATTATAATGAGACGTTTGCTAATGGTTTTTATACTAAAAATGGCACCGACACTCGTTCTGCAAGCGGACAGCCAGGAGCAAAATATTGGCAAAATAGAGCCGATTATTCGTTAACTGCGTCTCTTAATGACCAAACGAAAGAAATTATTGGTTCTGAAATCTTGACGTATACCAACAATAGCCCAGATAAATTAGGCTTTTTGTGGATGAATGTAGATCAAAATTTATTCAAAAAAGATTCTCGTGGTAATGCTATTATTCCTTTAAAGGGAAGTAGAAATGGTGCTAAAGGGCAAGATTTTGATGGAGGTTTTAAAATAAAATCCATCAAAGTTATTTCTTCTGTTGGAGGAAAATCTGTTGAAAAAGAGGCTACTTTCACGGTTGTAGATACGCGTATGCAAGTAGATCTTCCGCAAGATTTGAGTGGTAACGGAACTTCTGTTAAACTTAAAATAGAATTCTCATTTGTTTCTCCTGATTATGGATCAGATAGAATGGGAGTTGTAGATACAAAAAACGGTAAAATTTTTACCATTGCACAATGGTATCCAAGAATGTGTGTGTATGACGACGTTCGTGGTTGGAATATTAGTCCCTATCTTGGTGCAGGGGAATTTTATTTAGAATATGGTGATTTTGATGTTGCCATTACTGCTCCAGCAAGTCATATTGTAGTTTGTTCAGGAGAATTACAAAATCCTACCGAAGTGTATACAGCCGAACAACTAAAACGTTGGGCAACTGCTAAAAATAGTGATAAAACAGTTATGATTCGTACTGCCGATGAAGTTACCAATGCGGCTTCTCGTCCTACAGGAAAAACTACTTTAACTTGGAAATTTAAAATTAAAAATGCACGCGATGCCTCTTGGGCTTCTTCGGCTGCATTTATTGTAGATGCTGCTCGAATTAATTTGCCTAGTGGTAAAAAATCTATAGCAATTTCAACCTATCCGGTAGAGTCCGATGGTCAAGGGGCTTGGAGTAGAGCAACAGAATATACTAAAACTTCCATAGAAAATTATTCTAAAAGATGGTTTGAATTTCCTTATCCAGCAGCCACTAACGTTGCAGGAAATGAAGGTGGAATGGAATATCCAGGAATTGTTTTTTGCGATATAAAATCCAAAGGAGCAGAACTTTGGGGAGTAACCGATCACGAATTTGGACACGGCTGGTACCCAATGATTGTTGGTTCTAACGAGCGTTTATTTGCTTGGATGGATGAAGGTTTTAATACTTTTATCAACGGAATTAGTTCTCAAGATTTCAATAATGGCGAATACAAACAGCCTGAACGTAATATGCACCAATCAGCAGAAATGTTGACTAATCCTGATATGGAGCCAGTTATGGCAGCACCAGGAAATTTAAAAGAGGCTAATCTTGGTATATTAGCCTATTACAAACCAGGTTCCGGATTGGATATGTTGCGAAATAACGTACTTGGAAAAGAGCGTTTTGATAAAGCCTTTAGAACTTACACCGAACGTTGGGCTTTCAAACACCCTATGCCAGACGATTTCTTTAGAACAATTGAAAACGTTGCAGGAGAAGATTTAGGTTGGTTTTGGAGAAGTTGGTTTATGAACAACTGGAGTTTAGATCAAGGAGTTACTAAAGTTAAATATGTGAAAGGAGATGCTAAAAATGGTGCTCAAATAACTATTGAAAATTTAGATAAAATGGTGATGCCTGTGGTGGTTGAAATTAAAACTAAAAGTGGTGCTGTTTCTAGAAAATCACTTCCTGTTGAAATTTGGGAACGCAATAAAGAATGGACTTTTAAAGTTGATACTAATGAAGAATTAGATTCTATTACTTTAGATCCGGATACTATTTTACCAGATAGTAATCCTACAAATAACGTTTGGACGGATGCTAAAAATGGTGTTACTAAATCTGAATCTTTAACTCCTTATTTAGGTGCTTATTCTAGTGCTAAATTGCCAATTAAAATTACTTTCACAGAAGAAGACGATAGTTTAGTAATCAATTCACCAGGGCAACCTGAAACTCCTTTAGATAATAAAGGTGCAGGAAAATTCACGATGGATCAAGCAGGATTAATTATTCAGTTTAACGAAGCAAAAAGTGCCTTTACTTTAAGTATTGGTGCTCAAAGTTTTGATTTCACTAAAGATAAATAATAAGTTTACTTATAAAATTATAGGCACGCTAGTTAGCGTGCCTTTTTTTATGGAATCACCCGAACCAGGTAACTTTAGAATTTTATTGAATATTGAAATTGAATTTTACAACCTACTATCTATCGCTTTGTCGTGGGCTTTACTAAAAAAAGCAACCATACAAATGGCACCAATAGTAGCAAAAAGCATATCTGATTGTGTATCCCAAACATAACCTTGAGTACCCAAGAAAGCATCGCCACCATCTCCAGTGCAAACGGAAACTCCCCATTCAATCCATTCGTAAGCGGCACTTATTGCAAGGCAAATAGCAACTAAAATAAAATTAAAAAAAGATTTATTTGCAATTACTTTTTTGCGAATGAATAACTCTCGGATAATTATTGCAGGTACAAATCCTTGTGCAAAATGTCCTATTTTATCATAGTTATTCCGAGATTGATGCAATACTTCTTTTATCCAATTAAATAAAGGAACTTCGGCATAAGTGTAATGTCCGCCCACAAACAAAATAATACAATGAAGCAATATGAAAAAATAAGTAAAATTAGTGAAGGCAAACTTTTTATACGTCAGTGCTAATACTGCAAATCCAATCAACGCAGGTATAACCTCAAGAAACCAAGTGAAATATTCTTTAGGATAAATAGCGGAAGCGATTAATCCGATAAAGAATAAGCATATATAAATAGTTAATTGTTTCATATAATAGAGTTTACTTTTTCTTCAAAATTAATGCACTTATTAATGCAATTGCTAATCCCATTGGTAAAATTTCCATAAAAGTTAAAAGTATTATCATCACTGGATTTTTATACATTTCTTTATACGAATCCATTTTGGTTGTTGCTTCTGCTAAATCAGAAGGTTTGGTTTGAGCCAATACCGATTGTGCATATTTTTCGATAAAATCAGGGAAGAAATTGTAATATTCTATTAACCATACACCTACATAAATAGCAGAAATTAATAAAGCAATTAAAGAACCAACTTGCAATGCTTTAACAAAAGAAATTTTTCCATTGTTAATTTTATTTCGATATTGTTCAATTCCAACATAAATAAAAACAAAAGCAAGTAGCATTCCGCCAAATCCTATGGCATAACTTGGTTCAAATCCCTTTGGATTATGGTAACACATATACGTTCCAATAACCATAGAAGTAGCTATAATGAGTCCACCAATAAGTCCGTTTTTTAGAAGTATATTTTTCATGAAAAGTTATTAGTTTAGATTTCAAATTTAGTAAAATTATTTTTGACAACTAATTTGCCTTTTTATAAAAAAAGCCTAACAAATTTTTAAAATTCGTTAGGCTCAATTTTTGTAAAAGGATTGTTTAATTATTCAATTCTAATTCATTTTGATTTCTAAATACTAATTGACCATCAAAACTATCTAATAAAATAATACTATCCGTTGTAACCTTTCCTGCTAGAATCTCTTTAGAAAGTTGGTTCAACACTTCCCGTTGGATAACCCGTTTTACAGGTCGTGCGCCATATTCTGGGTCGTACCCTTTTTTAGATAAGTAATCAATTGCTTCTGGAGTAGCATCCATTGTAATATTTTGGTGTGCTAACATTTTAATTATTCCTTTCAATTGTAAACCAACAATCTCTTTTATGTTGGCAGAAGATAATGGAGTAAACATTACAATTTCGTCAATTCTATTAATGAATTCAGGTCGAACGGTTTGTTTTAAAATTCCTAAAACTTCTATTTTAGCGGCTTCGGTTGCAGCCTCAATTCCTCCTTTTAAGTTTTCAAATTTCTCTTGAATAATAGCACTACCAATATTGGAAGTCATTATAATAATTGTGTTTTTAAAATCAGCAACCCGACCTTTATTATCGGTTAAGCGTCCTTCGTCCAATACTTGCAACAAGATATTAAAAGTATCGGGATGCGCTTTTTCAATCTCATCCAACAAAATTACAGAATATGGTTTTCTTCGAACGGCTTCGGTTAATTGTCCTCCTTCGTCATACCCAACATATCCCGGAGGTGCACCAACTAATCGGCTCACACTATGGCGTTCTTGGTATTCACTCATGTCAATACGTGTCATGGCGTTTTCATCATCAAATAAATATTCGGCTAGTGCTTTGGCTAATTCCGTTTTACCAACACCTGTAGTTCCTAAGAAAAGAAAAGTTCCAACTGGTTTTTTCATGTCTTGCAATCCTGCACGGCTTCTGCGAACTGCATCGCTTACGGCTTCAATTGCTTCTTCTTGACCAACCACACGATGGTGCAATTCATCTTCAAGTTTTAAGAGTTTTTCTCTTTCTCCTTGTAGCATTTTCATTACAGGAATACCAGTCCATTTTGCAACTACTTCGGCAATATCCTCGCGGGTTACTTCTTCTTTTATCAACGAAGTTCCCGATTGATTTTCGGCTAATTGCGTTTGTAAAACATCCAAACGTTCTTGAGCATCTTTAATTTTTCCGTAACGTATTTCGGCTACTTTTCCATAATCGCCATCGCGTTCGGCACGTTCGGCATCCATTTTGAAATCTTCAATTTCTTGCTTAATCGCTTGAATAGAATCAACAACATCTTTTTCCGATTTCCATTTGGTAAAAATCTCGTTTCGATCTTCTTTTAAATTGGCCAAATCCATTCCGAGACCTTTCAGTTTGTTCTCATCTTTCTCCCGTTTAATCGCTTCAATTTCAATTTCCAACTGCATGATTTTTCTGTCCAAAACATCCAATTCTTCGGGTTTGGAATTGATTTCCATGCGTAATTTAGATGCTGCTTCGTCCATTAAATCAATTGCTTTATCTGGAAGAAAACGATTGGTTATATAGCGTTGCGATAATTCAACCGCAGCAATAATAGCATCGTCTTGAATACGAACTTTATGGTGGGTTTCGTATTTTTCTTTAATTCCACGTAAGATAGAAATCGCACTTTCGGTATCTGGTTCTTCTACCATTATCTTTTGAAAACGACGTTCTAATGCTTTGTCTTTCTCAAAGTATTTTTGGTATTCGTCTAATGTTGTTGCGCCAATAGCACGCAGTTCGCCACGAGCCAAGGCAGGTTTCAAAATATTAGCAGCATCCATTGCACCTTCGCCACCTCCGGCACCAACAAGAGTATGTATTTCATCAATGAAAAGGACGATATCGCCTTCGGCAGAAGTAACTTCTTTTACTACGGCTTTCAATCGTTCTTCAAATTCACCTTTGTATTTTGCACCAGCAATTAAGGCTCCCATATCTAAAGAAAAAACGATTTTATCTTTAAGATTTTCAGGAACATCGCCATCAACAATTCGGTGTGCAAGACCTTCGGCAATGGCAGTTTTACCAACTCCAGGTTCTCCCACCAACATCGGATTGTTTTTAGTTCTTCGGGTTAGAATTTGTAAAACTCTACGAATTTCCTCATCCCTACCAATAACAGGATCTAGTTTGCCATTTCTAGCTAATTCATTCAGGTTTTTGGCATATTTATTTAAAGCATTATAGGTTTCTTCTGCGGATGCCGAAGTCACTCTTTCGCCTTTACGCATTTCGGTAATAACGGCTTCCAATCCTTTTTCGGTAACGCCTTGATCTTTTAAAATCTGCGCAACTTTACTTCTCGATTTGAAAATGGCCAATATTAAATGTTCAATAGAAACAAATTCATCGTTTCGTTTAGTAGCGATTATTTCAGCTTCGTTCATTGCTGTAGAAGCGTCGCGGGAAAACATTATTTCTCCTCCTGATACTTTTGGAAAACTTTGAATAGTGCTATCTAATATTTTTTTGAACAGATCCACATTAACGTTAAGTTTTTTCAAAATAAACGGTGTAACATTTTCATCAACCTCTAAGATGCCTTTAAAAATGTGTTCGTTTTCAAGCTGTTGTTGCCCAAAACCTTGTGCAATTTGCTGTGCTTTTTGCAGTGCTTCTTGCGATTTGATTGTAAATTTATTTATGTTCATTTCTACTATGTTTATAGTTTGAATTTGATTTAAAAAAATTGCACTAGTTAATTGTATAACTACTATCTTTGAAAACAGTTGAACAATTTATGTTCCAATGCTAATTTCTAGACAAAGTGACTTATTTGGTAGGAGTTACCTACATAAAGTTACGACAAAAAGTCTTAATAAATGACAAATTATGAGTTTATTTGATAAAATATTTGGAGGTGCCGAAGAAGAAGATAAAGATTCTAAAATAGGATGGAGGCAATTAACCGATTTAGGGCAACTTAATGAAATTTTAGAAATTTCTAATGAAAAGCCAATAGTTATTTTCAAGCACAGTACACGTTGTAGTGTAAGTAGAATGGCTTTGCGTCATTTTGAAAATGAATTTGATTTAGAAGGAAAAGTCATTCCTTATTTTTTAGATTTATTAAATCACAGAGATATTTCTAATGAAATTGCTACTAAATTTGGAGTAGAACATCAATCGCCACAATTGTTGCTTATTAGTAAAGGGAAGTGTATTTTTGATGCTTCCCATAATGCTATTGAAGTAGAATCGTTGCATCGATATTTGTAATAATTTTTAAGAATATATAAAAAAGCAAAAACGCATTTGATATTTCAAATGCGTTTTTTATAACTAGTTTATTTTCTCAATTTATTCTGATTAAGAATTTCTTTCAATTTTGCTTTTAAATCTTCTCCGGTATCATAAACCATTTGCTCATTACTAGGAAACGGAACGGATCTTTTATCAAAATAACTTAAATAAGTATCGTCACAAGCCAACCTGTCTCCGCTGTATTTAGAATAAATATTTTCAAACACAAATTCACTAGAAACCGGAAAAGTATTTACTAACTGATTAGTATTTAAATCAATATAATCTATTTTAGCGGTTACTTGAGCCGATTTAAATTGTCTGGACTCAAAAATAGTTGCCTTGATAGTTTTAAAATTATCAAGTCTAACCGGAATTCCTTTGTCATCTTTTACCTGATTACCGTTGGCATCCAATAATGGTTTGGTACCATCTTTAACTTGTTTTTCTTTATAGAATTCTTTCTCTTTTATTTGCTCTGGAGAGATAGTAATTTCTCTAAAATTAACCAAAAGTCCATAGTCATAAGTAATTCCTTTCTGACGATTGCTGTGGTAAATGGTCCAATTATCGTTCAATCCAAAAGTGCTAAAATCCAGCAAATCATTTTGTAAACGAACCGGAATTACCATATTCGTTTCATTTTTTGTGTAAACATTTACATAATCGGTTCCTTTTTGTTTTGCAAGAACCATAAGGCTACTTACATCTTTATAATTAGGATTCAATCCGTTTAAATATACCAAATCGTCATAAGCACGACGGAAATTCATTTTATCTTTGGTAGCCAAGAGCGCTTTGCAATTATCGTATAAGTGTTTGGATAAAGCATTTTTGCTATTAATTAGTTCATCCGAATAATCATCAAAAGGAAAAATTGCATTCCGATTTTCATTTATTAATTTTAATGGAAGTACTGGTTTTATTAACTCTTGACGATTGTTTAATTGTACATAAGCAGCATAAATTTTCTCAATAGTATTCGGATTGGCATCTTTAATCCATATGTTTATATTTTGTAAATCCCGTTCTTTTGCTTTCGCAAATGCCTCTTCCAAAAGATAGATATACTCTTGTTTCCCCTTTGCCTCCTTACGGTTTCTTAATCCTTGAACTGCATTTTGAATGGCAGTATCATAATCTCCAGATGTTAAAGATTGTCTGGTTTGTTTTACTCCACAAGAAGAAATGAAAATAAAAGTGATTAATAGTAAAGTAATTTTTTTCATAATATTTAGTTTTAGGCTTACTATTTGAACAATACAAATAGCAAGCCAAAAATTATATAAGCCTTATTTTCTTACAAAAGGAGCTAATAATTTGCTAGAAACTTCACCAAAACCAATACGCATAGAACTATTTTGACAATGTCCTTTTATGATAACCGTATCATTATCATTGATGAATTTACGTTCCGAACCATCCTTCATGGTAATAGGATTTTTTCCTCCCCAAGTTAATTCTAGCATGGAACCAAAACTATTTTCAGTTGGTCCTGAAATAGTTCCAGATCCCATCATATCGCCCGAATTTACTCGGCATCCGTTAGATGTATGGTGCGTTAGTTGTTGCGACATGGACCAATACATGTGTTTGAAATTCGATTTCGAAACCAAAGATGGTTCTACATTTTCGGGTTTTATATAAACTTCCAGATTAATATCGTAAGCATGTTTTCCTTTTTGTTGCAAATAGGGAAGTGGTGTTGGCTCTTGTTTAGGGCCTTTTGTTCTAAATGGTTCTAAGGCATCCATAGTTACAATCCATGGTGAAATAGACGATGCAAAGTTTTTGGCTAAGAAGGGCCCAAGCGGCACGTATTCCCATTTTTGAATATCTCTAGCGCTCCAATCATTTAATAAAACCATTCCGAAAATATAATCTTCAGCTTCATTTATTAAAATATTTTCGCCCATAACATTTACATCGGTAGTAATAAAAGCAGTTTCTAATTCGAAATCTACTAATCTTGAAGGTCCAAAAACAGGAGAAGTTTCGCCATTTGGCAAGGTTTGCCCCATTGGTCTATGCACTGGAATTCCAGATGGAACTATTGTAGAACTTCGTCCATGATACCCAACCGGAATGTGAAGCCAATTAGGCAATAAAGCATTTTCTGGATCCCGAAACATTTTTCCAACATTAGTTGCGTGTTCTTTACTAGAGTAAAAATCGGTATAATCTCCTATTAAAACTGGAAGTTGCATTTCAATATCTTCCATTTTAAAAATAACAACCTCTCTGTGTTCCGCATTATCCCGCAACAATGGGTTTTCACTATCAAAAATATCTCCCAAACGGTTACGTACTAAACGCCAAGTTTTTTTACCATCCGAAATAAAATCGTTCAGCGTGTCTTGCATGAACATATCATCCGTTAATTCAATCCCTTCAAAATAACCTAACTGTTGTAAGGCCCCCATATCAATAGCGCAGTCGCCAATTCGAGTTCCAATGGTAATGACATCTTCTTTGGTTAAAAATACCCCATAAGGAATATTTTGTATAGGGAAATCACTATTTTCTGGAACATTAATCCAGGATTTACGGCTCGGGTCATTAGCTAAATTCGGCATAATATTTTGTTGATTTGTTGTTGAAAAAATTGTAATCAAATATATCATTTAGAATTTATTTGACAAACATATTTCGTAATTTTGACGAAGTTTTTAACTAAAATCTAAATAAATGCAACGCGACGAACAAATCTTTGATTTAATTCTTGACGAACAAGACAGACAAATACATGGAATAGAGCTAATTGCCTCAGAAAACTTTGTAAGCGACCAGGTAATGGAAGCTGCGGGTTCTTGTTTAACCAATAAATATGCCGAAGGATATCCAGGAAAAAGATATTATGGTGGCTGTGAAGTAGTAGATGTTGTAGAGCAAATTGCTATTGATAGAGCTAAAGCTTTATTTGGTGCTGCTTACGCAAATGTACAACCGCATTCTGGTTCACAAGCGAATACTGCTGTTTTTGCTGCTTGTTTGCAACCAGGAGGCAAAATTTTAGGTTTCGATTTATCGCATGGCGGACATTTAACTCATGGTTCTCCAGTAAATTTTTCTGGAAGATTATATACTCCAAGTTTTTATGGTGTAGAACCTGAAACCGGACAATTTGATTACGATAAAATTCAAGCTATTGCTACCAAAGAACAACCTAAATTAATCATAGCAGGAGCATCGGCTTATTGCAGAGATATGGATTATAAACGTTTTAGAGAAATTGCAGATAGCGTTGGCGCATTATTATTGGCAGATATATCACATCCAGCAGGATTAATTGCTAAAGGATTGATGAACGACCCTATTCCTCATTGTCATATAGTTACTACAACTACGCATAAAACTTTGCGTGGACCTAGAGGTGGTATGATTTTAATGGGTAAAGATTTTGAAAACCCATGGGGTTTAACCACTCCAAAAGGAGAAATCCGAATGATGTCAGCATTATTGGATTTAGCAGTTTTTCCAGGAAACCAAGGTGGGCCATTAATGCATATTATTGCTGCAAAAGCTATTGCTTTTGGAGAATGTCTAACCGATGAGTTTTTTAGATATGCTATGCAAGTGCAAAAAAATGCTAAAGCAATGGCAGAAGCATTTAACAAAAGAGGTTACCATTTAATTTCTGGTGGTACCGATAACCACATGATGTTAATTGATTTAAGGAATAAAAATATTACTGGTAAAGAAGCAGAAAATGCTTTGGTAAAAGCAGAAATCACAGTAAATAAAAATATGGTTCCTTTTGATGATAAATCACCTTTTGTAACTTCCGGAATCCGTGTTGGAACTCCCGCAATTACAACTCGTGGATTAGTAGAAGAGGATATGGAAGCTATTGTAGAATTAATTGACAGAGTGTTAATGAATCCTACAGATGAAGAGGTTATTGCACAAGTGGCTGAAGAAGTTAATGAAATGATGGGGGAAAGAGCAATGTTCGTCTTTTAGAACTCAATTTTAAGTATAAAAAAAACCTTCGAATTATTATTTTCGAAGGTTTTTTGTTTTAAAAAGCTTAGTATAAACTTTTAAATTTTGATGGATTGGCTTCACTCATTATAGCATATACTTTTTCAAAAATATCTTCAACAGAAGGTTTTGAAAAATAATCACCATCGGTTCCATAAGCAGGACGGTGAGGTTTAGATGCTAATGTTTGCGGGGCACTATCTAAATAGTTGTAACCATTTTGAACTTCTAAAATCTCTTGTAAAATATAAGCACTTGCTCCACCAGGATGGTCTTCGTCAATAACTAAAAGACGGTTGGTTTTTGCAATACTTTTCACAATGTCGTGATTTATATCAAAAGGTAATAACGATTGAATATCAATAATTTCGGCACTAATTCCTATACTTTCTAATTCTTTAGCGGCTTGTTCTACCAATCTTAAAGTAGAACCATAAGAAACAAGTGTAATGTCAGTACCTTTTTTAATTGTTTCTACGACTCCAATTGCAGTTTTAAATTCACCTAAATTGGTTGGCATTTTTTCCTTTAATCGGTATCCATTCAAACATTCAATTACTAAAGCAGGTTCATCTTTTTCTAATAAAGTATTATAAAATCCTGCTGCTTTGGTCATGTTTCTTGGTACTAAAACATGAATTCCGCGAATGGCATTAATAATCATTCCCATTGGTGAACCCGAGTGCCAAACGCCTTCTAAACGGTGACCACGAGTTCTTATAATTAATGGTGCTTTTTGTCTTCCAGCAGTTCTATATTGAAGCGTAGCCAAATCATCACTCATGATTTGAATGGCATATAGTAAATAATCTAAATATTGAATTTCGGCAATAGGGCGCAAACCACGCATTGCCATTCCTATTCCTTGTCCTAAAATAGTTGCTTCGCGAATACCAACATCTGCAACTCGAAGTTCCCCGTATTTTTCTTGCATTCCTTCCAAGCCTTGGTTTACATCGCCAATGTTTCCGGAGTCTTCTCCAAAAATTAAGGATTCAGGGTATTTGGTAAAAATGGCATCAAAGTTATCTCTTAAAACCAATCTAGCATCCACTTCTTCAGCCGAAGCATCGTAAGTAGGCGCAACATCAGTAGAAGTTAAAACATTTTTATCCGATTGCGAAAATAAATGCGAACTAAACTTTGGTTGAATTTTAGCAGTGTAATTAGTGATCCAAGTTGCTAATGGCGTTTTTATAGCGGTTTCATTAACTACCATTCGCAATACTTTACGAGCAGTTGTTAAAATTTCTTTGCGAATTGGTTCTTTTATTGCTGCTAAATCGGAAATTATTTTTTCAATAAAAATTTTATTTTCACTAGAATTAGCAACGCTTTTTAGTACTTCTAAAAGTTCGTTTTGTTCCTCTTTCATAGGAGTTACAAATGCTTTCCAAGCCACTTTTTTTCCATCTAAAACATCTTTTTTGGCTTGCTCATCCATTGCTTCCAATTCTTCGTTGGTAGCCAAATTATTTTCTATAAGCCAAGTACGCATTTGAACTAAACAATCAAATTCCGCTTCCCATGCCAATCGTTCGGCATTTTTGTACCGTTCGTGACTACCAGAAGTAGAGTGGCCTTGGGGTTGGGTTAATTCTTTTACGTGAATAAGAACTGGCACATGTTCCTCGCGAGCAATTGCTGCTGCTTTTTCATAAGTAGCAACTAGAGTAGGGTAGTCCCAACCTTTTACGGATAGAATTTCATAGCCTTTGGAGTTGCCATCGCGTTGGAATCCTTTTAGAATTTCGGAAATATTTTCTTTGGTGGTTTGGTGTCTTGCATGCACCGAAATTCCGTATTCATCATCCCAAACACTCATAACCATAGGTACTTGAAGCACTCCAGCCGCATTGATGGTTTCAAAAAACAAACCTTCGGAAGTAGAGGCATTTCCTATAGTTCCCCAAGCAATTTCGTTTCCGTTTTCCGAAAAATTGGTTTGGTTAATTCCAGAAACGTTTCGGTATATTTTAGATGCTTGCGCTAGTCCTAATAAACGTGGCATTTGCCCGGCAGTAGGAGAAATATCGGCACTTGAATTTTTTTGAGTAGTTAAGTTATTCCAATTTCCATTTTCGTCAAGCGAATGGGTTGCAAAATGCCCTCCCATTTGACGGCCTGCACTCATTGGGTCAAAATTAATATCGGTATGGCCATACAACCCAGCAAAAAACTGCCCAATTGTCATAGCACCAATTGCCATCATAAAGGTTTGGTCTCTATAGTATCCCGAGCGGAAATCCCCATTTTTAAATGCTTTGGCTAAAGCCAATTGTGGTACTTCTTTTCCATCTCCAAAAATCCCGAATTTAGCCTTACCAGTAAGTACTTCACGTCTTCCTAGTAAACTACACTCTCTACTGATTGTTGCAATTTTATAATCGTTTAAAACTTCTGCTTTAAAATCTTCAAAAGTAATTTCGACTTTGGTTTGTATTTCGGTCATAATTGAAATGGGATTTCTTAATCAAACAAAAATAATGAAAAAGAAGTAATAATAATAATTCTTTGAAAAAAAATAATTTAATTATTGCTAATTATTTGGTTTTAAAAGGGAATAAAAATATGATTTATTCATTAAAACAATTTTAATATTGTGTTATTGTAATTAATTGTCTGTATTTTTTATTTATATGCAAAGAAGAATTGCTGAATATTGAATATTATTTCTTGTAGAATAAAAGTAAATAATACTTTGGTTAGTAGGTAATTATGTAGAATTGTTTCTTTAACCAGTTTTTTTAAAACCACATAGAATCATAGGTTTTAAAAAATAGTAAAAGGCGTTTCACTTTATTTTAGAAAACATAGTTTTGGATACTCAAGATTGGGATAGGTAAATCTTTTTTTCTGTGTTTCTATATTTTCAATTCATAGAGAAGGATTGAATTTTTGAAACACATTCTATGTTGTAGCCCTGCGTGAGGGATGGAAGCGGCATCCTTTACTTTTTTTATTGCGAGGCCACGAGCAATAAAAAAAGTAAAGATATAGCGAACAGCCCGACCCGTAGGGGCACGCCCAAATGAAAAAAATCCGATTCGTTTGGAGCGAATCGGAGATTTATATTGGATAATTTATAGTATTAATACTTTACGTATTCTATAATTTCGAGGCCGTAACCAATCATTCCAACCCTTTTGGTTTGTTCGGCATTGGAAATTAATCTTATTTTAGAAATATCAATATCGTGCAGAATTTGTGCGCCAATACCGAAATCTTTACTGTCTATGATTATTTTTGGGGCTTTTAATTCACCTTGTTCTTGTAATGTTTTTAACTCGGTAATTCTATTTAATAAATTCACCGATTGCATGTCTTGGTTGATGAAAATCACGGCACCTTGACCTTTTTCGTTGATGATGGTGAAAATATCGTCCAGTTGTTGGTCGGCATTATTGGTTAAAGTTCCCAACAAATCGTTGTTTACTTGGGTGGAGTTTATTTTGGTTAAAACAGTTTCACCTAAATTCCAAGTTCCTTTGGTTAACGCTATGTGAATTTGTTTATTGGTGGTTTGTTCGTAAGCACGCAATCTAAAATTTCCGAAGCGGGTTTGCACTTCAAAATCTTCTTTTTTAACGATAAGGCTGTCGTGTTGCATTCGGTAAGCCACTAAATCTTCAATAGAAACTAATTTCAAATTGAATTTTTGCGCCACTTCATACAATTGTGGAAGTCGAGCCATCGTTCCATCTTCGTTCATGATTTCTACAATAACACCAGCCGATTTAAAACCTGCAAGTCTCGCAAAATCTATAGCTGCTTCGGTATGCCCAGTTCTTCTTAACACGCCACCTTGTTTAGCAACTAATGGAAAAATGTGTCCTGGTCGTGCTAAATCATAAGGTTTGGTAGAAGAATCTACTAATGCTAATATGGTTTTGGCTCTGTCTGCTGCCGAAATTCCGGTAGTTACGCCATTACCTTTTAAATCAACGGATACTGTAAATGCAGTTTCCATGTGATCGGTATTGTTGCTCACCATAGGGCGAAGTTCTAATTCTTTGCAACGACTTTCGGTAAGCGGAGCACAGATTAATCCGCGTCCGTGGGTAGCCATAAAGTTTATCATTTCGGGGGTTACTTTTTCGGCTGCAGCCAAAAAATCGCCTTCGTTTTCTCTATCTTCATCATCCACTACAATGATAACTTTTCCTTGGCGGATGTCTTCTATTGCTTCTTCAATGGTATTGAGTTGTATGGATTTTGACATTATTTGGGTATTGTTAATTAGGTTTAGTTGTTTGTAGTTAGCAATTTGCTAAGTTCTTTTTTGGTATATAAATAAAGAATTATATAAAACGGAAATGCTACCAGAAGGGTAATAAATATTCCGGGTTCTATTTCTTGATGTATTTGAGTTTCAATTTCTTCTAATTTTTTTTGTGCTTTAAAAATAAAATATAAAAAGGCAAGTAAAGTTATTGCTCCAAGTAGTAGCGCCAAAAGGGTATTTATTTTTATTAGAAGTAACGCTATTGCTATTGTAACAGCATATAGTAGTAAAGCAATTTTAGTTATTTTATAATACTCTGCAATTAATTCTTTAGGATAAATTACGGGTGCTTTTTCTGCAATAACATTAGAATCAAGATTAGTGTTTTCTTCTTGAGTAAAACGATCTAAAATACTTTTTATCTTTTGAAAAACTATAGTCTTTTTGAGCGGGTCTAGCATCCCATCAAAACTAACCATTCCGCCAATGTCATTTATGGCTCTGTAAGTTAATAGAATTGCAAGTGGTGTTAGAATTAAAGAAGACATCCAAACCCCCATAAATGCAGACATTTGGTTTTCTTGAGCAACTCTTTTTCCGAAAGTGTTGATAAAGTGAAATACAATAAATATGGATACGGCAAATACTATTGGCAATCCTAGTCCGCCTTTCCGGATTATGGATCCAAGTGGTGCTCCAATAAAAAACATTAGCAAACAAGAAAAGGCAATCATGAATTTGTCATAAAAGGCAATCCAATGACTATTTATGTTTTTTTCTTTGGATTCCATTTCAAATTGTGAACTACTGATGGTGAACGTAGTATTTTCAATGTTGTTGATTGCTATTTTATAAATTTCTTGTTGCTCGATAGAAGGAAGTTTTTTTAAGAAATCGGTACCGGTAATTTTTTTTAATTTTAGTGCTGTTGGAGGAACATAATAAGTATTAGCAACATTTGTTCGCAAATAAATATTATCGGCATACGATATTAAATCTTTTTTATAATTTTTATTTAAGGAATCTAAAGTAAACCGCAATTCGTGAATGTTAAGCATGGTTGTGTTATTGGAAACATCCACACTTTGCATACTCGATTGGTTCATTTTAGATAAGTCGATGTTGATTACATCACTTTTAAAAGTTCCTTTTGCAAACGGAATTTTATTGCGTTGTCCATAATCTTTTGGGATGATGTCTTCATAATAATTTCCGTTGGTAAGAACTAATTTTAGAGTATTAGAAGTTTCACTACTTACTAATTCTCCTTTTTCGGCTTTAATTACAGTGGTATTGCCTTCGCCATTATCCAATTTTTTATGGATTGTAACTCCGGTTAAATAGTTTCCTTTATCTCCTGATTTTTTATCTACTTTAATTGTGTAATTTCCAACCTCACTAAATTGTCCTTCGGCTATAGCCATTGCGGGTTTTACTTGAGCAATATTTCTTCGGAAATTAATGAATTTATATTCAGCATACGGAATAACATTGTTGGCAAAGAAAAAGGATATGATACTTAGTAAAATGATAAATGCAGTGGTGCTTCTAAGGGTTCTTTGAAATGAAATTCCTGAAGATTTCATTGCTGCAAATTCGTAGTTTTCAGACAAACTACCAAATGTCATAATGGATGCTAATAAAACTGAGAGTGGAAGTACTAACGGAATTAATCGCGGCATTGCAAAAAGCAAGAATTTAAGAATCATTATAACATCTAATCCTTTTCCTGCAAGTTCAGAAATAAACAACCAAACGGTTTGGAGTATAAATATAAAAAACAAGATTACAAATACCGTAGTAAATGTAATCAAGAAGGTTTTTAATAAATACTTATCTAATATTTTCACAAAGACTAATCTAATTTATTGATGTAGTAGTTTGGATATTTACTTGCTACAAAGGTAAATTGATTTTTTGATAACGGCTGATTGGTTTTGAAAGAATTAACAGTCAAAGTTGTTTTTGTGCCATTTTTTCCAATTTCAATAAGGTTGTAAATCGTTTTGGTTTGAATATCAATGCCTAAAAGTATTTCTTTGCGTTGGTCTTTGGTACTATTAGGTGTTAATTTGATGTATTGAATTTTACGACCATTAATATTTTGAGGGATATCCCAAGCAAATTTGTATCCGGTATTAAAAAAGGTCAACATTTTAGACGGGGTAATTGCTTTTTCATCACTATCGTTTACATTAGAAATAGTAACTTCTTCGTCTTCTGGAACAATAGTATAAGTTTTTTTACCATCAAATACTTTGGTAACCCCCATAAAATTCAAAACATATTTATTGCCTTGAAGCGTAACATTCCCTTTACTATTTTGATTGATGTTTTCTTTAGAATTATTTAAAGCATATTTAAAGTCTATGACAATGTTATCATAACTTTTTATTTTAGCAGTTACGCCGTCCAATAAAGCCTTTGCTTTTTTGTCTTGTGCATTAGCAGTTAAACTAAAACCTAATAAAAGTAGGGCTATAGTTAGAAATTTATTCATTTTATTAATCATTTTGTTCATCGTTTAAAAAGTGATCTAGGGCAACTAAATCGGGAATATTTACACTACGGGCTTTACTGCCTTCAAATGGGCCTACAATTCCGGCTGCTTCCAATTGATCAATCAATCTTCCGGCACGATTGTAACCTAGTTTTAATTTTCTTTGCAATAATGATGCCGAACCTTGTTGGGCGGTTACAATTATTTCTGCAGCCTCTCTAAACATATTATCTCTTTCGGAAACATCAATGTCTAATTTTATATTACTTTCTTCTCCTACATATTCAGGAAGTAGGTAGGCAGTAGCATAGGCTTTTTGAGAACCAATGTAGTCTACTATCTTTTCCACTTCAGGAGTATCCACAAAGGCGCATTGCACCCTAACTAAATCATTTCCATTGGTGTATAGCATGTCTCCACGTCCAATTAATTGGTCTGCTCCACCTGTATCTAAAATAGTTCTAGAATCAATTTTAGAGGTTACTCTAAAGGCAATTCTAGCAGGAAAGTTCGCTTTAATCATACCTGTAATCACATTTACAGAAGGTCTTTGTGTGGCAATAATTAAGTGAATTCCTATGGCACGAGCCAATTGTGCTAAACGAGCAATAGGAGTTTCTACTTCTTTACCAGCAGTCATTATTAAATCGGCAAACTCATCCACAACCAAAACTATATATGGTAAAAAGCGATGTCCGTTTTCAGGGTTTAATTTTCTAGATTTAAATTTGTCGTTGTATTCTTTAATGTTCCGAACCATTGCATCCTTTAATAAAGAATAACGATTGTCCATTTCAATACAAAGCGAATTTAAGGTATTGATTACTTTGCTGTTATCGGTTATGATAGCGTCTTCCGAATCTGGAAGTTTGGCTAAATAATGTCTTTCAATTTTATTGAAAAGCGTTAATTCTACTTTCTTAGGATCTACCAAAACAAACTTAACTTCTGCTGGATGTTTTTTGTATAATAAAGAAGTTAAAACGGCATTCAATCCAACTGATTTTCCTTGTCCTGTAGCACCTGCCATCAATAAGTGAGGCATTTTAGCCAAATCGACAACGAAAGTTTCATTAGAAATTGTTTTCCCTAAAGCAATTGGAAGTTCCATTTCGGCTTCTTGAAATTTTGCAGAAGCAATAACCGTTTTCATCGGAACCATGGTTGGATTCTTATTTGGAACCTCAATACCAATTGTTCCTTTACCAGGAATTGGCGCTATAATACGGATACCTAGTGCTGCTAAAGAAAGCGCAATATCATCTTCTAAACTTTTAATTTTTGAAATACGAATTCCTGCTTCGGGCACAATTTCATATAAAGTTACCGATGGACCAACGGTTGCTTTAATTTGCGCAATTTCAATTTTGTAATTGCGAAGTGTTTCAACAATGTTATTTTTATTTTCTTCTAATTCGGCTTGGTTAATGGTAATTCCAACGGAGGTATATTCTTTTAATAAATCAATGGTTGGAAATTTATAATTAGAAAGTTCCAAAGTTGGATCAAATAAACCAAAATCGGCAACCAATCTTGAGGCTAAATTTTCTTCAATGGTATCTTCTTCTAATGCTTTTTCAATAACAAAAACTTCATCATTAGTTTGGATTACTTCGGGCTCAATAATTTGAAGAGCAGGGCCAGAAGGAGTTGGTTTTGGTTCGGATTTTAAAGTGGGTTCCAATTCAATTTCCGAAAAACTAGAAATAGTTGGTTTTAATGCTTCTTTATTTAGTTCAAATTGAGATGTGGGTTTAATATATGGTTGTTCAATTAAATCTTCAAGTTCATCTTTGGTATCTTCAATGGCATATTCTTCTAAATTATAAGCAGAGGAGTTAGTATCATTAGATTGCATTTCTGCCAAACCTTCGCTCATTTGTTTTTGTTTGTTTTCAAAATAAGTTTTAATGCCATCGGGAGATACTTTTACTTTGAAAAACAAATAAATTAGTAATCCAAATGATAACAATAAAACGGTTCCTACTTTTCCAACAAAAACTCGAAGAAAGTCATTTAACTCAAAACCCAAAGTTCCACCAAGATCTGGTATGGCACTAGCAAAGAATCCTAGTGCAACCGATAGTAGTATTAAGGCATATAAATCCCAAAACCAAATAGTTTTTAATTTTTTTAATGGTAAATCAAATACTAAATAAAGTCCGGTTAAGAAAAATACCTTAACAAAAAGAAAGGAGGCAACTCCAAAACCATTATGGATAAAAAATTGAGATAATTGACTACCAATCCATCCAGCCCAATTACCCGATTCGGTTTTTAAACTTGGCGATTGGCTATAATTACTCATATCTTCATTACCATATTTAAAGGAAGATAGGAATGCTACTAATAGTCCAATAGATAGAAGAATTAGTAATAATCCAAAAATAACTTTGTATTGCCTTTTTATTTGCCAAGGAAGTTTTTCTTCTGGAAGATCCGATTTGGAATTTACTTTCTTTGTTGTTTTTGCCATTTTTTAATTGAAATAGATGCGATAAATATAGAAATTTATATTTAAATGCTTATATTTTAGGTATATATATCATGCAACCAATTGCAATTGCCGTCATTGCAGCAAAGAAAACCGCGCCAGCAGCAATGTCTTTTATAAATCCAATTTTTTCATGAAACTCAGGATGAATAAAATCGGCTACTTTTTCAACGGCAGTGTTAAGCCCTTCAATACCGAGAACCAATCCAATTGCAAGAGTTTGAATCATCCATTCTTCGTGAGAAATATGAAAATAAAAACCTGCAATAATCATTAAAATTCCAATGGAAGTTTGGACCATAACACTGTGCTCAGTAGTTATAAGTTTAATTGCGCCTTTTAGCGCAAAGCCCATGCTTTTAAATCTTCCTGTAAAAAAAGTTTTATCTCTTTCAAATTCCATATTGCAATTATTATAGTGCTGCTAAAGCCGCTTCGTAATTTGGTTCGTTAGCAATTTCGCCAACTTGTTCAGCATATTTTACAGTACCATTCTCGTCTAAAACGATAACTACTCTAGAGTGTAATCCAGCCAATGGGCCATCAACAATTTCTAAACCATAGACTTTTCCAAAACTACCCGTTTTAAAATCAGATAAATTAATGACATTTTCTAAACCTTCAGCACCACAAAAACGTTTTTGTGCAAAAGGTAAATCTCTAGAAATACATAAAACTTTTGTGTTTTCTAAGGTACTTGCTTTAGCATTAAATGTTCTAACTGATGTAGCACAAGTTCCAGTGTCTATACTTGGAAAAATATTTAAAACTAGTTTGCTACCTTTAAAATCAGATAAAGAAACTACAGATAAATCATTTTTTACTAATTGAAAGTCTGGTGCAGTAGAGCCTACTTTTGTTAATTCACCACTTGTATTTATTGGGTTTCCCCCTAAGGTAATTGAAGCCATTTTTATATATGTTTTTAAGTCTTCAAAAGTAGTAAAAAATAATTTGGAATTTAGAACTTGAATTCAGGAATTTTATTTGGACAATTTCTTAAAATTTAACACTTAAAATTTGTTGTCAATATTATTATATTGTAATATTGCAATATAATAATAAATAAAATTATGGGAGCTTCTAAATCCGAATCTTTTTCTGCAGAACATAACGAAATGGCAACTTTGTTTAAAGCAATGTCACATCCTGCACGTGTAGCAATTGTCGATTATTTATTGTCGGTGGATACCTGTATTTGCGGAGATATTGTAAATGAATTGCCTTTGGCTCAGCCTACAATTTCGCAACATTTAAAGGAATTAAAAAACGCTAACATTATAAAAGGAACCATTGAGGGAACAGCAATTTGTTATTGCATCAATCCAGAAACCATCCAAAAAATTGAAAAACATTTCAGTTCCATTACATTTAAATTAAAAAATAAGTGTTGCTAATAATTTCAAAAAATCTTAATACTTAATACTTTCATCTTAATACTTTAAACTATGAAACTATCCGAAATTAAATCCGAATTAAAAAAACTTTCTCAAATTGCATTTCAATTGCCTAATGGCGAATTGGTGCCGAGTCATTTTCATATCACCGAAGTCGGAAAAATAACCAAGAATTTCATTGATTGCGGTGGAGTCGTTAGAACCGAAGAAGTGGCAAATTTCCAACTTTGGGAAGCCAACGATTTTGACCATCGTTTGCATCCCGAAAAATTGCTTCACATCATCGAACTATCCGAAGAAAAATTACAAATCCCCGATTTAGAAATTGAAGTCGAATACCAAATGAGAGAAACTATCGGCAAATTCGACCTGCAATTTGATGGAACAAACTTTCAACTTCTGTCCAAATTAACCGATTGTTTAGCTAAAGACAAATGCGGTATTCCTCCCGAAAAATTGAAAGTGAAAATAGGCGAGTGGAAGATAAAAGAAAATTCTTGCTGTACTCCAAATTCCAATTGTTGTTAATTTTAGAATATAAATTATGTACCCAAATTTACTAAAAACAGTAGAAATAATTTCTAACATCTCCGTTTCAGAAGAACGTAAAGAAGTATTACAACCATTAATTGATTACATCCAAAATAAAGTAACTACCAATCAAGAAATCCGATTGAACTTTATTTGTACCCATAATTCCCGAAGAAGTCATTTGTCTCAAATATGGGCGCAAACTATGGCTTTTCAATTCGGAATTTCAAGAGTGTTTTGTTATTCTGGTGGCACAGAGGCTACAGCTATGTTTCCTAAAGTAGAAGAAACCTTAATTAATCAAGGGTTTCAAATTCAGAAATTAAGTCAAGAAAACAATCCGGTTTATGCTGTGAAATTGGATGAAAATCAGGCTCCAATTATTTGTTTTTCTAAAACGTATAGTGATGATTTCAATCCGAAAAGTAACTTTGGCGCCATCATGACTTGTAACAATGCCGACGAAGGTTGTCCAATGGTTTTTGGTGCAGAAGCCCGATTTCCAATAAAATATAACGATCCTAAGGCATTTGACGGAACCGATTTAATGGATGAAAAATACGCCGAACGCAGTTTGGAAATTGCATCCGAAATGTATTTTGTATTTTCTCAAATAAATTCATAAATTTTAAAAACTTTGCGAACCTGGCGAATTCTTCGTGCCTTTGCGGTTAATTAATATGAAAAAACACCTTAATTTCCTCGACCGATTTTTAACTATTTGGATATTTCTAGCAATGCTTATTGGCGTTGGCATAGGATATTTTATTCCAAATTCCGCTAATTTTATCAATTCATTTTCTTCCGGAACTACTAATATTCCGTTGGCAATTGGTTTAATATTAATGATGTATCCGCCATTGACTAAAGTCGATTTTAGTAAGATTCCGTTAATGTTTAAGAAACCCAAAATACTTTTGGCTTCCTTTATTATCACCTGGATTGTTGGTCCTTTTTTAATGTTTTTACTTTCTATTTTCTTCCTTAAAGACTATCCCGAATACATGACCGGATTAATTATTATTGGTTTGGCACCTTGCATTGCAATGGTAATTGTTTGGAACGAACTAGCCGAAGGAAACCGCGAATTAACTGCGGGTTTAGTTGGAATAAATAGTTTGTTGCAAGTGTTGTTTTTTAGTTTGTATGCCTATTTTTATCTAGAAATCATGCTACCGTTTTTCGGAATAAAAGGCTTGGAATTAAATATAACTATTTATCAAATAGCAACCACAGTTGGTATCTACCTCGGGATACCATTTGCTTTGGCAGTATCCAGCCGATTTTTAATAAAGAAATTCTTAGGAGATAAATGGTTCAATCAAAAATTTTTACCATTTGTATCCCCAATAACATTAATTGCGTTGCTTTTTACAATCGTGGTAATGTTTAGTTTAAAGGGCGAAATGATTGTGCAACTACCATTGGATGTTATTCGAATAGCAATTCCATTAGTGATTTTCTTCGCTATAATGTTTTTACTAATGTTCTTTGTGGGAAAAAAAGTAGGTGCTGATTATCGGGATAATGCTGCAATTTCGTTTACTGCTTCGGGAAATAATTTTGAGTTGGCTATTGCGGTTTCTATTGGAGTTTTCGGCATCAATAGCGGACAAGCATTTGCGGGAGTTATCGGGCCTTTAGTAGAAGTGCCTGCATTAATTACTTTGGTTAATGTGGCCTTTTGGCTTCGAAAAAAATATTACAAATGATTTTTTTAAAACCATTAAGGTATTAAGGCTCATTAAGTAATGTTGTGATTTTATTATTTCCTTGATTGTTAAAATTCGATTTATTTAAGCTATTAAAAATTAAGTTTTTATAGTAATATCTTAATGAACCTTAATGGTTTAAATAAAAAAAATCGCAAATAAAAAAAATCTATTTGCGAATTTCTTGTTTTGTTATAAATTGAATTATTTATCAATTGAGCCTAAAACCCTTTTCATAAAATCATTCAAAGCCTCTTTTTTGTCTTTACCTTCTTTGATCATTTTATTTACTTCTAAAGCGCCGTACATATTAGAAATTAACTCTCCAATTACTTCTAGTTCTTCGTCCTTTAATGAAGAAACTTCACAAAGGTTTTCAAGAACTTCAATAGTTTCCACTAAATAATCTTGATCGTTATTCTCAATAAATTGAGTTAAGTGTTTTATTACAGGTAATTTCATCTTTTATTTTTTTTTAAGTAGGTTCTAAGTTCCTAAGGTTCTAAGAATCTAAGTTTTTAAAATCCTTAGCAACTTAGAACCTTAGCACCTTAGTATCTTTATAAAGTAATCTACTAAACTACTTCATTAACTAATTCTGTTAAAACTTCTACTTTAGTTGTTTGACTTTGATTTACTAAAACACCATTTTTAAAAGTTGCAAAAGTTGGTAAATTATCTACTTTAGCCAATTTTCTAGATTCTGGAAATTTCTCAGCATCTACAATTAAAAACGGAATCCCTTCATTTTGCGAAGCCAACATTTTGAATTTTGGTTTCATGATTCTGCAGTTACCACACCATGATGCAGCATACTGAACTACAACCACATTATTAGAAGCTATTACTTCGGCTAAATTATCTTGTTCTATTTCTGAAAACATGTTTTTTATTTTAAGGTTTAAAGTTTCAAGTTATTACAACTTGAAACTTTAAACGTGAAACAAATTATTAATGAGAAGCTAAATAAGAAGCAGTACTGTTTCTATCGGCACTCATAGCATCTTTTCCTTCTTCCCAGTTAGCAGGACAAACTTCTCCTTTAGTTTGTACGTGAGTGTAAGCATCTACTAAACGAATGTATTCGTGAACGTTTCTTCCTAATGGCATATCGTTTACACTTTCGTGGAAAATTTTACCATCTTCATCAATTAAATAAGTAGCTCTAAAAGTTACATTAGAACCTTCTAAGATTTCGTCGTTTAATTCTTCATCATAAACCCATTCTGCATCCAAAATATCTAATGCAGAAGATAAGTTACGAGTAGTATCAGCTAAAATTGGGTAAGTAACTCCTTCAATTCCACCATTATTTTTAGGTGTATTTAACCAAGCAAAATGTACTTCGTTAGTATCACAAGATGCACCAATTACCATAGTGTTTCTTTTTTCAAATTCTTGTAAAGCAGCTTGAAAAGCATGTAATTCAGTTGGACATACAAAAGTAAAATCTTTTGGATACCAGAACAAAACTACTTTTTTCTTGTTTTTAGTCGCTTCTTCAAGAACGTTAATTTTTAAGTTATCTCCCATAAAAGAGATAGCATCTACTGTAATGTTTGGGAATTGTTTTCCTACTAAAGACATAATTTTTGTATTTAAAAGTTATATTTATTTTTAATTTTCTGAGTACAAATTTACTAAATCTATTAGCAGAATTATATGTTGTTTTATGATTTATTCTTATCTTATAATAGATAAAATTTATTGAAATTATATTTTCTAATTCTTTTAACTATAGAAGTGTTTTGTAATAATTTATAAAAGCATAAACCACCAAAAGTTGGTGGTTTATTTAATTTAGTCTAAGCTAAATGCTATTATTTTAAATCAAAACGATCTAAATTCATTACTTTATTCCATGCTTTAACGAAATCGTTTGTGAATTTATCTTGAGCATTATTTTCGGCATATACTTCTGCTATTGCTCTAAGTTCAGAATGGGATCCAAAAATTAAATCAGCCCTTGTTGCAGACCATTTAATAACTCCCGAAGTTCTTTCTTTTCCTTCAAATGTTTCGCCTTTGTCGTCCTTAGCAACCCATTGGGTGCCATGATCTAATATATTTAGGAAGAAATCGTTGCTAAGGGTTTCAGGATTATAAGTAAATACACCCTCTTTAGAATTATTGAAATTTGTATTTAAAACACGTAATCCACCAACCAAAACGGTCATTTCTGGTATGGTAAGATTTAACAATTGTGCTTTATCTACCAATAAAGCTTCGGTAGTAGAAGTACAAGAAGCTGCCTTGTAGTTTCTAAATCCGTCTGCTTTTGGTTCTAATACTTGAAATGATTCTATATCTGTTTGATCTATGGAAGCATCCATTCTTCCTGGAGTGAAAGGAACTTTTATAGAAGTACCAGCATCTTTAGAAGCTTTTTCAATAGCAGCACCACCACCTAAAACTATTAAATCGGCTAGAGAAACTTTTTTAGTACCGCTTTGTCTTGTATTAAAAGAGTGTTGTATAGTTTCTAAACTAGCTAAGACTTTTTTCAATTGGGTTGGATTATTTGCTTCCCAATTTATTTGTGGTTCTAATCGGATGCGAGAACCATTAGCACCACCACGCATATCCGATCCTCTGAAAGTAGAAGCAGAAGCCCAAGCAGTAGATACTAGTTCAGAAACTGATAGTCCTGTTGCTAAGATTTCTAATTTTAGTTGGGCTATATTTTGTTCGTTAATTAATTCGTGATTAACTGCAGGAATTGGATCTTGCCAAATTAAGTCTTCTTTTGGAACTTCAATTCCAAGGTATCTTACTTTAGGTCCCATGTCTCTATGGGTTAATTTGAACCATGCTTTTGCGAAGGCAACTTCAAATTCAGCAAAATTATTTAAATAATGTCTTGCAATTGGCTCATAAATAGGATCCATTTTCAAGGCTAAATCTGCAGTAGTCATCATAGGAGCATGTCTTTTGGAAGCATCATGTGCATCTTCTATCAAAGTATCTGCTGAAGCATCGGTAGGTCTCCATTGAAAAGCACCTGCAGGACTTTTAATTAATTTCCAATCGTATTTGAAAAGGGTTTCTAAATAGCCATTATCCCAGGTAGTAGGGTTTGGTTTCCAGGCACCTTCAATGCCGCTAGAAATTGTATCTACAGCGTTTCCTTTGCCAAAACTACTTTTCCATCCCAATCCCATTTGTTCTATACTTGCTGCTTCGGGTTCTTTTCCAACTAAAGCGGCATCTCCAGCACCATGACATTTTCCAAATGTGTGTCCACCAGCAATTAAAGCAACGGTTTCTTCATCATTCATAGCCATCCGTGCAAAGGTTTCTCGGATATCTCTTCCAGAGTCAATTGGTTCTGGAACGCCATTTGGTCCTTCGGGGTTAACATAAATTAATCCCATTTGAACTGCGGCTAAAGGATCTTCTAATTCTCTATTTCCGGTGTATCTTTTATCACCTAACCATTCGGTTTCGGTTCCCCAATACACATCCATTTCGGGTTCCCAGATATCTTCTCGTCCTCCAGCATAACCAAAAGTCTTTAAACCCATAGATTCTAAAGCACAGTTTCCAGTTAGAATCATTAAATCGGCCCAAGATAATTTTTTGCCATATTTTTGTTTGATAGGCCACAATAACAATCGGGCTTTATCTAAATTCACATTGTCTGGCCAACTATTAATGGGAGCAAAACGTTGGTTTCCTGTTCCAGCACCTCCACGACCATCGGAAACTCTATAGGTTCCTGCGCTGTGCCAAGCCATTCGGATAAATAAAGGACCATAATGGCCATAATCTGCAGGCCACCAATCTTGGGAGTCGGTCATTAATTGAATAATGTCTTTTTTTACCGTAGCCAAATCCAAACTTTGGAAAGCCTCTGCATAATTAAAGTTAACCTCTAAAGGATTAGATTTAGAGCCGTGCTGTCTTAATGCGTTTAAATTTAATCGATTGGGCCACCAATCTTGATTAGAAGTTCCGCTTGCTACCTTATTTTGATGAAAGGGGCATTTGCCAATGTCGTTTGAATGTTCCATAAATAATTTATATTGTATTAAAGAAATTGTTGTTTTAGCTTAAATTCTAATTTAAAAAGAATTTACCCTAATGAAGTTACGACTTTTTTATGGTTATTGGTACGGAAATTTAAAAATTCAATTTACTCTACAGTCTAACTTTAGCAAAGTTACCTAACAAAGGAGGTGGTACTATAGATAAACAATGTTTAATTGTTATTTAATCATAGTTTTTGACTATAACCAACAGAATTGATTTTTGTTTATTCTAAATAATAAAATCTTATATTTGTTTTCATAAATTTTATACAAATACGTTGTAGTCCATGAATTTTTCCAATTTATTCCGCAAGAAAACCGTTCAAGATATATTAAATCAAGTTGCCAAAAACGAAGCCGATGGGCATCAAGCCTTAGGGAAACATTTAACTGCTAGAGATTTAACTGCTTTTGGTATTGCTGCCATAATTGGGGCAGGTATCTTTAGTACCATCGGAAAAGCAAGTTTCGATGGTGGTCCTGCAGTTATTTTTTTGTTTTTATTTACTGCTGTTGCTTGTAGTTTTGCTGCGTTTGCTTATGCAGAATTTGCCTCAATGGTACCGGTTTCTGGTAGTGCATACACCTATTCGTATGTTGCATTTGGAGAAATTATTGCCTGGATTATTGGTTGGGCTTTGATAATGGAATATGCCATTGGTAATATTACCGTTGCTATTTCGTGGAGTGATTATTTTACAGGATTACTCGATAGCATTGGAGTTCACATGCCGCAATGGATTCAAATGGATTATCTAACTGCTTCTAATGGTTTTAAAGATGCTACGGCATTAATGAGTGGTGGTAAATCCTTTGAAAATTTATCCGACGGATTGAAAACTGCCTACACAGCCTATACTACTTCTCCTACAATTGGATCTCTTCATTTAATAGCCGATTTACCAGCATTATTAATTATTGTTATCATAACTGCTTTAGTTTATAGAGGAATGAAAGAATCTCGAAACGCTAGCAATATTATGGTTATAGTAAAATTATGTATTATTCTATTGGTAATTGCAGTTGGGATATTTCATATAGATACTAATAATTGGCATCCTTTTGCACCAAATGGAGTAGGCGGAATTCTTAAAGGAGTTTCTGCAGTATTCTTTGCTTATATTGGTTTTGATGCAATTTCTACAACGGCAGAAGAATGTAAAGACCCACAAAGAGATCTTCCAAGAGGGATGATGTGGGCAATTATTATTTGTACTGTTTTGTATATCATAATTGCTTTGGTACTAACCGGAATGGTAAGTTATTCTTCTTTAAATGTTGGCGATCCATTGGCATTTGTATTTGATAAATTACATTTAAAATGGATGTCGGGAATTATTGGTGTAAGTGCCGTGATTGCTATGGCATCAGTATTATTAGTATTTCAAATGGGACAACCACGTATTTGGATGAGTATGAGTCGCGATGGCTTATTGCCAAAACGTTTTTCTAAAGTGCATCCAAAATACCATACACCTTCTTATGCAACTATAGTTACAGGATTTGTAGTAGCTATTCCTGCTTTATTTTTAAATCTTACTATGGTAACCGATTTGTGCAGCATCGGAACTCTATTTGCATTTGTATTAGTTTGTGCTGGAGTTTTGGTATTGCAAAATAAGAAAGACATTCCAAGAGGTAAATTTAAAACGCCTTATGTTAATTCAAAATATGTCTTCCCTTTATTGATAATTTTTGCTTTAGTATTTTCTTTTACTAAATTCAAACAAGACACGATGAGTTTTTTAACGAATGAAAAACAAATAAAAAATCCAACCGAATTAATAACTTCCATTGGAGAAGAAAGATCTCAAAAAGTTTATGATTTTTTGATTTCAAAAGATAAAAGCAAAGTTAAACCTACCGATTTGGAGCAAATGATGAGCAAGTTCCATGAAAATGAAATTCAATACAAATCTGTTATTGATTCGTTACCAATTGCTGAAAATTTAAAATACGAAAGTGGTTTTGGATTGTTTAAACATAAAATACCTATGTGGATTTTCTTATTCTCCTTAATAGGATTAGTCATTTGGTCTTGGAAGCAAAACTTGTCTTTAATTCCGTTATTAGGTTTAATTTGCTGCCTTTATATGATGGCACAATTGAGTATCTGGAATTGGATTTACTTTACTTGTTGGTTGTTAATAGGATTAACCATTTATTTTGGATTTAGCCGTAAGAATAGCAAGTTGAATAAACCATTGGTGGAATAGTATAATCTATTTTAACATCAAATAAATAAGCAATGTAAATATAATTTTATGTTGCTTATTTATTTTTAAGACACTTTATTTAATTTTTTTCTTCTCATTTTCATTTCTAAAAGTTTTTATAATTATTAAACTAGAACTGAATAATTCTCTTTCTTCCTTTTAAAATTAAAAGTACCTTTGAAATCCACAAATCCCCAATAAAATATAATGAAACTATTTTTTTCTACTTCTAAAATTGTCCTTCTTGTAAGTTTGTTTATTATGTTTAATGCTTGCAGCAAAAGTGAAAATGCTGTGGTTTCTGAAACTCCTGTAATTCCATGGGATGGTTTTGTTCCTGCTGCAACTGCAGATATTGTAATGTATGAAATAAATCCTTCTTCGTTTAGCGCTTCTAAAAATTTGCAGGGAATTACTAATAGATTAGATAATATAAAAGCCTTAGGTATTAATACCATTTGGATTATGCCAATTTATCCTATAGGGGTTACTAATTCTTTTGGGTCTCCATATTGTATTAAAGATTACACCTCGGTAAGAAGTAGTTTAGGAAATTTGCAAGATTTAAAAAATCTAGTTACAGCGGCTCACCAAAAAGGAATTGCGGTTCTTTTGGATTGGGTTGCCAACCATACTTCTTGGGATAATACCTGGATAACGACCAACCCATATTGGTACACGCACAACAGCAGCGGACAAATTATAAGCCCCGCTGGAACAGGTTGGAACGATGTTGCCGATTTAGATTTCAACAATACTGCCATGCGAACTGCTATGATAAATGCCATGAAATATTGGGTAACCGAAGCCAATGTTGATGGATTTCGTTGCGATGCTGCCGATTATGTTCCGTATGATTTTTGGGCTCAAGCCAATACCGCTTTAAAAACTATTCCGAACAAACAATTAATTTTATTAGCCGAAGGAAGTCGTGCCGATCATTTTACTGCAGGTTTTCAAATGAATTTTGCTTGGGATTATCTAGGAACCGAAAAGGGTGTATTTGGAACTACGCAAGCAAGTGCAAATACTTTTTTTACAACCAATGCTAGTGAGTATTCTGTGGTTCCAAATGGTAAAAAGAAATTGCGTTTCACAACGAACCACGATGAATCTAATATTGCCACACCAATTTCGGTCTATGGCGGAAACAATGGTGCTCTTGCTGCTTCAGTAGTTTCAATTTATTTGCAAGGAGTACCGTTATTGTATTGTGGACAAGAAGTAGGAGTGAGCAGCACAGCCACTTATAACGGAACGAATACTATAGATTGGACTGCTAATAGTGCTATGCTTGCAGCCTACACCGATTTATTTAGTTTTTACAACGCATCTTCTACTGCTAGAACTGGTGTTTTGACTACTTATAGCGATGCTAATGTGGTAGTTTTTAGTAAAGTTTCAGCTTCACAACAGGTTTTGGTTTTAGATAATATTCGCAATAGTTCGCAAACTCTAGCAGTGCCAACTGCTTTACAAGGAGATTGGACTAATGCTTTAACAGGAAGTAGTGTTACCCTTTCGGCAAGTTTAGGACTGACAAGTTTTCAGTACATGATTTTAAAGCGATAATTTTCTTATTTTTGAATAATTAAAACAATAAAATGGCACAAGTTAATCCTTATTTAATTTTTAACGGAAATTGCGAAGCAGCGTTTCTGTTTTACAAATCCGTTTTTGGTGGTGAGTTTCCTTACATGGGAAAGTTTGGCGACATGCCTTCGGAAACCGAACTATCAGAAGAAGATAAAAATAAAGTCATGCATGTTACTTTGCCTATTGGCGACGGAACGCTATTGATGGGAAGCGACAGTAATTCCCAATCTGGACAAGTGCAATTTGGCGAAAATGTTTCGATATCAATAAACACCACAAGTAGGGCAGAAGCCGATAAATTATTTCATGGCCTTTCGGAGGCTGGAATAATTAAAATGCCAATAACGGATACCTTTTGGGGTGCTTATTTTGGGATGTTTACCGATAAATACGGTATCCATTGGATGGTAAATTTTGATGAACAACCACAATAATGCTAAGCCTTCAACGAAGCACATCGGAAAATACGGATTTTAAAAATCTAGTTGTGCAATTGGACGCCCATTTAAAAATTTTAGATGGAGACGATCACGAGTTTTATGCCCAATTAAATACATTTGAAAGCACAGTAGATGCAGTTATTTGTTATAATAATCAAGAAGCAGTGGGCTGTGGCGCATTTAAAATTTATAACGAAACTACCATTGAGATTAAACGGATGTACGTTTTACCCGAATATCGTGGCAAGGGTATAGCCTCTAAAATTGTAAATGAATTAGAAGTTTGGGCCACACAATTACAATTTTCAAAAGCAATTTTAGAAACTGGACATAAGCAACTAGATGCTATTGCTTTATATGAAAAACTAGGATACCATCGCATGCCTAATTATGGGCAATATGAAGGGGTTTCTACTAGTATTTGTATGGATAAAAATTTACAACATTAGAAATAGGTAAGTGGTTTTATAGTATTATATTTGCTCCTTATCGCTATAGAATAAAGAAATATGAAAGTAATTGCTGTAATTCCTGCTCGTTATGCTTCCACTCGTTTTCCTGCTAAATTGATGCAGGATTTAGGTGGAAAAACGGTAATTCTTAGAACTTATGAGGCTGCAATAGAAACTCATTTGTTTGATGATGTGTTTTTGGTTACCGATTCCGATTTGATTTATACCGAAATTGTTTCACATGGTGGAAAAGCCATTTTGTCTGTTAAAGAACACGAATCGGGAAGTGATAGAATTGCCGAAGCTGTTGCCAAACTTGATGTAGATATTGTGGTTAACGTGCAAGGCGATGAACCATTTATAGATAAAGAACCTTTAGAAAAAGTAATTGAAGCCTTTAAATACGATACAGAAAATAAAGTAGACTTGGCTTCGTTAATGCGAGAAATTACAAACGAAGTAGATATCCGAAATCCTAATAATGTGAAGGTGGTGGTAGATCAAAATAACTTTGCATTATACTTTTCCCGTTCGGTGATTCCATATCCAAGAGAGAAAAATGTAGGCGTTCGGTATTTTCAACACATCGGAATTTATGCCTTTCGCAAACAAGCACTTTTAGATTTTTATTCTTTGCCGATGAAATCCTTAGAAGCCTCTGAAAAATTGGAGCAACTCCGTTATTTAGAATTTGGCAAACGCATAAAAATGATAGAAACCACCCATGTTGGAATCGGAATTGACACTATAGAAGATTTGGAAAAGGCTCGTTTGTTATTAAAATAGTTTTTTAAGCCACTTCATCGTTATCAAAATACCCTTTGCTTTTTACTTTTGTAGAAAAGAAATTCAAAAATAATACTACAAACGATAAGAAGAACATTGCTTGTAAACTTACCAAAATTTTACCATAAGTAGTAACAGGATAGTAATCGCCAAAACCAATAGAGTTGGAACTAACGATGCTAAAATAAACCGAATCAAACCAATGGTGGAAAGGTTTATTCATATTATCGCCAATGGTATATAAAACTCCAAACGCAATCACAATTTCTAAATAATTGAAAAATAATAATAACATGGAACGTTTGTACGAGCGAGGTCTAGTAAATAAATCGGAAGCAAAGATTAAGGTTGGTATGTACAAAACGGTTTCCAATAAGAAATAGGTCATTATCCAAATCAAAATTGTATAATGTTGCCAATGGTTTTTTAAAATCAAAATTGGGAATATAAATTTCGCCAAAATATAGAAGTCCATTGCTAAATCTTGGTATTCATGTCCTTTTTTATTTGCAAGGTATTTAATGTAAATTCCAGGAAATAATAATTGGGATATAGAAAGTAGTAATCGCACAATTTTTTCAATACCATTATCGTCTTGGTGGTCGTTGTCCCAAATAGATTTAATATTCCGAATTCTTTTTTCTAAAGGATTGTATTTTGAACTAGAAACTTCTGAAACTCTTCCTAATAATAATTTTTTTAAAAATCCTTTTTGTTTCATCATGCCAGTTTTTTAATAGTAAATAATTCATTGTGAACTTCTACTTTAGGATACATCCGTAAAGAATAATTCCCTCCAAATTTCTTTTTGTAATCAAGATTTCTTACCCTATTTTGCTCATTAATTACCATAGTATTGAATAATATAAATCCGTTTACCTTCAATAAATAGTTTATCCTTTGGATAAAATAATCTTCAAATAAAAAATTGGGAATTGTGGTATCTTGAAAAATATCAATAATAATTAAATCATAATGGTGTTTGGTTTTTAATACAAATTCAAAAGCATCTTGAACAATTAGTTCTAAATTCTTAATTTCGTTTAATTTAAAATAAGTATTTGCAATTTCTACTATTTCGGGATCAATTTCTACTCCAGTGATTTCACCTTTAAATTTGACTTCATCTACTAAAGTTTTAATCACACTTCCGCCAGCAACCCCAAGAACTAATACGTTTTCAAACTTCCGAATACGGTCGTAGCCAATATATTTCAATCCTTTTTTTAATATTCGTTGCAAACTTCCATAAGAATAATTAGTATTCTTAGAATCTAAAACCAATTCCCCATTATTCCAAGTAACTTCAAGCGAGTTACTTATAGTAGATTTTCGCTTAATTACGTTTATAGGAAGGAAATAACTAAAGAATTTGGCAATCATATTTATATTTTTCTCAAAAATAACAGAATAATCTTAAATTTACACAAAATATTTCAAATGAAGAAGCAACTTTATTCTTTTATTTATTATAAAATATTGGGATGGAAATTAACCGGTACTATTGAGCCCACTTTAAAAAAATGTGTTGTAATTGTAATTCCGCATACTAGTAATTTAGATTTTTTTATTGCTCTGTTAGTGAGAGGAATAATGCAAGTACAAATTAATTTTGTTGGCAAAAAAGAACTTTTTACTTTTCCTTTCGAATATTATTTTAGAGCCGTTGGTGGTGCGCCTTTAGACCGTAGTGGTGGGAAAAATAATGTAGATGCCTCTGCTGAGGTTTTTGCAAAACACGATACTTTTCGTTTGGCATTATCGCCAGAGGGAACTCGAAAAAAAGTAACCGAATTACGAACTGGCTTTTATTATATTGCTCTTAAAGCCAATGTTCCTATAGTTCCAGTGGCATTTGATTTTGGTAAAAAAGAAGTTAAAGTTGGTAAACCTTTTACCCCCTCTGGAAATTATGAAGAAGACATGAAATTACTCCTTCCTTTTTATGAAGGTGTGAAAGGAAAAATACCAGAACGAAGTTATCAAGTATAAATAAAATCATGGATTATATAGAATTACACCATCAGTTTAAAGAAAATTCCCTTTTTGGAAGGTATATTACTTTAAAGGATATTGAGCCTTTACTTGCCAAGTATCCTGTAGAAATTATTGGAAAATCGGTTTTAGGGAAACCCATTTATAAATATACCATAGGTACTGGTTCTACAAAGGTTTTCATGTGGTCGCAAATGCATGGTAACGAAAGCACTACCACCAAAGCTGTATTTGATTTTTTTAATTTTATTCATTCTTCTGATGAATCAGGGTTGAGGTTGCTTACGGAATTTACGTTTTGTTTTCTTCCGATGGTAAATCCAGATGGAGCCGAATTGTATACTCGTGAAAACGCCAATAAAGTAGATATAAATCGGGATTCAATAAATTTATCGCAACCTGAAAGCCAATTATTACGAAAAACGTTTAACGAATTTAAACCTGATTATTGTTTTAACCTTCACGATCAACGTACTATATTTGGTGCAGGAACTTCTGGTAACGTTGCAACAGTTTCTTTCTTAGCGCCATCGTTTAATGAAGCCCGAGAGATTAATTTTGTGCGGTCTAAAGCAATGGAAATCATTGTGGCAATGAATATGGAATTGCAAAAACACATTCCAAATCAAGTTGGGCGATTTGATGATAGTTTTAATGCAAATTGTATTGGCGATCAATTTACGTTACTCGGAGTACCAACAATTTTGTTTGAAGCGGGACATTATCCGAACGATTATTATAGAGAATTCACTCGGAAAATGATTTTCATCGCATTAATTTCCGGATTGCAACATATTTACGAAATCGATATAGTTGGTGATAAAAATGCAAATTATTTTGAAATTACTAAAAATAACATAGTATTTTATGATTTTCTTTATAAAAATGTTAAAATAAATTATGATGGTAAAGAAATAATCACGAATTTTGCTGCACAATACAAGGAAGAACTTGTTGATGGAAAAATCCAATTTAATGCCTATGTGGCGGAAATTGGGGATTTGAAAGGTAAATTCGGTCATTATCAGTACAATGCACACAAAATGACTTATGAAGATTCTCTTGAAAATATTCCAAAAATCAATCAAAAAGCAAACTTTTCATTGGGAAAAGGGATAAAATTTGTAAATGGAGTTAAGATTTAACTAAATTTATCTTTTTTATTTAAATAAAATTCACTAACTTGTAATGTAAATGTTATAAACAAAAATATAAATTTATAGTTATGAGTAAGTTCCGATTGGATGAAGTAGATCATCAAATTCTTGACATGTTAATTGATAATACAAGAATACCATTTACAGATATCGCAAAAAAATTATTAATCTCGGCAGGAACCGTTCACGTGAGAGTTAAAAAAATGGAAGATGCTGGTATAATCATGGGTTCTTCATTAACTCTAGATTATGAAAAATTAGGATATTCTTTCATTGCTTATGTAGGTGTTTTCTTAAACAATACTTCCCAAACTAAATTTGTTTTAGAAAGAGTTAGTGAGATTCCTTTTGTAACAGTTGCTCATGTAACTACTGGTAAATTCAATATTTTCTGTAAGATACGTGCTAAAGATACTAAACACGCTAAAGACGTAATCTTTATGATTGACGATATTGAAGGTGTTTACCGTACCGAAACTATGATTTCACTTGAGGAAAGTATCAACGACAAAAAACGATTGATGCACACTATTTTTAAAGATATTTAATTTTTCTAAATTTCTTAGAAAAATCTTTTAATAGAAAACCTCAAGTATTTTGCTTGAGGTTTTTTTTGTTTCAAATTTGAAAATAAATTACTGTTCACAAACCAATTGTTATGTATACTTTACCAAAAATTGAACGATTTAACCAAAATGTATTGTCTAAATACCACATTTACAATAGTGTATTCATCACTTTGCCTTTTGATGCTATTGATAATACAGGTGTGTTATTACCTTTGTTTAGTGAGGTTTGCTCTACTGGGTTCAAAAATAATCTAACCCCAATAGAAATTGTAAATTCTTTTTCAAACAAATATTTAGATTCTGTTTCGGAAGAAGAAAAAATAAGTTTACTCTTTCGATTTATCCAATATGTTGAACGCCAAATAGTGCTTTTTGATGCTATAGAAGATGCTGCATTTCCTGTGGTTAATAATATGGAGGGCAAGGCCTCACTTAGAGATATTAAAGAACGCGCCGATACTAAAGAACTGCAAGAAGAACTAGTTTCTTTTTTGGATAACTTTAATATTCGTACTGTTTTAACAGCGCATCCAACACAGTTTTATCCTGGTTCTGTATTGGGAATTATAACGGATTTAACCGATGCTGTTCGGGACAATGATTTGACTAAAATCAAAGAATTACTAGCGCAATTAGGTAAAACTCCATTTATCAAAAAAGATAAGCCAACTCCGTTTGATGAGGCTATTAGTTTGATTTGGTATCTTGAAAATGTCTTTTACCAAACCTCTGGCGAAATGTTGCAATACATTCAGAAGAATATTTTTAAAGATAAACCAATAACCAATTCGATTATTAATCTTGGTTTTTGGCCTGGTGGTGATAGAGATGGCAATCCATTTGTTACTACAGAAATTACTTTAAAAGTTGCCGATAGATTGCGAACTGCAATTTTGAAATCCTATTATTCCGATATTAGAAAACTAAAACGAAAACTTACTTTTTCGGGAATAGATGCTATAATTGCCGAATTAGAAAATAAATTATATCGTTCTGTATTTTATTCAAATGGAAGTATTTACATTACTTTATCGGAATTAAAAGATAAACTAAATTTAGTAAAATCTATTTGTATCGAAAAACACCAATCTTTATATTTGGATGAAATAAATGAACTAATAAATAAGGTTACCGTTTTCGGATTTCATTTTGCTTCCTTAGATATTCGCCAAAATAGTAAAATTCACAATAAGGTAATTCAAACTATTTTTCAATATTTAGAAAAGCAAAATTCGGAATTGACTGGGTATTTTAATTTATCGGAAGATGATAGGATGGAGGTTATTTCTAAATTATCCGGAACTATTTCATCTGATTTGTTTGAAGATGAAATGACCAAACAAACCATAGATTCTATATTGGCTATTAAAAAAATACAAGAGAATAATGGCGAATTAGGTGCTAATAGATACATCATTTCCAACAACGAAAGTGCACTGAACGTTATTGAAACCTTTGCTTTATTACGCTTGTGTAATTGGAAAAATCCAACTGTAGATATTGTTCCGTTGTTTGAATCTATTGACGATTTGCATCAAGCCGATGCTATAATGGAACAATTGTATACCAATAAACAGTATGCAGAACATTTGAAAAATAGAGGCAATAAACAAACTATCATGCTTGGTTTTTCTGACGGAACCAAAGATGGCGGATATTTAATGGCCAACTGGGGAATTTATAAAGCAAAACAAACTATTACGGCAGTTTCTAGAAAATACGGAATTAAAGTTATTTTCTTTGATGGACGTGGTGGTCCACCTGCGCGAGGTGGTGGAAAAACCCATAAATTTTATGCTTCTTTAGGATCAACTATCGAGAATAAAGAAATTCAATTAACAGTTCAAGGGCAAACGATAAGTTCCAATTTTGGAACTTTAGATTCGTGCCGATATAATTTAGAAAATCTATTGAGCGCTGGAGTTTCTAATGAAATTTTCAATAAACAAGATAATGATTTATCCGATTCGGATATTGCTATTATTGATGATTTATCCGATATCGGATACCAAAAATATTTGAGTTTTAAAAACCATCCAAAATTCATTCCTTATTTGGAACAGATGAGTACTTTAAATTATTATTCTAAAACCAATATTGGAAGCCGTCCTTCTAAAAGAAATACTACAGATTCTCTTGATTTTGCTGATTTACGTGCCATTCCGTTTGTGGGTTCTTGGAGCCAGATGAAACAAAATGTTCCTGGATTTTTTGGGGTTGGTTCTGCATTAAAATATTTTGAAGACAACCAGCAATGGGATAAAGTACAGACACTTTATGATTCGTCTTTATTCTTCCGAACTTTATTAGAAAATAGTATGATGTCCTTGGCAAAATCATTTTTTCCGCTTACGCAGTACATGAAACAGGATAAAGAGTTTGGTGCATTTTGGCAAATTATTTTTGATGAGTTTGAAGAAACCAAACGACTTTTATTGAAAATTGCTGGGCATAAAGAATTGATGGAAAATTACCCTGACGGGAAGGCATCTGTTAAAATGCGGGAAGATATTGTATTGCCATTATTGGTAATTCAGCAATATGCCTTGATGAAAATCAATGAAATTAAAAAGGGTAGTGGTACGGATGAATTACTTGCAGTTTATGAAAAATTAGTTACTCGTTCCTTATTTGGAAATACAAATGCCAGTAGAAATTCGGCTTAAAATAAAAACATTTAAGATAAAATTACATGAAAGTTTCCCAATTACAACCTACAGAATACGCAACCTATTATGGAACTTATATTTCTCAAGTATTTGACGAATATAGTTTGATAGAAGAATTAGAAATTTCGTTGCACCGATTTATAAAATTTGTGCAAGACATTCCAATGGATAAATTTGATTACCGCTACGCCGAAAGCAAATGGACCATTAAAGATATTATTCAACATATTATTGACGCCGAAAGAGTTTTTGCTTATCGCGCTTTGCGTTTTGCAAGAAATGATGCTACTGTATTGCCAGGTTTTGAAGAGAATGGTTATGTAGATGCAGCCAATGGGAATAATCGAAGCATCATGGAATTATTAACCGAACTATCTGCAGTACGCCATGCCAATTTGTATTTATTCAAATCATTTAAGGAAGAACAACTTTTAAGAATTGGAATTGCATCAAACAATCCAATGTCGGTTAGAGCATTAGGGTTTGTAATTATAGGGCATCAAAATCACCACCAACGAATTTTTGAAGAACGCTATTTGTAAGTCCTAAGTACGAAATACGAGGTAAGAAATTCAAGATAAAAAAAATCCCAATTTTAGAATTAATTCTAAAATTGGGATTTTTTACTTTATATACTCAAACTTCCATCTTCCATCTTCCATCTTCAAACTTTGACTTATTCTTCTCCTTCGTCGTCGTCGTCAAAATTATCTGAGGTTTCAAAATCATCGTCATCGTCATCTCCATCATCAGAGCCACCTTTATCTTTTAATAAATCTACTTCTTCATCGTCGTCATCACTTGGCATATCATCATCGTCTAAATCAAGTCCTTTAACAGGAGTGATTGGTTCAATAACTGCTGCTAAATCATCATCTTCATCAAATTTTTCCATTCGATTGGCTAATTTAGTGCTAACTTTTACTAAATAAATAGTGTCTTCAGTTCTAACTTCTACTGCTTCAATAAGTTCGTTTTTAGCATTTCTAAATCGGATAATATCACTATTATCATATCCATCAGGAAATTTCTCTACTAATAAGTTTAAAATGTCGCCTGTAAGTTTAGCATAATCAACAATAACTCTTTTCATAAATTGGGTATTATAAATCTAATAAATAAGCAAAAATTAATGGTGCAACAATTGTTGCGTCGGATTCAATTATAAATTTTGGAGTATGAATATCTAATTTACCCCAAGTAATTTTTTCGTTTGGAACTGCCCCAGAATACGATCCATAACTAGTTGTTGAATCGGATATTTGACAGAAATAACTCCAAAAAGGGATGTCATGCATTTCCATATCTTGGTACAACATTGGCACCACGCATATAGGAAAATCTCCGGCAATTCCACCACCAACTTGAAAGAAACCTAATCCTTTTCCAGTAGAATTTTTAGGATACCAATCGGCTAACCACATCATGTATTCAATTCCGCTTTTCATTGTAGTTGGTTTAAAGGTACCTTTAATACAATACGAAGCAAAAATATTACCCATAGTACTATCTTCCCAACCTGGAACTACAATAGGCAGGTTTTTTTCGGCAGCAGCAATCATCCAAGAATCTTTAGGGTCAATTTCATAATATTGTTCTAAAACTCCAGAATTCAACATTTGATACATAAATTCATGTGGAAAATAACGTTCTCCTTTAGAGTCGGCATTGTTCCAAATATCAAATAAATGTTTTTGTAATCTTCTAAATGCTTCTTCTTCTGGAATACAAGTATCGGTAACTCTATTGTAATGATTTTCTAATAAATCCCATTCGTCTTGTGGGCTCAAATCTCTGTAATTAGGAACTCTTTTATAAGAATTATGCGCTACAAGGTTCATGATATCTTCTTCAAGATTAGCACCAGTACAAGAAATAATGTGAACTTTGTCTTGGCGAATCATTTCTGCAAGTGATTTTCCTAACTCTGCTGTACTCATAGCTCCAGCAAGTGTAATCATCATTTTTCCGTTTTCAAGAAGATGTTGTTCGTATCCTTTTGCAGCATCAACTAAAGCGGCAGCATTGAAATGAAGATAATTTTTTTCTATAAACTGACTAATTGGTCCTTTACTCATTTTTTATTGTTTGTTTATGTGATATTCACTGGGTTCAAAGAAAATCTAATTTTTTTAAAATTTCAAATATTTATTTAAAATCTCGACAAAAACAGTTTTAATAGCGTTTAGTTATTTTTAAAAATCATTACACATATTCTTAAAACATTGAATTCGAATGAATTTAAAAATATATTTTTTTAAAACAGCAATTTAATACTCGTTTAAAAGCGTTAATCTGTCGGTAAAAAATATTTATTTTTTAGTGTATCCTAATATTTTTAATACATCTTCAGCGGTTTGTTGTTCTGAAAAAACCTCTGATGCTAAAATTCCGTTCTCATCTCTATCAATTAAAATGTGTTTGGGTTGCGGAATTAAACAGTGATGCAATCCACCAAATCCTCCTATTGTTTCTTGGTAGGCTCCAGTATTGAAAAATCCAATATATAATGGTTTTTCTTTGTTGTATTTAGGTAAATAAATGGCATTCATGTTTTGTTCCGAATTGTAATAATCATCGCTATCACAAGTCATTCCTCCTAAGAGAACTCTTTCGTAGGTGTCATTCCACCGGTTTACGGCTAACATAATAAATCGTTTATTTATAGCCCAAGTATCTGGTAAAGTAGTAATAAAGGAACTATCTATCATGTTCCATGCTTCTCTATCGTTTTGTTGTTTTTGATATAAAACTTGATAAATAGCACCTCCAGATTCTCCAACGGTAAACGAACCAAATTCGGTAAAGATATTAGGAACACTAACCTCGGCTTCATCACAAGCAATTTTTATCTGATTGATAATTTCATCAATCATGTATTGGTAATCGTATTCAAATGCCAAGGAATTTTTAATAGGAAACCCACCACCAATGTTTAATCCATCAAGGGTAGGACATTCTTTTTTTAGTGCAATGTATACTTTGATACATTTTACTAATTCATTCCAATAATAAGCATTGTCATTTATTCCGGTATTGATAAAAAAGTGAAGCATTTTCAACTCCAATTTATCGTTTTCCTGAATTTGTTTTTTGTAAAACTGAACGATATTTTTATATCCAATTCCCAAACGGGAAGTGTAAAATTCAAATTTTGGTTCTTCTTCGGCAGCAATTCGAATTCCGATTTTGAATTTTCCTTTAATTTCTGCTTGCAATAAATCCAATTCTTCATAATTGTCAATAATCGGAATCGTATTTTTGTGTCCGTTATTAATCAATCGAGCAATATTGGTAATGTATTGGTCTCTTTTAAAACCATTACATATAATATAGGTACTTTTATTTATTTTGCTGTTTTCTAATAAATTCTCAACAATGTTAATATCGAAAGCAGAAGAAGTTTCAATATGAATATTATTTTTGAACGCTTCGTTCATAATGTATTCAAAATGAGAACTTTTTGTACAATAACAATAGTAATATTTACCTTCGTATTTGTTTTTTTCCATTGCCTTACGAAACCAATTTTTGGCTTTGTTGATGTTGTTGGAAATTTGAGGTAAATAGGTAAATTTTAAAGGTGTGCCGTATTGTTCCACCAATTTCATCAAATCGATATTATGAAATTGAAGCGCATTTTCTTTGTTTAAAGAAAATTCTTCTTGTGGAAAATAGTAGGTTTGGTTGATTAAGTCGAAATATTTAGTGTTCATTTTGGATATATTTTTTGATTAAAAAGTGTTGTTTAACATAGGTTAATCAAAATTCAAACTCTAATATTTGCGTAAGCAATAGGTAAATCAAGGGTTATTGATTCAATAATGTTAAAAATAGAAACCAGATTAGTTCTTTTATTATTAAAAAAACTTAGACTATTTGCTTGAAAACTTAATTGGTTTTCTTGCAAAAAAAATAGAGATTTATTGAGGTTTATATTTTTTATCATCTCAGCAAATGTAAAAATAAATTAAGTGAATTTTAAAATTTTTCTTAAAAAATATTTTAACTTTCATAATCATCAAAACTTCTCAATATCAATTCATTACTTGCTTCTTGATTTAATATAATAGTACCAATACTATTTATCAATGCAAATTGAACCTTTCCGTATTCATTTTTCTTGTCATGTATGAGTAAACTTTGAATAGTTTGTATATCATTTGAAGAAAAAGCATGCTTTCCGAAAATGGCTAAAAGCGTATTTTTTATTTCATTAAATTCTACTTGCGGGAGCATATTCTGTTCTTTAGAAATATAACTTTCTAAAATCATTCCAATGGCTATGGCTTCTCCATGAAGTAATGGAGTAGCACTTTCTAGAAAATGGCTTTCTATAGCATGACCTAAAGTATGACCAAAATTCAATGCTTTCCGAATTCCATTTTCAGTTGGATCTTGTAGGACAATTTCGTTTTTAATTTCTATGGAACGATAAATTAAAGAATCTAAATCGTCGAAATTTAAATTTTCTAAATCTAAAAATTGGGCCCAATAGGTTTTATCATAAATCAAACCGTGTTTTAGCATTTCGGCAAGTCCAGATCGCATTTGTATTTGCGGAAGCATCTCCAGAAAATCAGTATCTAACAGAACCATCTGCGGAACAGAAATCACTCCAATTTGGTTTTTTAATGTACCTAAATCTACACCGTTTTTTCCTCCAATAGAAGCATCAACCATCCCTAATAAAGTAGTTGGAACGTTAATAAAATCAATACCTCTTTTAAATGTAGAAGCAATAAATCCGCCAAGATCGGTAATTACACCACCGCCAAGATTGATTAATACACTTTTTCTGTCGGCACCTAAATCCGAAAGGATGGACCAAATTTCAACACAAGTCGAGATGTTTTTCATTCCTTCACCGGCTTCAATTTCTATAATTTCAATAGGAATTTCCGTTGCTAATTGAGGTAGAAATTTTGGCAAACAAAACTCATTGGTATTTTCATCCACAAGAATAAATATGGAAGAATAGTTGTTTTCAATTAGTAGTTGGTGGATTGCCTCGTAACCGCTTTCATTAAAATGGATAGAATATCCGTTGGCTTGGATTGATTGCATAATGCCTTTATAAATTTTAACAAAAATAGACATATTATTTAATTAGTCTTAAAGGATATTTCACTTATTTTTTTCAAATAAATGGATGCTATTCATAAATAAATGATTAATTTTGTTTAATATTTTTAATTAAAGATTAAACAAAATATTTTGAAAACAATTATTGCTCCTTTAGAAACAACTGATTTTTCTGATATTCAAATAGATAGAATAATAGAAATGGCTTGGGAAGACCGAACTCCTTTTGACGCTATTAAGTTTCAATTTGGTTTAACCGAAGACAATGTCAAGGCTTTGATGAAAAAAGAATTAAAGTTTAGAAGTTATAAATTATGGCGCGAACGAGTGGAGAATTGCAAAACCAAACACGTTGCAAAACGAGTGGAAGGTATGGATCGATTTAAATGTACCCGCCAAAGAGCAATTTCAAATAACAAAATCACAAAACGTTAATACCTATTTAAGATAAAATCATGGAAAACAAGAAGCCCGATAATGTAGTTTTTTCTGACGAAAAGGGATATAATGCTAGCGTATTGCCTTATGCTACCAATGTTGGAGCGCCAGCAATTAGAATGGATGATGTTGTTTCCTGGAAGAATAGAAATATTAGCACTGTAAATAAGGAGTTTGAAAATAAGTTTAAGGAACTTAAAAGTCAATATGAAAATTTAATGCAAGAATTCGAATTTAACGAATTGGTTTATAGCGCTAAATTTTCATTTGAACCAATTATGGGCGAAATATACCATTTGTATACTGGTGAGGATGGAGTGAATTTTTTATCGTTGATCTCTCCACAAGAATGGAATAGAGAACATGTTGGTACTTTCAAACTAAACAGCGATAAAAAATGGGTAATCCTCAATGAAAAAGTAACGAATTTCTATTAAATAATTCAAGTTGCTAGTTTAAAAAGTATAAAAAAGAAAAGCAAAGGTTAAGTAAATTTGTTTTGCGAACCAATAAACGAAACCAATGCTTAGCAAAGACAAAATTATATCAATTTTTTGTTTAATCGATGATATTTTACAAGGAATTGA
>CANFZM010000006.1 GCA_947451525.1 Flavobacteriaceae bacterium
AAGTGGATTATCCTAATGTTCACAATATCATCTATGATGTATTTCGCCCCGACACAATTTGGCAACTTGGTTTTGTTTATCAATTGTTACTATTTCAAAGATACATATTTCATATTTTTATTTCATTACAAAGATATGAGCCCTGATGCAAGGGAAAAGCCTCGCCTTTTTTGGCGAGCTTTGGAAAGGCAGCAGGAATTACCTTTACGGATAAATCCCGAACCATTCGCTCCTACTTATTAAGAATAATTGCGGCTTCTTTGGCAAAATAAGTCGAAATTAGGCTTGCTCCTGCACGTTTTATGCACATTAATTGCTCCATCATGATTTTGTCGTGATCGAGCCAACCTCTTTCGGCAGCGGCTTTTATCATGGCGTATTCGCCCGAAACGTGGAAAACGGTTACGGGAACATTTACGGCATTTTTTACTTCGCGAACGATGTCGAGATAGGCAATTCCGGGTTTTACCATGACCATATCGGCTCCTTCTTCGACGTCCATAAGGGCTTCTCGGATGGCCTCGATGCGGTTGGCATAGTCCATTTGGTAGGTTTTTTTATCTTTTGGAATTTCGGCATTATCGACTGGGGCGCTGTCGAGAGCATCGCGGAACGGGCCATAAAATGCCGAAGCATATTTGGCAGAATAACTCATGATGCCTACATTTTGGTACCCTGCAGCGTCTAAACCTTGGCGCAATCTTAGAACACGGCCGTCCATCATGTCGCTTGGCGCCACAAAATCGGCTCCTGCTTGGGCATGAGAAACTGCCATTTTTACTAAGGCGTCGTTGGTGGCATCGTTGGCAATATCGCCATTTTCGATGATTCCGTCGTGACCATAAATGGAATAAGGATCTAAAGCCACATCGGGCATAACGATCATTTCGGGACAAGCGGTTTTTATGGCTTGGATGGCGCGTTGCATCAATCCGTTGGGATTCCAGGCTTCTTTTCCGGTGTTGTCTTTTAGGGATTCGTCAACTTTTACGTAAATGTTTACGGCACGGATTCCTAAAGCGAATAATTCTTTTACTTCTTGGACGGTTAGGTCGATAGAGCGACGGTAAATTCCGACCATAGAGGGGATTTCAATTTTTACATTTTCGCCTTCGGCAATGAACATTGGGAACATGAAATCGGAAGGACTTAATGTGGTTTCGCGGACTAAACTTCTTATGGATTCGTTAACGCGTAATCTTCTGGGTCTTTGTAATGGGAACATACTATTTTGTTTTTTCTCGCGAAGACGCTAAGGCGCAAAGCGAAGTTATTTTTACTATTTTTTTAACCATTAAGGTATTAAGTTTAATTAAGAGTTAGACTTAATTTTCTTAATGGTTTAATTTATCCAGTCAATAGGTGATTCTAATACTTGAATTAATTTTTCTTCTTCACTTCCTGCAACAGGATGGTGGTCGTAATGCCATTGCACATGTGGTGGTAGGGACATTAAAATACTTTCGATTCGGCCGTTGGTTTTTAGTCCGAAAAGGGTGCCTTTGTCGTGTACTAAATTGAATTCGACGTAACGTCCTCGGCGGATTTCTTGCCAAGTTCGTTGTTCTGCTGTGTAAGGTAACTCTTTTCTTCGTTCTAAAATTGGAGCATAGGCTTCTAGGAAACTATCGCCAATTTCGGTTACAAAATTAAACCAATCTTCCATTTTCATGGCTTCGGTTGCTTTGCAATAATCAAAGAATAATCCGCCAAGGCCACGGGCTTCATTTCTATGAGCGTTCCAAAAATAGTTATCGCATTGCTTTTTGTATTTTGGGTAAAACTCAGGATTGTGTTTGTCGCAAGCAGTTTTGCAGGTTTGATGAAAATGGATTCCGTCTTCTTCAAATAAATAATAAGGGGTTAAATCTTGTCCGCCACCAAACCAAGAATTGATTACATTTCCGTTATCGTCGTACATTTCGAAATACCGCCAATTGGCATGAACCGTCGGTGCCATTGGGTTTTTAGGATGGATTACCAAACTCAATCCACAGGCAAAGAAATCGGCTTCACCAACATTGAAGAGTTTTTGCATGGAATCGGGTAATTTTCCGTGAACTGCAGAGATGTTTACGCCTCCTTTTTCGATAGCATTTCCGTTTTCAATTACTCGTGTTCGTCCGCCACCGCCTTCTGGTCGTTCCCAAATGTCCTCACGGAATTTGGCACCGCCATCAATCTCTTCTAGTTTGGAAGTGATCTGGTCTTGGAGGTTTAGTATGTATTTGTAGAATTTGTCTTTCATTTAAAATAATACATTTTTTTAGTTTTAGTTGGTTATAATTTGTAACCTTTTAAAAAGCGAATTTGTTTTGATAAATCATTTCAACTGTCCGATTTTTTCGGACACTTCACTTCCTTCTTTGAGTAATTTAGATTTTAAATCGCTCCAATATTTTCTTGGCCTGTCATTTTCTATTAAAACTTGAATAACATCAACAATAGAAAAATACCATTTTTCGTCCTCTTCACTCCAAAGGGAACGTATTTGTTTTTGCTCAAACAATTTAATTGCAGTTTCTTTAGTCATAAAATTTAATTTAAAGTTTATTCATAAAATCAATTTAATCAAGTTTTGAGGTGATTTGGTCTTGGAGGTTTAGTATGTATTTGTAGAATTTATCTTTCATAATCTGATTTCAATAATCCGTAATAATTTATATCTTCTAAAACTCCTTCTCCATTTTTAAATTCTTCACGTAAAGTTCCTTCTAATTTAAATCCGTTTTTTAAAGCAATTTGCTGACTTCCAAAATTAATTTTTGAAGTGCAAATAAAAATTTTATTCATTATTAATTCTTTGAAACAAAAATCAATTACCTCTGAAACTGCTTTTGAAATAATTCCTTTGCCTTCAAAATCTTTGTCAATAAAATAGAATAATTCACATTTTGAAATATGACAATCTATTTTTTTAATGCCAATATATCCTATTAAATTATTGGTTTCTAAATTTCTAACATAAAAATAATATCCGGTTTTTTCTTTTTCTATTTGGATATTTTTAGCAATAAATTCTTCAGTTGTTTTTAAATCAACACAATTAGAAACTGTTACAGGGAATGTCTTTTGGATACGGTTCCTGTTATTTTCTATTAAATCGAAAAATTCTTCAAAGCGAATATTTTCTATTTTTTCGAGTTTCCAATTGTTGAATTTCATGTTCTTAAGAATTATACTCTTTCACCGCTTCCACAAATGCCTTGGCGTGATCTACAGGAATGTTTGGTAAAATTCCGTGACCAAGGTTAACGATGTAATTGTCTTTTCCGAATTCGTCTATCATTTGGTGTACCATTTTTTTGATGGTTGGAATTGGAGAAAGCAAACGACTTGGATCAAAATTTCCTTGTAAGGTGATTTTGCCTCCAGTTAAATAACGAGCGTTTCTAGGAGAGCACGTCCAATCTACCCCAAGAGCGGATGCTTTAGATTGTGCCATTTCGCCCAAAGCAAACCAACAACCTTTTCCGAAAACGATAACCTTCGTTTGGTCGGCAATTGCTTCAATAATTTGATTGATGTAGTTCCAAGAGAATTCTTGGTAATCTACTGGCGATAACATCCCTCCCCAAGAATCGAAAATCTGGATGGCGTTGCAACCTGCTTTTACTTTTTCTTTTAAATATAAAATGGTGGTATCGGTGATTTTTTGCAATAATGTATGTGCTGCAATAGGGTTTGAAAAACAAAATCCTTTGGCAATATCAAAACTTTTAGATCCTTTTCCTTCTACTGCATAACAGAAGATGGTCCAAGGGGAACCCGCAAAACCAATAAGTGGCACCTCATCGTTTAGCATTTCTTTGGTTAATTTGATGGCGTCAAAAACGTAACCTAAAGTTTCGTGAACGTCTGGAACAAAAACTTGGTTCACTTGTTCCATTGTCCGGATTGGATTGGGGATGATTGGTCCTAAATTGTCTTTCAACTCCACGTGAATTCCCATAGCACGAGGCACTACCAAAATATCAGAAAATAAAATTGCCGCATCTGGTTTTACAATTCGAATGGGTTGCACGGTGATTTCGGCTGCTAATTCAGGGGTTTCGCAACGGGTGAAAAAATCGTATTTGTCTCTTAAGGCTCTGAATTCTGGTAAATATCTTCCAGCTTGGCGCATCATCCAAACGGGTGGACGTTCTACAGTTTCGTTGTTTAAGGCTCTTAGGAAAAGGTCGTTCTTGATCATTTTGTTTATTTTTTAAACCTCAAAGGTTTTGAAAAACATTGAGGTTTGCGTTGTATTTAATTTTATACCTTATTGGTTTTGGAAACCGTTTAGGGTTGTTTTTTTATTTTAATTGATACCTAACAGGTTTTGGAAACCTGTTAGGATTGATAATATTCTATAACTTCTGCAATTACATTTTCTACCGATGGTTTGTCTGCAATTATAATGTTTTTTACTTTTTTATTTTCTAATGCTTCTGCGGTGGTTTCGCCTATACAGAAACACATTTCGTCTTTTATGGTATTTGATTTGAAATAACTTTCTACTCCCGATGGACTGAAAAACAGTATGCCATCTAGTTTTGAAGTGGTCTTCTTGGAGGTGATATTTGTCTCGTAAACTTCAATTTCGTTAAAGGTTATTCCGTTTTCTTTTAAAGTGTCGGGCAATACATCGCGACGTAAATTTCCACTAAAGAAGGTAAACGAATCGGAGGAATAAACTAAGGAAATTATCTCTGCCAAATCGGAAGCATAGCCTGTATAGGCAACTACATCAAATCCGTTTTCGGTGAGTAAATCTTTGGTTTTCATTCCGACAGAGAAAACACTTTTGGTTTTTAATTCGTCGCATTTTGGATGTTGTAAAATACTTTGAACGGCATTTTGACTGGTGAAAATTATGTTATCGTGCACTTTTAAATTCCCTTTGGAGGGGAAATCGAAAGTTTTGATTTTGGTTTCGATGAAATCTTCTTCCGTTACCGATATAGCAGCATCTGTTAATAGTTGCTTTTGGGTTGGCAAAAGTTTTTTAGTGGATAGTATGTTGGTATGTTTAGTCATTGTTCCAAATGCTTTTAAATTGTTCTGAAGTTGGCAATTTACCAATAAATTCCTTTGGTAACTGTTTACTTAATACATATTCTGAGACCCCAATTGGTTTATTTACACTTTTTAATGCATACTCCACTTCTAAATGATTTTTTTCTGGAACTAATAAAATTCCAATGCTTGGCTTATCATCTTCTTGTTTGAGTTGGTCGTCAATTAATTGTAAATAAAAATCTAATTTACCTACAAACTCTGGTTCAAATTCAACGGTTTTCAATTCAACTGCTACCAAACATTTTAATATTCGATGGTAAAAAAGTAAATCAATATAATAGTCTTTTTCTCCTAAAGATAGACGGTATTGATTGCCTATAAAACAAAATCCATAACCTAGTTCTAGCATTAATCTTTTGACCTTTTCGACCATTGCTTTTTCTAAATCTCTTTCTAAAACAGGCTTATTAATGTCTAAAAAATCTAGACTATATACACTTTTTATACTTTCTTGGGCTTGTTCTAAAAAATGTTCTGGCAAAGCCATTTCAAAATTATGCTGTGATGGTTTTGCTGTGTAATGCTCGTAAGCATTCGCTTTTATTTGGTGTAATAATACCGAACGGCTGTATCTATTTTTTATGGTTTGTTCTAAATAATAAATTCTTGCTTGTGGATTTTTTACTTTTTGGATAATTAAAACATTATGATACCAAGGCGTGGTCAATACAAGGTTTTTTACTTTTTCTAAATGTGAAGCAGCTTGCTTCACATTTGAAATTTCTAATTGTGAAACCGCTAGTTTCACATTTGAATATTCTAGAACTAATTGTCTCATAAATTGAAGATTACGAGTAGACCAACTAATTCCTTCTCCAATTAAGTTAGGTAAATCTTTACTTAATGATTCTATAACCGAATTTCCCCAACCAAATTCTTGTTGTTTTTTTATAATTAGTTCTCCAATATTCCAATATAATTGATTAGAAATTGTTTGTACCGATTGCACGGCTTGAATACGATGACTTTGAACCAAACCAGCAACTTCAACTAATAAATGTTGGTATTGGGATGGTTCTATTTTGTCTTTGGTATTCATAATTTTATGTAATTCGTTTACTGTCAAGCCCCGATTGCAGTGGAAATCCTTTTTCAACTCCGACAGAGTTTTCAACTCTGTCGGAGTTGAAAAAGATTGAAACGGAAAGCGGGAAAATGGTTTACTAAAATGCCCGAACCATTCGCTCCTACTTTTTTAATTGTTCTTTAATTTGACGCATCAATTCGGTGCCACCATTATTTAAAATTTCTTGTGCGGCATGGAACCCTAGTTTTTTCCATTCGGAAATATCTACTAATTTTTCAGTTTCTAATTTTTGTTTTCCGTCGATGGAAAGCAAAACTCCTTTGAAATGGATGGTGTCTTCTTTCTCGTTGTATTTTGCAATGGCGCCAATTGGTGCGGTGCATCCGCCTTCGAGGGTTTTTAGAAATTGTCTTTCTATATAGGTGCAGATTTCGGTTTCGATGTGGTTGAGTTGTGCTAGAGCGTCTAGTGTAAAAGCGTCTTCTGCCATGGCAACAACCACCATTGCGCCTTGTGCTGGTGCGGGAATCATCCAATCGAGAGCCTCGTTAGTAGCGGGTTTTAGGTTTAAACGTTCTAATCCTGCTGCTGCAAATACGGCTCCGTTCCAGGTGTTATCTTCGAGTTTTTGCAAACGGGTATTTACATTTCCGCGTAAATCAACAACCGTGTGGTTTGGGTATTTGTTCCACCATTGTGCTTGACGACGTAGACTTCCGGTGGCAATGGTTGCATTGGTTTTTAGAAAATCGGTAGATCCTTTGTGGACCAAGATGTCTAAAATATTGGCTCTTTCTAAAACCGCGGCTTGTACAATTCCGATTGGCAAAGCGGTTGGAACGTCTTTCATGGAATGCACCGCAATATCGACCTGACCATTTATCATGGCGATGTCTAAAGTTTTGGTGAAAATTCCGGTGATTCCAAGTTCGTAAAGCGGTTTGTCTAGGAGGAGGTCGCCTTGAGATTTTACGGCTACAATTTCGGTTTTATAACCTAAATCGTTTAATTGTTTTTGAACCGTGTGTGCTTGCCAAAGTGCTAATTCACTATCTCGGGTTCCTATTCTTATGATTTTTTCAGCCACTTTTATATTTTTTTTGAACCATTAAGAAATTAAGATTCATTAAGGATTTTTTGATTAACCTAAACTAAATGAAAAGTTTTTTCTTGTTCTAATTGGAATACTTTCTCAATCCATTCAATTCCTTCGTCCATCGATTCGCCATCTTTTAAGTGGTTAACGAAATGGTTGGTGATTTTTTGGATGATTCTGTTGCTGATTAATTCGGCTTGTTCTTCGTCAAAATTAGATAATTTTTTGCGTTGGAAGTTCAATTCGCCGTCTTTAATAGAATTAAATTTTTCTTTTAGAGCGTGAATGGTTGGTGCAAATTTTCGGTTTTTGTTCCAAGAATCGAATTCTGCTTGAATTTCTTCAATGATAGCCTCGGCTGCAGGGATATGTAGTTTTCTTCTTTCTAAAGTTTCGTCGGTCATTTGCGATAAATGATCCATGTGAACTAGGGTAACTCCCGGAATGTCTTTGACGTTTTCATTCACATTTTTAGGAATAGACAAATCTAAAATAAGAAGTGGTTTCTTTAAATTGAGAAGGGTTTTGTCAATTGTTGGGTTTTGCGCTCCAGTGGCAACTACAATTACATCTGCTTTTTGAATTTCCAATTGCAAATCGGCGTAATCTTTTACAATTACATTGAGTTTTTGGGCTAATTTTTCGGCTTTGTCTTTGGTTCTATTAATAAGCGTAATTTGTTCGTGTTTGGTATGTTTTACCAAATTTTCGCAAGTGTTTCTTCCTATTTTTCCGGTTCCGAAAAGCAAAATATTTTTATTGGCAATGTCTTCTACATTTTTGAAAATGTATTGAACGGAAGCAAAAGAAACGGAGGTGGCTCCAGAAGAAATCTCGGTTTCGTTTTTTATTTTTTTACTCGATTGAATTACAGCATTCACTAATCGTTCCATGAAAGCATTCGCCAAATACATCGCTTTACTTTCGGCAAAGGCAATTTTTAATTGGCTGATAATTTCAAAATCACCTAGAATTTGGCTGTCTAAACCGGTTCCTACTCGAAACATGTGGTTGATTGCTTCTTGTTTTTTATATACGAAGGCTACTTTTTGAAATTCTTCCACCGTGCCTTGGCTATTTTCGCAAAGTAATTTTATTAATTGAAAAGGATGTTGGGCAAAACCGTAGATTTCGGTTCTATTACAAGTAGAAGTAACGATTAATGCTTCGATACCTTCGTTTTTGGCTTGTTCTAATAAATTGGATTTGGCATTAGCATCTAAACTAAATTTCCCTCTCATTTCGGCATCTGCTTTCTTGTAACTTAATCCTACAGAATAGAAAGTAGTAGACTTAGATGTATTTAAATTTTCCATATTTGGGCTTTTACCTAAAAGTTAAGCAAATCTATTACTAACCTTTTTACAAAAGTAACGCTAGAAGTACTTTTTGTGTCGCTGTGAGATTTTTAAGCGAAAATTAATTTTTCTATCGTTATTTATTTTAAATTTGCAGAGAAATCAAGTCTTTTCATCGCTACTATGTAGATTAATTCTAAATAGAAGTTAAGGAATACTATCCTGTTTTCTTTAAAAAAATATCGCTATGGGGTCACAAGAAGAAATTAAAATTGAAAATGATTTTATTTTAATCCGTTTTCAAAATGATGGGCCAGAAAACTATCAAGTGAAACGACAAGTCAATCAAGGACTTATCCAATTTCATTTTGGAATTAAAGGCAAGGCAAAATTTGTGTTTAATGTGGGTGGTTATGCTTTGGATTTAAAAGAAGAGAAAGCACTTTTGTTTTACAATCCTCAAAAAGAATTACCTCTAAATTTAGAACTCGCTCCTAATACTTGGGTGATTTCTGTTATTATTTCTATTCAAAAATTTCACGCGTTATTTTCTAATGAATCGGGAAGCATTCCTTTTTTGAGTGAAGAAAATAAAGACAGAAAATATTATACCGAAAGTGATATCAGTCCTTCGATGGCTATCGTTTTGAGTCAGTTATTTCATTATAATTTGAATCCGTCGATAAAAAATCTCTACTATAAAGGTAAAGGGTACGAATTATTGAGTTTGTATTTTAACCGTTCGGAAGACCCAAATGCAGAGCAATGTCCGTTTTTAATTGATGAAGAAAATGTGGTGAAAATCAAGAAAGCCAAAGAAATTATCATTACCAATATGGCAGAGCCTCCAGGATTGGAAGAATTGGCAGAGCAAGTAGGTTTGAGTTTAAAGAAACTAAAAATGGGTTTCAAACAAATTTACGGCGATACCGTTTATGGTTTTCTTTTGGATTATAAAATGGATTATGCCCGTCAATTATTAGACAGCGGATCCTATAATGTAAACGAGGTGGGCTTGAAAATTGGTTACAGCACCGGAAGTCATTTTATTGCTGCCTTCAAGAAAAAATTTGCAACCACGCCTAAAAAATATTTGATGTCGATAAACCCAAACACATAATTCTATATCAAACAATCAATAATATATTGTTAATCCGATAAGTAAAAAAAGTAGAATAAGTATTTTTACAAAATTAGTATCACAACTCCGGAGTTCAAAACTCTGACGGAGTTTAAATTAAAGAAATAACAAAATGAAAGGAGTATTACTAGTAAATCTTGGTTCGCCAGAAAGCCCAACTGCTAAAGATGTTAAGCCGTATTTAGATGAATTTTTAATGGACAAATACGTAATTGACGTTCCGTTTTTATTACGTGCTTTATTGGTTCGCGGAATTATTTTACAAACCCGTCCCAAAAAATCGGCCGAAGCCTACGCTAAAATTTGGTGGGAAGAAGGTTCTCCGTTAGTAGTGATTTCGCAACGAATGCACAAAAAAGTCCAGGCACTAGTGGATATACCCGTTGCATTGGCCATGCGATACGGAAGCATGTCAATCTTAAAAGGACTTCAAGAATTGAAAGACAAAGGTGTGGACGAAGTAATGCTGATGCCTTTGTATCCGCAGCATGCCATGGCTTCTACTACTACCATTGTGGTTTTGGCGGAGGAATTACGTCAGAAACATTTTCCAGAGATGAAATTCACCAATGTTCCTGCTTTTTACAACAAACCCGATTATATACAGGCATTAGCCAATTCTATAAAAAGCCATTTAGATACTTTTGATTACGATCATTTGTTGTTTTCGTACCACGGAATTCCGAAGCGTCATATTCGCAAAACAGATATAACCAAGTCCCATTGCAAAATTGATGGTTCTTGTTGTAATACGCCTTCGCCAGCACATGAATTTTGCTACCGCCACCAATGTTACGAAACGACAAAACAAGTTGTAAAATTACTTGGTATTCCAGAAGGAAAATACAGCCAAACTTTTCAATCGCGCTTAGCGGGTGATAAGTGGTTAACGCCCTACACGGATGTGGAAGTGAATAAAATGCCCGATCAAGGAATCAAGAAATTGGCTGTGGTAACTCCGGCTTTTGTATCGGACTGTTTAGAAACTTTGGAAGAAATTGCTATGGAAGCAAAACACCAATTTATAGAACACGGTGGTACCGATTTTATGGCAATTCCTTGTATGAATGATGGTGACGAATGGTGTGGCGTTGTGGCGAGTTGGGTTAAGGAGTTTCAAAATAAATAGTTGATTAAGATTTAAGGTTTCAAGTTTAAGGTTTCAAGTTGTTTGCGAAATCTGAAACAAAAATTAATGAGATTCCTACGGAATGACAAACGAGGTCTAAAAACCTGAAACAAAGAAAACCTGAAACAAAAATAACATGGAATATTACAACTACCTAAAATCCCTTCACCTCATCTTTGTAGTAACTTGGTTTGCAGGGTTGTTTTACATCGTTCGGTTATTTGTTTATCAAATTGAAGCCAACGATAAACCATCACCAGAAAAGGAAATTTTGCTACAACAATATAAAATAATGACGTACCGACTTTGGTATATTATTTCCTGGCCAAGCGCCATTTTAGCAAGTATTTTTGCTTTTTGGATGTTGTTTTTTACCGACTTAGGAAATGCATGGTTACACATGCCTTGGATGCATGTCAAACTAGGATTTGTATTCCTATTGTATTTATACCATTGGAAATGCCATTTAATTTACAAGCAATTACAAAACGATCAATTCAATTATACTTCCAATTTTATGCGCCTTTGGAATGAAGGTGCTACTATTATTTTATTTGCAGTAGTTTTTTTAGTAATTTTAAAAAATGCTTTCAATTGGATTTATGGCGTAATCGGAATTTTCTTATTTTCGCTTTTGATAATGCTTGGATTCAAATTTTATAAGAGAATACGAGAAAAAAGTAATTAGTAATTAGTTACTAGTAATTAGCATAATGCTATTACTAGTAACTAATTACTATTAACTAATCACTAAAAAAAATGTTTAACGGCTTCAAAATGTCTATGCTTTCCCTTCGAATTAGGATTTTCCTATCGATGATTGTATTGATATTAATTGCCTCTATTTTAATGGCGTCCATATCGGTGATTCAGTTTAAAAACGAAGCCCGAAGGTACCACCAAGAACGACTTGACCGAAAAGAAGATGCGGTAAAAGAACACATCAACTACATTTTATCCAATACTACTTACCCACTTACCGAAAGAAATCTCCCTTATATTTTTAAGGATAAAATCCATGAATTATCCGATATTCACAATGTAGAAATCAACATCTATAGTCTTACTGGAAATCTATTAAAATCTTCCAAAGCCTCCTTTTCTGTAGATAATGTTTCCCCTCCCATTCCAAAATACGTTATTAAGTTGGTGCAATCGTCTATCGAAAAGCGTTATGTAGATATTAAAAGTGTTGATGGCGTTAAAATTCGTTCTTCCTTCAGCCAAATTAAAGACGACAAGTTCAAACCCCTCGGGATTTTAAATTTACCTTATGTAGAAGACGACAGTTTTTACGAAAGTGAAATTCAAGATTTCTTACTTCGATTGAGTCAGGTGTACTTTTTTATGTTGATTATTGCCTTTGCTTTGGCGTATTTTCTTGCAAGTTATATTACCAAATCATTAAAAACAATTTCCGACAAAATTAACCAAACGAGTCTGGATCAAAAGAATGAAAAAATCGTCATTGAAGCCAACAGTCGCGAGATTAATTCCTTGATTAACGCCTACAATAGAATGGTGGACAAACTAGAAGAAAGTGCTACCATGCTAGCGCAAAGTGAGCGGGAACAGGCTTGGCGCGAAATGGCAAAACAAGTGGCGCATGAAATTAAAAATCCACTTACGCCAATGCGATTAACTGTGCAAAGTTTCCAACGAAAATTCGATCCAGAAGATCCCGATTTGAAACAAAAACTAAACGATTATTCCAAAACATTGATCCAGCAAATTGACACTATGAGTTCCGTGGCATCGGCCTTTTCTAACTTTGCCTCCATGCCGGCACAGCAAAATGAAACTTTAAATGTGGTGGAAGTTGTAGAATTTTCTCTGGAAATTTTCAACGAAGAGTACCTTCATTTTGAAAGCGAAGAAGAAGAAATTATCACCATCATGGATCGAACCCAATTGGTGCGAATCATCACCAATTTGGTTAAAAATGCCATTCAAGCCATCCCCGAAGAGCAAGAACAAAAATCAATTGTAGTTGCCGTAAAACGGGTAGATAATATGGTAAATATTACCGTAAAAGATGACGGAATTGGCATTGAAGCCGAAAACATGGAGCGCATTTTCGAACCAAAATTCACCACCAAAAACAGCGGTATGGGACTTGGTTTAGGAATTATCAAAAACATCATTGAAAATTACAAAGGAACTATTACATTTGAAACCAAACCTGGAAAAGGAACTACTTTTATTGTTTCGCTTCCTATAATTTAAAATTAGTAGCGAACCGTTTGGGCATTTTAGTAAACATAGTTCCCGCTTTCCGCTGCAATCTCGCCAAGAAAAATGGCGAGGATTTCCGCTTTAATCGGGGCTAAACAGAAAAGTCCTTTTTGTAAAAATAAAATTAAAAACAAAACATAAAACCAATACAAATTCGCACCACTTACAATTTGTGAAATTATTTAAATGATAAATTCGTGACAATTGGTGAAATTCGTGTTTAAAAAAAACAAATTATGACCTTCGAAAACATTCTTATTACCTCCGAAAACGGAATTGGGCAAATCACCATCAATCGTCCATCTAAATTAAATGCTCTAAACGTTGCCACAATTAAAGAACTGCACGATGGTTTGGAAAGTTTAAATTTCAACCCCGAAATTAGAGTTATTATCCTTACTGGGGAAGGAGAAAAAGCCTTTGTTGCCGGTGCCGATATTTCAGAATTTGCACATTTTTCTATCACAGAAGGAGCCAAATTAGCACAACAAGGACAAGAGTTATTGTTTGATTTTGTTGAAAATTTAAACACTCCCGTTATTGCAGCAGTTAACGGATTTGCACTTGGTGGCGGATTGGAATTAGCCATGGCATGCCATTTCAGAATTGCTTCCGATAATGCCAAAATGGGCTTGCCCGAAGTTTCTCTTGGTGTTATTCCAGGTTATGGCGGAACCCAACGTTTACCCCAACTAGTAGGAAAAGGTCGCGCCATGGAAATGATTATGACTGCCGGAATGATTACTGCCGAAGAGGCACACAGAGCAGGATTAGTAAACCACGTAGTGCCACAAGCAGAACTTTTAGAATTTACAAAAGGGATTGCCTCTAAAATTATGAGAAATTCTCCAGTTGCTATTGGCAAAGCCATAAAAGCAGTGAATGCCAACTTTAAAGATGGCGTTAATGGATTTGAAACCGAAATAAAAAACTTTGGAGATTGCTTCGGAACCGAAGATTTTAAAGAAGGAGCCACCGCCTTTTTAGAAAAAAGAAAGGCGGCTTTTAAAGGAAATTAAATAAGTGTTCCGTTAAAAAGAAATTCCAAATATCATATTATTATAATATTTTGATATTGTAATATCATATTATTATACTTTTTTGATATTGTAATATCATTTTATTATATATTTGCATTGTAAATAGGTGTAAAATGATAAATAGAACGCAACAAAAAGAAATAGATTCCTATCTTTTTAAAGGGAAAGCAATACTACTATTTGGCGCTAGGCAAGTAGGTAAAACTTCTTTGATAAAAAATACTATTCGCAACTATCCCCATTTGTGGCTAAATGGCGATGAGCCAGATACCAATATTTTATTAGAAAACATTACAACCGATAGACTTAAAGCATTAGTGGGAGACAAAAAAATCCTAGTTATAGATGAGGCTCAAATGGTACATAATATTGGTTTGTTGATAAAACGAATGGTAGATAATTTCCCCGAAATTCAAGTTATTGCTTCTGGTAGTAGTGCCTTTGAACTTGCAGATAAAACCAAAGAAAGTATGGTTGGGCGAAAAGAAGAAATGCAACTTTTTCCGTTTAGTTATCAAGAAATGGTGCATCATACTAATTTTGTAGAAGAAACAAGATTAGTCCCACATCGATTAATTTATGGATATTACCCCGAAGTGGTAAATAATCCTGGAAAGGAAGAAAAAATCCTAAATGATTTAGTGGATGGCTTTTTGTATAAAGACATCTTAAACTTAGAAGGCATAAAAAAATCAAGCACTTTACAACGTCTAGTTCAAATGTTGGCGCATCGAATTGGAAGTGAAATAAAATATTCTTCCTTGGCTAATGATTTAGGAATAAATAGATTGACCGTTGAAAAATACATAGACATCCTCGAAAAAAACTTTATAGTTTTTAGTCTAAATGCGTTTAGCAAAAATCAAGACAATGAATTAAAAAAAGGAAGGAAAGTATATTTCTGGGACAATGGATTACGAAATAGAATAGTTAAAAATTTCACGCCTATTGAACTTCGAGATGATGTTGGGGCATTATGGGAGAATTTTATTATTAGCGAAAGAAAGAAAAAATTATCGCAAGAAAATCAATACAAAGACACCTTTTTTTGGCGCAATACACAACAAGCAGAAATTGATTATCTGGAGGTTAAAAACAACGAAATCGAAGCATTTGAAATAAAATACAGTCCAAATATAACCGTAAAATTTACGAAATCTTTTACGGAAAAATACCATCCAAAATCAACTCAGGTTATTCATAAAGAGAATTTCTGGGATTTCATATTGACTACAAATGTTTAAGATTTGTAATAAATTAAAACTACTTCCCCCCTTCCCATTCGGCATAAAACTGCGAAAGAAAATTCTCCATGAATTTATGTCGTTCTAAAGCAATTTTTTTTCCGGTTTCGGTATTCATTTTATCTTTTAACAAAAGAAGTTTTTCGTAAAAATGATTGAGCGTTGGTGCTTCACTATTTTTATATTCCTCTTTGGTCATGTGCAAATTTGGGGCAATATTGGGAAGATATAAAGGGCGGTTTTTAAATCCTCCGTAATTAAAAGTGCGTGCTATTCCAATTGCTCCAAGCGCATCTAATCGGTCGGCATCTTGTACAATATCTAATTCATTAGAGGTGAATTTCTTTTCAAAATTGCCTCCTTTAAAGGAAATATTTTCAATGATATTAACCACATGGGAGATCACTTCTTCGGATGCTTTTTGAGATTCTAAGAACTCACGAGCCAATTTTGGCCCTATAGTTTCATCCCCATTATGAAATTTACTATCGGCAATATCGTGAAGCAACGCTCCTAATTTTACAATTTCTAAATTGCAATCTTCTGCATTAGCAATCAATAATGCATTTTTATACACGCGTTCCACATGAAACCAGTCGTGTCCTGCTTCGGCATTTTGTAGGTTTTCTTTTACAAAAAGGATAGTATTATCTAGTATTGACATAGGCTTGGAGGTGAAAAATCCTTTCTTATTAAGGAAAGGATTCGGTATCTATTTAATTTTTTTCTAACTAATTAATGCGGGCTGTACCCATTTAAAAATATGCGTTTCTTCTGGAAGCACTAATCTTTCGGAAATCTTAGCCATTCTGGCAGGTAATTTCATTAGATAATCTCTTGCTTTTTCGGCTTCATCCGTAAGACTTCCTATTTTGTCAATTTGCCATTTATCAATAAGTTTTTGCATAATATCTACATAATCATTGGCGGTATAAACGCCAAGTTTTTGTGCAGAATCTGAAAACTGATTGAAAGCAGTACTAATAGATTGTCCAGATTCTCTTAAAAAATGTGCTGGCATGGTGATTTTTTGTTTCATCATGTATTGAAACGCCAACATCATTTCGCTTGGGTCAACTTTAAAAATTTGATTTACAAATTCGCTATACGCATGGTGATGACGCATTTCATCGCCAGCAATCATTTTGCATACTTTAGAAAGTTTGTTATCACCATATTGTTTCGCAATTTGAGAAACTCTATTGTGCGAAACATAGGTTGCCAATTCTTGAAAACTGGTATATACAAAATTCTTATACGGGTCTTTTCCAGTTCCAATATCAAAACCATCATTAATTAAATGTTGCGTAGTCATTTCTACTTCGCGCATGTTAACACGTCCCGACAAATAAAGGTATTTGTTTAGCAAATCACCATGACGGTTTTCTTCTCCAGTCCATTGGCGAATCCATCTGGACCAACCGTTGCGTTCTAAATTATCAATTCCTTCTACTTCCATCAACCAAGATTCGTAGGTAGGAAGCGCTTCTTCGGTAATGGTATCGCCAACCATCGCTACCCAAAAATCATAGGGTAACTCTTTAGCAATTTCTCTTAATTCTTTAACGTCTTCAAAGAAGTTGTCGCTTTGAGAATCTGGTAAAAAATCAGATGGTTGCCATATTTTTTCCACCGGAATTAAAAATTGATCAATGAAAGTATCTACGTTTTTTTCTAAAAACTGCATTACTTCCAAACGGATATTTTTTATCGACATTGAATTTTAATTTAGATATTGGGTTTTAAACTATTCCTAATTTAAGAATTTTATTATTGTTTCTTCTGTTTTGGTCATTAATTCTGCAAACGAATAGTCTTTAACGGCTATTGGTTCGTGAATGATAAATTCCAATTTATTTCCCAATCCCATAGGGAAAGGGCCAAATTTAACCATTTTCCATGAATTATTGATAGAAATTGGCACAACATAAGCAGAAGGTGCGTATTTACATAGAATTTTCAATCCGCTTTGCGCGAATTCTTTTGGTTTCCCGTCTTTACTTCGGGTTCCTTCCGGAAAAATTACTGCCGAACGGTTATGAATCTCAATATATTCTGCCAAACCTTTTATTAAAGGAATTGCTTGTTTGGGATCTTTTCTATCGATAAGAATAGAGCCACCATGACGCAAATTATACGACACACTCGGAATTCCTTTTCCTAGTTCTTTTTTACTTACAAATTTAGTGTGGTGTTTTCTTAAATACCAAATTATCCCTACGATATCATACAAACTTTGATGGTTTGCTACAAAAATAACGGGCACATTCTCTGGAATTAGTTCTCTGTTTTTAAAAGTATAAGTAGTTCCAAGAATATTCGTACAACGAACTAGAAAGAAATTTAAATAATCAACACTTTTTTTATGCGCTTGGTATCCAAAAACGTTAAAACAAATCCATTGAATAGGATGAAAAACGGCCAAAAAAAGTCCGAAACAAAGGTAATAAACAGCCGAAATTGGGTAGGAAAGTAGCTTTTCCATAAGAGTAAAAAATTTGTTTGTAAAAATAAGAAATATATTTTGGTTAGAATTGTTTATTTTATTTGCACGCAACCTTTTGATAATTTTTGCATCTTTAGTAATATTAATGTTAAATCTATTATTAAAAGTTTAATTTCCTAATTATGAAAAACAATATACAATTATTAGTTTTATTTTTCTATTCCATTTCCATTTCATCACAAACGGTAACCACATTTGCAGGTGGATGTAGTGAGGGTCTTCATGGCCTTGTTAATGGAACTGGCTCTGCTGCACGATTTTCTTATCCTAGAAGTATAGCCGTTGATGCTTTAGGTAATTTTTTTATAGCAGATTCTGGCAATAATTCTATCAGAAAAATAACCCCTTCAGCAGTTGTAACTACTTTAGGCGGAATGACATATAATAATCCTTATGGAATAGCGGTTGATGCTTCTGGAAATGTTTATGTAGCAGATACTATGAATAACAAAATATTAAAGGTTAATGCGGGCAGTAGTACATCACATTCATTTGCTGGTAGCGGTGTAGTAGGAAATACTGATGGAATTGGTGTTGCAGCAGAATTTAATACCCCAATGGGTATTGCTGTTGATGTAAATGGTAATGTATATGTTGCAGACACCTATAATCATAGAATTAGAAAAATAGATACTAATGGATTGGTTACAACCATAGCAGGTAGTTCTCAAGGAAATAGCAATGGATCAGTAACTAATGCACAATTTAATATGCCTTGCGGTGTTGCATTAGATACCGGAGGAAATATTTTTATTGCAGATAGAAATAATAATCAAATAAAAAAAATTGATATCAATGGAATGGTTTCGAATTATATAGGGAATGGTAGCCCAGGGGAAATAGATGGAGTTGGTTCTATAGTTCAATTTTCAAATCCTATTGGTTTAGCAATAGACACTCAAAACAATATTTATGTTGTTAGTAACGGTAGAGATTGTATTAGAAAAGTTACTACTTCAGGTGTAGTTACAACAATTGCTGGATATGATGAAACATGGGGCAGTTGTATAAATGGAGTAGGAACTAATGCACAATTTCTTCATCCTAATGATTTAGTTGTCGCTCCATCTGGAGATATTTATGTTGCTGACACTGGGAGTCATACTATTAGAAAAATAACCAATCTATTATCTACAAATGATTATAAATTGGAAGATAAAATAAATCTTTCGCCTAACCCAGCATCCGATAAAATCACTATTACTATGGATAATTTTACAACTGCTACCACTACTATTTTAGATATGAATGGCAGAGTGCTACAAAATGATTTAATTTCAGAGAATAATACATCAATAGTTATTTCCAATTTATTAAAAGGTATTTATCTAATGCAGATTACTACGGATAAAGGCACGGTTTCTAAAAAAATAGTGAAGGAATAAGAAATTATCGAAAGTATTTTACAGATAGTCTGTAAGAATTTACATCACTAATTATCAATGCAATACTATTTAGGTTAGAATTGTTTAAAACTCATTTTGATAAACTTCTTTTACTTCAAAAAAAATAATTATTTTTACGAAAAATACGAGCAATTTAAATGAAAGAAAAAATGAGTTCAGAAAAAGAAGCAAAGTTAAAAGCGTTACAACTTACTTTAGACAAATTAGACAAAACCTACGGAAAAGGAACTGTAATGAAAATGGGCGATAAGGCCATTGAAGAAGTAGAAACAATCTCTTCTGGATCATTAGGAATAGATTTAGCGTTAGGCGTAAATGGATATCCTAAAGGGAGAATCATAGAAATATATGGACCAGAATCTTCTGGTAAAACAACCTTAACTCTTCATGCTATTGCTGAAGCACAAAAAGCAGGTGGAATTGCTGCTTTTATTGATGCAGAGCACGCATTTGATAGAAATTATGCTGAAAAATTAGGTGTTGATATTGAAAACTTAATCATTTCACAACCAGATAATGGTGAACAAGCATTAGAGATTGCTGAGAATTTAATTCGTTCGGGAGCAATTGATATTGTAGTAATTGACTCGGTTGCTGCCTTAACTCCTAAAAGTGAAATTGAAGGAGAAATGGGAGATTCTAAAATGGGATTACATGCTCGTTTAATGTCGCAAGCCCTAAGAAAATTAACCGGAACTATTAGCAAAACACATTGTACGGTATTTTTCATCAACCAATTGAGAGAGAAAATCGGGGTAATGTTTGGAAATCCAGAAACTACAACTGGAGGAAATGCATTGAAATTTTATGCTTCCATTCGTTTGGACATTCGTCGTTCTTCTCAAATTAAAGATGGGGATAACGTAATTGGTAATAGAACCAAAGTAAAAGTGGTTAAAAATAAAGTGGCTCCACCATTTAAAGTTGCCGAATTTGACATCATGTATGGCGAAGGAATTTCAAAAACAGGTGAAATTTTAGATTTAGCAGTTGAATTTGAAGTAATTAGAAAAGCGGGATCTTGGTTTAGTTATGGCGAAACCAAATTAGGCCAAGGAAGAGATGCTGTGAAAGCATTAATAAAAGACAACCCAGAATTAGCAGACGAATTAGAAGTTAAAATAAAAGCAATCATCAAAGAGAATAATGCTTAAAAAATTAAATCACGCCTTGAGCGTGATTTTTTTTTATATTTAACGCAACCTTTTAATTTATTTTGCATCTAATAAAAAAACAATTAATCATGAAATACATTTATTTACTTTTAGCAGTTGGATTTTTAACTGTATCCTGTGAGGCTAAATATGAAGGCCCAACCGAAACCCTTGAAACATTACCTGTTAGTCAGGTTGTAATGCCAGTAAAATATGCTAAAGACAGCATCACCGAAATTCCAGTACAATACATTCGGCCTACTGTTTGCCATTCTTTTTATGATTTTTATTACGAAAGAAGTGGACTTACAAGAACCGTGGCAATTCTTGCAGTAAAATCAAATGGAGGAACTGATTGCCCTCCAAGTCAATTATCTTATACTGCAACTTTAAAATTTAAACCCGCCGATTTAGGAACGTATCATTTTAAATTTTGGACTAGTACTGATGCTCAAGGTGTAGATCATTTTATAGAATACGATGCAATAGTTAATCATTAATGTATTTAGTTTGACGATAGAACAACTTATAAATGATTGCAAAAAGAACGATATTAAAGCACAAGAACTACTTTACAGGCAATTTGCTCCAAAGATGTTCTCAGTATGCTTGAAATATTCACGGAGTTACGCCGAAGCACAAGATCATTTACAAGATGGGTTTTTATTGGTATTTGAAAAAATACATTTATTTGAATTTCGAGGTTCCTTTGACGGCTGGATAAAAAGGGTAATGATTAACCATGTATTGCAGCAGTATCGAAATAAAAGTTTTTTAAATTTAGTTGATGAAAACACTCCCGAAGAGGTAGATGTAGAAATAGACACTGAAATTTCAACGGAGTATTTAATGAAGATAATTCAGGAATTGCCAGATAGATATCGAATGGTTTTCAACTTAAATGTTTTTGAAAATTATTCGCATCAAGAAATTGCAACGGCTCTAGAAATAAGTGTTGGAACGTCCAAATCGAATTTAGCAAGAGCCAAATTGATATTGAAAGAAAAAATAGAAACCAATACAGGTAGCGCAAAAATGCCCTCTATAAAATGAGTGAAAGAAAAAATATAAATAAACTGTTTCAAGAAAATTTTGAAAATTTTGAAATGCACCCTGACGAAATGGTTTGGGAAAACATCAAAACAAAATTGGAAGAAAAGAAAGAAAAACGAAGAATTCTCCCATTTTGGTGGAGACTTTCTGGTGTTGCCGCAGCCTTAGTTATAGGCTTTTTGGTGTATCATAAAGAATCGGAAACTTTGCCAAATAATGGTACTACTGTTGCGCATCAAGTAAAAGGATCTCCGAAGAATTCTATTGCACCTACTTATACTAATTCTTTAGAAAAAAAGGATGTAATTGCAGATTCAAATGATGAAAAATCTTCTATAAATACTACTGCTTCAAATGGTATTTCAAACGAAAATAGTCATTTAAAAAGCACCTCTAAAATTACAAAATCCAATATAAAAAGGGATTCAGATTTAGTTTCTAAAACTGCTATTGCAACTTCTGAAAATAATAATTCTGCTAGAAAAATTAACGAAAAATCCATTCTTCCGTCAAGGAAAAAAGAAATCGCAGTTGTTGCTTATACCGCATCCAAAGAAAAAAAATCTGGGAAGAAATCGTCCTTTTCAAATACTAAAAACCCTATTGCTTCTGCTGTAAATGAGAAGATAAAAACTAAAAAATCCAAAAAAGAAAATTCTATTTTGAATTCGATATTGGAAAAAGAAAATATTGTTTCCAATACTATTACTTTGGAAAAAGATAAATCAGTGGTTAATCCAAATATAAAAACGGAATTTACTTTAAATCCTAAAATAGATTCTGTGAAAGTTAAAGTTGCTTCTGTGGTGCCAAATGCCTTAGAAGAATTATTAAAAGAAAAAGATTCCGCAACGACGATTGCCAAAGCAAAAATAAATCGTTGGCAACTTTCTTCCAATATTGCGCCAATTTATTTTAGTTCTATTACTAAAGGATCTCCGCTTGATGCTAAATTAGACAGTAATGACAAGGCTTATGCCGCGAATAATACCAGTTATGGTTTAGGGGTAAATTATGTAATAAACAAAAAACTGAAAGTGCGAACTGGGGTAAATGTTTTAAATGTAGAATATACCACCAACGGAATTGTATATTACCAAAACAACTCTGGTAGCGCTAATGGTAAACTAAATAATTTAAGTCCTAATGTGTCTGGTTCTTTAATAACTATTGAAAGTTTGAGTAATGTAAGTTCTCCTTTTAATAAAATTTCTACCAAATCAGAAGGAAGTTTAAATCAAAAATTTGGTTACATAGAAATGCCTTTGGAAATTACTTATAAAGTTTTAAATAAAAAATTTGGCATCGATGTTATTGGAGGAATGAGTACTATGGTGTTGAATAGAAATGAAATTTATTTGCAATCGCAAGATTTGAATTTAAAAATTGGAGAGGCAAATAATTTAAACCCTGTTCACTTTAGTGGAAATTTAGGCGTAGGATTAAAATATGGCTTGCTCAAGAATTTAGATGCACGCATAGAACCTATTATAAAATACCAATTGAATACTTTTAGTAACGATTCGGGTAATTTTAAACCCTATATTTTCGGGGTCTATTCTGGTATAATTTATTGTTTTTGATTTTAAGGTTATAATTAGTTAAGTAAGTTGTTGTTTTTCAGGCAATGACTAAAAAGAGCGCCTAGTTAGCGCTCTTTTTTTATGGGTTGTATTTATTTAATTGATCTAAAATTATGGTTCTGGCTTTATCTTTAACTTCTCTTCTATTGTCTAAAGTCATGCCTTCCGTTTCTATAGAAGTGTGCACGCTGGCCCTTAATAGACCGGGCGATCCACTAAAAAAAGTATAGGATAATCGTTTTTTATTATCTGCAAAAGTCATAGGAACTATTGGTATTTGATGTTCAATCGCTAACCTAAAAGCACCATCTTTAAATTCATCTAAAACTATTGCTTCGTCGGGAACACCACCTTCTGGAAAAATACAAATGCTTAAACCTTGGTTAAGTCTTTTTTGGGCACGATTGTATACTTCAAAGCGGCTTCTAGAACTATTTCTATCCACTAAAATACAAGTTCTTTTATAGAAAAAACCAAATAACGGAATTTTAGCCAATTCTTTTTTGCCAACAAAAACAAAAGGATTTCGTTCAATGGCCAACATCAACATAATATCAATCATAGAAGTATGGTTGGCCACAATCATATAACTTTTTCGCAATTCCAATTCTTGATCACGGTCTACTTTATAATAAAATCCCATTCCGAGAAGGATTCCCTTGGCCCATATTCGTGCCATTACAAAAAAGTACTGGTACCACTCTTCTCTAAGTATCGAAATCACCAAAAAAGGGAACATCAACACAATGAAAAAGCCCATTAAAATGTAAAACCAAATGCGCCAAAGAGTCCAAAAAATAATTTTTACTATTCTCATAAGGTCAAAAATAAGGAATAGTAAGGTAATTTTAATACAAAGGTTTAACTTTGCATTAAATAAATTTACAATGGCAAAAATACTCACTGGAGTTCAAAGCACTGGAACCCCACATTTAGGAAACTTATTGGGTGCAATTATCCCTGCAATTGAATTATCTGAAAATCCCGAAAACCAATCGTTTCTTTTTATTGCCGATTTGCATTCGATTACGCAAATAAAAGACGGAGAAACCTTACGTAACAATACTTACAGTACTGCTGCTGCTTGGTTGGCTTGTGGATTGGACGTTAATAAAGTGACTTTTTACCGCCAAAGTGATGTGCCTCAAACAGCCGAATTATCTTGGTATTTGAGTTGTTTTTTTCCCTACCAAAGATTAAAATTGGCACACTCCTTTAAGGATAAAGCCGACCGTTTGGACGATGTAAATGCTGGTCTTTTTTCGTATCCGATGCTAATGGCTGCCGATATATTATTGTATGATGCCAATTTTGTTCCGGTTGGAAAAGACCAAATGCAACACATAGAAATCACTCGAGATGTGGCCTCAAGATTCAACCATCAAATGGGGGAAACCTTTGTAATTCCGGAAGGAAAAGTTCAAGAGGAAACCATGTATGTTCCTGGAACCGATGGTCAAAAAATGAGTAAATCCCGTGGTAATCTTATTGATATTTTTATCGATGATAAAGCATTGCGCAAGCAAGTGATGGGTATTGAAAGTGATAGCACACCATTGGAAGATCCTAAAAATCCAGACACTTGTAACGTTTTTGGCATCTATAAATTACTTGCTTCTGAAGCAGAAATTGCTGCCATGAGACAAAATTACCTTGGTGGAAATTACGGTTATGGTCATGCCAAACAAGCACTTTTTGAACTTATTTGCGAAAAATTTAAAACCGAAAGGGAAAAATATAATTACTACATTTCTAATCGTACAGAAGTAGATGCGTTGCTTAAACTAGGCGCTGTGAAAGCCCATTTAGTTGCCAATGAGGTATTGCAAAAAGTTAGAGTGAAACTAGGATTTGAGTAAGAAAAAACACTTACTGACTACAACGCACCATCAATAAAATTAATCGAATTACAATAATTACCAAAGCAATTGTTCCTCCTGTGGTTAATGCCGAACTATTACTAGAGGAAGTCTTTTGAGTATTGGCGGTAGTTTGCTCTTTATTAAATTTCAACATATTTGCCAAGTCATTATCCACGGCTTTATAGTTGCCCATGGCAATCATCATAGGGTTTGAAAAATCTGCTTGTAACCCTAAATTAAAATGTGCATTTGTCATTTTATTTAATAGCACCTTTATTTTTTCGTCCATTTCTGGCGATTTAAAATGAGATAGTAAATCGTAAAAACTTCGGTATTTAATAAAATTTATACTGATTACCTCATTTACCGTAGGATTTTGCTCCAGAGTTTGCAATACAAAATCAAATTTTTCTGAAAGTTTTACTTCTAATTTATCTAATGATTTTTGTGGTAAATATTCTTTGACAACAAGAAAATCATCTATTTCTTCAAACTTACTTTGGGTTACTTTTTGCTCGAAATAAGAGTCTAATTCGTCTAATAAAAACTTCTCGATAAACGCTTGTATTGCTTGAGGTGTTACCGAAACAACTCTATCGGTACGGAATCTACCACGGGAGTGATTTGTTTTTGCAAAAAAATTATAGAGAATTCTATTGTAAGCAACAAACCAAAGTTCATTGGGATAATTTTGTAATGCTTCTGTCAAATTAGCAGCATCCATGGTATCCATATTTGGATTTTGGATTTTTTGCAAATCCATATATTTAGAAACTTTTAGACTGTCTTCCAATACAAATTCGATAGCGTTTTCTTGGTAAATACCTGCGGCTTCAAATAATTCAATAATATTCATAAAGTAAAAAAATAGTGAAAAGCAAAAATATACTATTAATTGTTTTGTACTAAATTATTTACAAATTAATCGTTAAATTGCTTCAAATAATTTACCAGGAAGCGGTCGTATTACCCCTTTTAATTCCATATTTATCAAAAAAGAGGATATTCTAAAAACTGGGAAGTCGCATTCTAGAGCAATTATATCAATTTCTGTTTTGCCATTTTGAAGCAAATAATCATAAATTTTTTGTTCTATTGCATCCAAAGAAACAAAAAGTTGTTTTTGAATACCTTGGTTTTCTTCTTTGGTTTCCAATTCCCAATTCAAGATATATAAAATATCGGCAGCCGAAGTCAAAAGATGGGCGCGTTGGGTTTTTATCAAATTATTACAACCTTGACTGTATTTATCCGAAGTTCTTCCGGGCACCGCAAAAACATCTCTATTATAGTCGTTTGCTATTAATGCTGTGATTAGCGAGCCTCCTTTTTCGGCACTTTCTATAACAATAGTTGCTTCTGAAATTCCGGCTACAATGCGATTTCGTTTTACAAAATTTTCCTTCTCTGGGTTGGAAGTGCTCCAAAATTCGGTAAGAAAACCTCCGTTTTTTTCCATTTTTGCACAATACTTTTTATGTGTTTTAGGATATAATTGATTCAAGCCATGGGCCAAAACTCCTATTGTTTGCAAGTTGTTATCCATTGCGGCTTGGTGGGCAACAATATCTACGCCATAGGCAAATCCGCTAACGATAATGGGATTTAAAGGGGCAAGATCTTGAATTAATTTTTTGCAAAAATCTGTTCCATAGGAAGAAACTTGGCGGGTACCAACAATGCTAATCACTTTGCGGGTGTTCCAATTAATGCTTCCAGAAGAAAACAATACGACTGGCCCATCAATACAATGTTTCAACCGTTCGGGATAATTTTCATCCAAATAGGAACAGCAGGAAATATTTTGGTCTTTAATGAATTGAATCTCTTTTTGAGCAACTTCCAAAACCGATTTGTCTTTTAATTTTTTTATCAATACCGTCCCAACACCATCAATTTTTTTTAAAAAATCGGGTTTGGCTTGGAATACTTTTTCGGCAGAACCGCAGTGATTAATAAGTTTTTTGGCTACTATATCGCCAACGCCTTCTATTTTTAGTAGCGCTAATAGGTGTACTAATTCCGTTTCGCTCATGTTAATTTATTGTGTAGTATAAAAATAAGGAATAAATTAAAATTGTTAACAAAATTTGTTGATAAAGTTTTGCGCTTTCCATTAAATACTTAATTTTGTGATTATGAAGATGGATTTATATATTTCGCAATTACTCTATCGGTACCAGTGTGTTACCGTTCCTGGCTTTGGTGCTTTTTTAACCGAAATCCAGTCGGCGCATTTACACGAAGGGTTGCATTCGTTTTATCCGCCCAAAAAATTGGTTTCTTTTAATTCGTATTTGAAAAATAACGACGGATTATTAGCAAATCATTTGGCGCAATCGGAGAAGATATCTTACGAAGCAGCAGTTGCTATTATTGAAAATCAAGTGCTTAATTGGAAATCTAAATTACAAGATTTCGGAACAATTAACCTAAAAAATGTTGGTGATTTTTCTTTAAATGCTGAAAAAAATCTAGTTTTCACTCCTTCCGATTCGGTAAATTATTTAACCGACTCTTTCGGATTAACTACTTATGTTTCTCCTGCTATTAAAAGAGAAGTGTTGCAACAAGTTATAGAAAAGCAAGAAGAAAAAGATCCTATTGCTTTAGTTCCTGAAGAAAGAAATTCTAATCCGTTCTTGAAATATGCTGCCATTTTTGTTTTAAGTGCTGGCTTGCTTGGTGCTGGTGGGGTTTTAGGAAATAACTATTACCAACAAAAAGTGCAAGAGGAAACTTTAGCGGTTCAAACTAAAGTTCAAAAACAGGTGGAACAAAAAATTCAAGAGGCTACCTTCTTTATTTCTAATCCACTTCCTGCAGTAACCTTAACGGTAAAAGATAGTAAAATGCCGTACCATATTGTAGCGGGTGCTTTTCTTAAAGAAGAGAATGCCAATACTATGTATGACGAACTTATTCATTTAGGATATCCGGCAAAAAGAATTGCCAAAAACCAACACGGTTTATTTCCTGTAATTTATAAAAGTTTTTCTTCGTATGCGGAAGCGCAAACCGAAATGCAAAAAATAAAAAAATCACACAATCCCGAAGCGTGGTTGTTGATTGAAGAACTATAATAAAATCCCGATGTATCGGGATTTTTTAGTTTTTTGGTTTTTTGGTTTTTTTGACACGAATTGCACGAATTTTCAGACTCACTTTTGTCATTCCGTAAGATACGAGCGATAACGAACTGACACAGCAATCAAATTAGAATTGTCAGAATGAATGAGATTCCTACGGAATGACAAACTAGGTGTTGGTTTTTTTTAAAGTTTAATGAGTACTTTTGAAATAAAATTTAGTGTAAGACAATACTAATCCATAAAGTTGTCATTCCGTAGGAATCTCCTCTATTGCACCAAGCCTAGTGGGATTCCTTCGGAATGACAAACTGGGTGTTAATTTTTTTGAAAACTAGTATCATTAAAATAAATACCTTTGTAAAAAAAACACCATGACTCCAAAACACCCTATAGATTCCTTAACTATACTTACCGATTTGGTATTGCCTGGCGAAACCAATCCTTTAAACAATCTTTTTGGAGGTGAGTTATTGGCTAGGATGGATCGTGCTGCAAGTATTGCTGCCCGAAGACACTCCCGAAGAATTGTGGTAACTGCCTCAGTAAACCACGTTGCTTTTAACCGTGCTATCCCCTTGGGAAGTGTGGTAACTATAGAAGCCAAGATTTCTAGAGCCTTTACCTCCTCCATGGAAATTTACTTGGATGTTTGGATTGAAGATAGAGAATCTGGAATTAGAGCCAAGGCAAACGAGGCTATTTATACTTTTGTAGCAGTAGATGAAACGGGAAACCCTGTTTCGGTACCCGAATTGGAACCTCAAACGGAAGAAGAAAAGTTGCGCTTTGATGCGGCTTTAAGAAGAAAACAATTGAGTCTAGTTCTTGCCGGAAAAATGAACCCACATGATGCTACCGAATTGAAGGCGTTGTTTGTGTAACCCTATTTTATTTATGGTAATTCTTATCACTTCAGAAACTTCGTTAAAAATAACAATTACTGCATGGGTTTCTATTCAAAATCCTGTAAGCATCAAATAGAGCAAATTCAGGACTTTCAGAAAAAGTATCAGAAAATAAATTATAAAATAGTAGCCCTTTTTGTAGAATTTAGGACGTTACTTTTTATTGATTTTTTAATCGGAAGTCAGATGGAGTAGTGTTAGTAAACTTCTTGAAAGCACTGTAAAATGTAGATTTGGAGTTAAAACCACATTCTAAACCAATAGATAAAATAGTGTAATTTTTATAGGCTTTTTTGGTTAGATATTTTTTGGCTTTTTCTACACGTAAATGATTAATGAAATCTGAAAAGTTAGTGGTATTGTCTTTATTAATTGTTTGCGATAAAGAACTAGTACTTACTTTTAATTCGGAAGAAAGCATTTCTAAACTAAAATTAGGGTCAAGATATCTTTTATTGGTTTCGATATATTCTTTAATACTTAAAAATTTATCGGTGGTTACTGTTTCTTTTAGTTCCTTATTTTGGGTTGGAATTTCTGCATCTGTATTGGCAACCAATTTTCGAAGTTCAATACGTTCGGTTAACATTTCATAATTAAAAAACCCTTGATAGCCTATCCAATACAACACCACCGAACAACTAAATCGCATAGGATAATATATAAATATCGTTGGATTTAGAACTTTATCAATATTTAAAATAATGGCTGAAACCCATAGTAATAAAACCAAACTTCCAAGAAACATAAAGTTTTTTAACCATTGGATGGTATCAAACTTTAAAACAAAAGCATATAATTTAGAATGCTTGAAGAATACCAAATAGGCTTTAAAAAAGAAATAAAAAGCATAAATTACATTAATAATTTCTTCTATTTGAGAATATTTTGCGGCAGCATAATTGTATTTATCACCATAAAAAAACAATGCAAATGCTACTCTAATTAACAATTCTAAAACAAAAAAAGATATGGCAAAACCAATGTAATTATTAATTTGCTTTTCAATCTTTAAATAATATATCACAAAGGCATAAAACGAAGGCAAAATCATTACATACCAGGGAATTAGTAATTTTCTAACAAAAAAATTAACTTCCAATATAGAATTATCTACTAAAAATATTTGCAGATTGTTCAGGGTAATAAAAAGCACAATTAGATTTAAATAAATAACTGCTTTATCTTTTCTTCTATTGGAGAATTGTGTGAAAATAATAAAGATGATTCCTAGAAAAATTCCAGCAATCATAGTTAAGTTAAAAATCGTGGTAGCCAATTCCATATTATAATTCACTTATTACTCTTATGTTTCAAAAATAGTTAGTCTTTTGTGTTTTTCTTTATGGTAAAGCCTAAAGTTTTGTTATTATTTTCAAATATAATTATTTTGAGTTGTAAACAAGAAGTGTTTCATAGGCTTTGACATTTCTAGAAAAACTATAAATCGATGTTTTTTAATTAACGTTTTATATAAATTAACTAAAGTAAATTTATAAAATAAACCTGATACAAAAAATTGATTTTTAATTATTTAAATAAAAAATAATATTCTTAGACGTATGTATTTGACAACTTTTCAAAATAGGATACACAAAAATCTATGAACGAAAAGGTCCAAAAAACAATTTCTTGCTCTTTGGACCTTTTTGTTTTTCAAATATTTTATCGTTTCAACCAGAGTGTTGGATTTACAAAATTAGCATTTTGAGAAATGGTAAATTTCAAAATTGTTTTACCCTCTGCATTGGTACGGATTTTTCCAAGACTTTGTTTGGCAGAAACATGATCTCCTGCGCTTACGTTTACAGAACTTAAATTTTGATACACTGTAAAGAAATCTCCGTGCTGCACACACACCAACTTGGTTAGTGGTGACATAATGATTACTTTAGTTACTTCTCCGCTAAAAACGGCTCTAGCGCTCGAGCCTTGGTCGGTAGTAATTTCTACCCCACTGTTATGAATGATTAGCGTTTTATATACTGGGTGCGGTTGATCGCCATAGCCTAAAGTTATGGCTCCTTTTTCTACAGGCCAATTTAAACTTCCTTTATTGGCTTTAAAATTATTAGATATTAATTGCCCTTCGGGAGTTAAAACTATTTTGGTAGATTCTTCAATTTTTTTAGTTTCGGCTACGGTTGTGGTTTTAGGATTGGCTTTTGCTTTGGCAGCAGCGGCTTTTCTATTGGCTTCGGCAATTGCATCGCGAATCATTTTTTGAATTTGCGCATCAATTTTTCTTGACTCTTGTTGCTTTTTCTTGATTTCGGCAACAATTTGTTTTTTGTCTTTCTTTAAACTATTAGCAATTTTTTCTTGTTCTTGTTTTTCTTTTTCAAGATCTGCACGTTGCTTTTCTTGTTCAGCTAGAAGTTTTTCTTTGTCGGTTTTTTGTCCGCTTAATTTAGCATTGTAATCGGCTAGTTTTGTGGTTTTATCTTTAATTTCATCGCCTTGCATTTTTCTATAACTAGAATATTGCTTCATGTATTGCAATCGTTTGTAGGCTTGCAAGAAATTTTCTGACGATAATAAAAACATGGCTCGGCTTTGCTGCGAACGGCTTTTATAAGATTTAACTATCATTTGGGCATAGTCTTCCTTTAGAATAACTAAATCTTTTTTCAATTTATTAATCTGTACTTGATTAATATACATGTCGTTGCTAAGTAACTTAGTTTGTTTTTCGGTGGTATAGATTAATTTTTCTTTAAGTCCGATTTTCTCTTTTTGGATTTGCAAAAGTTTACCCACTGATTTTTCTTTGCCTCGAACTTCTTGAAGCATGCGTTCTTTTTCTTGAATTTCTTCTTGAATTTTAGATTTTCTTTGCTCTAATTCTTCTTGCGTTTGTTGGCTCCAAGCCAATGAAGTTAAAAAGATGAAAAGTAAAGTGATTAATTTATTTTGCATAGTTATTATATCTTGTCTATGTGTATTCTTTCATAACCTTCGGGAACATTGTACGGAAATGAAAGATCTTCATTAAAGGAAATGTTTTTATATTCAATATTGATGTTGGTTTTACTTTCTTTTTGTCTAGCATCAATTGCCAAAGATAATGGTAAAATCATTGCATCGTATTTTTTATAATCCGGATAAGCAATTTGCAGTGTTCTATCTTGCAAAGGTTGGTTAATTTCTTGTCGTTTTACTAAGAAATTATCGCTTTCAAAGAAAAAAGATTTATCGGTTTTGGCATCTGGATTGGATTGCAATTTATATAATTTTTCTAAAATAGAAACGGCATATTTTCCTTTATGCAAATCGTCTAAAGTTTTTCCTAAGAACATATTTTGTACTTTTTGAAAATCTAAATCAGTGCCAAGCCATTTGCTCAATCCTGCATAATCTCCTTCAAAATATTTACTTCCTATCTTTTCATAATACTGAACCGAGGTTGGTGTAATCAAAGCCTTAGCAACTGTAAACCCTAAAATTCGAATGCTAACTAATATTTTTTCGTTCTTTTTTATTTTGATTTCTGCCTGTACATTTTGCGATTGTTTATCGTCTTCATATTTGGCACTTGCTTTTATATATAATGTAGAAAAATCAATTTTATTGTTATCGTAACTCATAATAATTTTATCCGCCGAAATGGTATTGCTAGCATTTCCTTCTGCCAAAATCGCTTTCGATTTGCAAGATGCTAATAAAATTACAAGTACTATGGTAAGGTATTTTTTCATTTGTGGTCCTAACTATTAGGGTATTATTTTTTTTGTTTCTGTTTTTCAATTAAATCATTAGCCTTTGAAAAATAAATATCTTTCTTTTTAAAATCTCCCAAACCATTATAGGCTTCGCCTAATTGCAGATTGAAATTAATTTCTAGAGAGGTATCGTCTATAATAAAATCAATGCCTGATTCTAAAATGTCTTTGGCATTTTTATAGTTTTTCAATTGGTTATTTGCCAATCCGTTGAAATAATACAGTTGCGGTTGCGATGGAAACAATTGCATTTGCTCTTCGGATGCTTTGTCTAATTTGTCAAATTGCAAATTTTCGGTATAGGCTTGCATCAAAAGCAAAATGGTTTCCATGTCGTCATTGGTAGTTTTCAAATGCATTTCATAATAGTGAATTGCTTTGCTCCAATCTTTTTTATTTTGATAAAATCTACCTATTTCTTTGGCCACTTGCACTTCTTTATCATTATCAAAATAACCAATGGCGTGGTCTAAATCTTTATCAAATTGCGGGTTATTTTTGGTGAAAATCAAAAATTCATTCAACATCCGATGCTTAATTTTCTTGTCAATTTTATCACTTGCCAAAACAATATTCATTGCTTTTACTGCTTTTTCGCCATCGTTATTATTTAAATGAAATTTAAACAAACTCACTTGTGCCCAATCGGAAGTTGGAATTTCTTTTTCTAGTTGCTTTGCAATTTCTAGTGCTTTATCTTCTTGATTGCTTTGCGAATAAAGATAAATCAATGCAATATAATTGGCTTCGTCTTTAGGAAATTGCTTAATCTTATCTATTAAATTAGCCTTTTCAGAACCTTGAAATTTAGCGTCTTTCAGAATTTGTGCCTTATATAATTCTCTTTTATCTGATTTTCCAACCGTTTGATTCAATTCATTTATTAAATCTAATGCCTTGTCAAATTGTTGTGTGTTCATGTAAAGTGAAACCAAATCTTCTCGATAATCGGGTTTGAACTCAATTAATTTTTGAACTATAGTAATTGCCTGATTGTAATCTTTAGTGTCGTAACATACATCGTACATTCCTGCCCATGCCCAACGATTTTTAGGGTCAATTTTAGTTGCTTTTTCAAAATTGTCGTAAGCGTCTTTATATTTTTTTAGAGAATAGTAATTTTTCCCCAATTCAAAATAAACAATCGCATTTTCAGATTGAAAAGTTTGGCATTTTTCTAATGCTTCAATTGCTTTATCGTAGTTTTCAATTCCTTTTTGTTTCAATGATTCATAGAAAGAATCTTCAAATTTATTTTCGGCCAAAGCCAAAGTATCCTTAGGTTCACCTTGAGCCAAAAGATTATGAGGAACAAAAAATATTCCGAAAAGGAAACTAAATAAAACTATTTTTTTCATTTATTTTTTAATCGTTTGAAAATATATTTAACTTTTCAATATATTTAAAATCTTTTACATTTAAGGTATACAAATTTAAATCATAATATTTTGCAGTTGAAGCAATTAAAGCATCCGGGAGATTAAGATGATTAGATAATGTAAACCTTTCAATTAAATTTATGGCTTGAGATGATATTTCTTCATTGATAGAAAAAACCATTAACTTTTTTAAATCTTTTTTTATCATCTGAAGTTCCTTTTTGTTTCTTGCACCATATAATAATTCTCCACAAGTAACATCGGAAATAGCAATATTGTTTTGACCTATTTTTTCTAAAACATTTATCACTTTAGGGTTTCCTTTGTAAACCTCAATTATAATATTTGTATCATAAAGAATTAGGTTCTTAGTTTCCATGCCTCTTTTCTTAACTGGTTCGCATCTATATCAAAATCTTTCCACATTCCTTTAGATAAAGTAAAATTAGGGTTGGTTGTTCTCTTATTTTCTTTAGATTCTTTTACTTCAGCATCTACATTCCATGATTTTAATAATTCCAATAATGTTTCCATTTTGTTCTTATTAATCTTGTTTTTAAAAATTATTTCTATCATATCTTTCTAATTTTTAATGAGCGTTTTATTGTTAATTGGTTTTTTATTCTAAAACCGAATAATCACCAATGCTAATACTAGTAAAATCACCATCAAAACTTGCATGATTTCCTATCATAGCATTATCTAAACGAGCATTTTTAATATGCGTATGGGTTTGCACCAAACTGTTTTTAATTGTACTATTACTTACATGACATCCATCGCCTAAAGAAACATTTGGACCAACAGTTGCATTGATTAATACAACATTTTTGCCAATGTAACATGGCGGAATGATTGTTGAATTTTCTTGTTTTACATCATAATCAATTAAATGTTCGCCATCGTTGTGCAAGAAGTTCAGCATTCTATTATTAGTATCCACCGTAACATCCTTATTTCCGCAATCCATCCACTCGTCTACTTTACCTGGTACAAATTTCATGCCCTTTGTCATCATTTGTTTTATTCCATCATTAATTTGGTATTCGCCACCATGAATAATGTTGTTATCTAAAACAAATTGTAGTTCCTTCTTTAAAACGGCAACATCTTTAAAATAGTATATTCCAATAACCGCAAGGTCGGAAACAAATTCTTTTGGCTTCTCTACCAATTCAATTATTTCGTTGTTTTCGTTCAAATTTATTACTCCAAAAGCCTCCGGTTGGTCAACTTGTTTTACCCAAATAACACTATCGGCAGTTTTATCTAGGTCGAAATCGGCACGAATTAAAGTATCTGCATACGCAATAACTGCTGGTCCACTCAAGGATTCTTTGGCACACATAATGGCATGACCCGTTCCTAAGGCTTCATTTTGATAATAAATAGTCCCTCTTGCGCCTAATTTTTGAGCAATTGCAATTAATTCTTCTTCTACTTTTTTACCAAAACTTTCGTGGATAATAAAAGCAACTTCGTCAATATCTTGGTTTAAAACTCCTGCAATATCTTCAACTAATCGGTGCACGATTGGTTTTCCTGCAATTGGAATTAATGGTTTTGGGATGGTTAATGTGTGGGGACGTAATCTGGAACCACGACCTGCCATTGGTACTATTATTTTCATGTGTTTTTTATATAAAATGTTTGCCCTACTCTATTAATATGTTCTATCAATTCTTGAGATTCTAATTTGTCAAAAATAGAAATATCAAATAAATAAGGTGTGTTTAATTCATCGATTTCTTGATTTATTTTAGACAAAGAATTAGATGAAATAGCATTACCTTTTAATGTAATATCAATATCCGACCCTTCCCTAAAATTTCCTTTTGCTCTTGAACCATATATTATTACCTCGTCTATTTCTGGATTTTTTTCAAAAACAGAATTTATCTTATTTATAGTTTTTTCAGTTAATCCAAATTTCATAATAATGATTTCATTTTGGTTTGAAATTCAATAAATAAAGGATAATAGTTTTTGGTTATTTTATTGTATTCCGATTCTAAAATACTTTCTAAATAAGTATGTGAAGTTCTATTTCTACTTTCTATCATTTCCATCCAAATTTCGCCATTCGAAATAATTCCTTTATTAAAAGCCTCTCTTACTGCGCTTCTGGAACCAATTATATTTTGAATTCCATCGTAAATAAGAAAATCTTTCATTACTTGCCAAGAGAGTTCGTGAGTAAACTCAAATCGTTGAATAAGCCCTTCTTTTTCTAAATCGGAAAGGATTTCTTTTTTTTCTATAACTTCAGAAAGTTTTAACAATGCTTTTTCAAAATTTGAAAATCTTTGTTTCCATCGAATGTCTTGATTTTCCATCTTTTTTATTTTTTACTTCACTATGAATGACAAACTGCTTACTGCTACTGAAGACTGCAAACTATTTCACGCCAGTACTACCAAAACCACCTTCGCCACGCGAGGTTTCTGATAATTCTTGCACTTCAACCCATTCGGCACGTTCGTGTTTGGCAATGATTAATTGGGCAATTCGTTCACCGTTTTCAATAACAAAATCTTCATTGGATAAATTTACTAAAATTACTCCAATTTCGCCGCGATAATCGGCATCAACTGTTCCGGGTGAATTAAGAACGGTGATTCCTTTTTTGGCAGCCAATCCGCTTCTTGGTCGTACTTGGGCTTCGTAACCTATTGGTAATTCAATAAAAAGTCCGGTTTTGACAATTGTTCTTTCTAAAGATTTTAAAGTTATAGATTCTGAAATATTGGCGCGTAAATCCATTCCTGCCGAAGCAATAGTTTCGTAGTTGGGTAAATCGTGTTCGGATTTGTTTATTATTTTTATGGTCATTGTTCTTTAATTTTAGGACAGGTCGCGACCTGTCCGTACGGATGATGATGATTTATTTTGCTTTTCTTTTTAGTATTCGAAGTAACGTTTCTTTTTCACTGTAATATATAAAGTATAAAAACACTGCTAATAATACTGTTTTCACATAATAATTTTCTCTAATAGAAGGAATGTAAAAGGAAACTGCCGAGAAAACAATTGTTAGACCAAGATAACTAAATATCTTATTCATATCATACGGAATAGGATAACTTTTTTGTCCCATTCTATAAGAGATAATCATCATGGTTCCATAGGCTGCAATAGTTGCAATTGCTGAACCATAATAGCTCATGGTAGGGATTAATAAATAATTTAGGGCTAATGTTACCGCTGCGCCAACTAATGATATGTAAGCGCCTATTCTTGTTTTGTCAATCAACTTGTACCAAACGGATAAGTTAGTGTAAATTCCGAGGAAGAAGTTTGCTAAAACAATTAACGGAACCACTTTTATAGCATCCCAATAATTAGCATTTGGAACCAAAGGTCTTTTTAATAAATCAATAAAAACAATTACAAAAAGGCAAATAAAGGAGCCAAAAATTACAAAATATTTAGTAATCGTTGCATAGGTTTGTTGTGCATTTTCATTACTCGAATGACTAAAGAAAAAAGGTTCAATCCCCAAGGTATAGGCCGTTCTAAACAAAACCATAAACATCCCTATTTTATAACACGCCGAATAGGCTCCGATATCGGACATTGGAACGTGCATCCAATCTAGTAAAATCTTATCGAAATGCTCATTGATTGCAAATGCAATACCTGCTATTAAAATTGGAAGTCCATATTGCATCATTTTCATCCACAATATTTTATCAAATTTCCAGGAAATAGAAAAATAATTTGGAGATAAAACAATAAGAGTAAACAAACTTGCAGCTAAATTAGAAACAAAAATATAACCTATTTGAAAGTTGTCAAAATAAATAGTGCTTAAAAAACCGTTTGGATTACTGGCAACCATTTTAGGCAGTAATGCCAAAAAGAAAATGTTCAATAATAGATTAATAGTTACGTTTGCCATTTTTATTGTAGCATATCGCATCGGTCTTTTCTCGGCTCTTAACTTAGAGAATGGTACAATCGCCAATGCATCTAAAGTCAAAATAAAAATAGTATAGGTGATGTATTCTACACTAATATCCGACCAAGTCGCTAAAGAATTTCTAAAAAGAAGCGCAATGACTAAAAATGCTAATGAAGACCAAAACAACGAAATGGTAGTGGTGGAAATTACGCCTTTTTTATTCTCTTCTGAATTATAGAATCGGAAGAAAGAAGTTTCCATTCCGTAAGATAAAATAACATTAAAGAAAACTAGATAGGAAAATATTACTGAAACTTCTCCCATTTTGCTTTTGTCTGGCAAATAAATAACAAACAACGGATTTAAAATAAAACTAATTATTCTAGGAAAAACTGTTGCCAGCCCATAAATAAGTGTTTGTTTGAAAAGGTTTTTATATAAACTCAAGGTATATTTCTTTAATGAGAAAACAAAAATAGTTATAAAATCGTTGTAATAAAAAAAGAGCCAACAATTGTTGACTCTCTTTTGAATTTATTTTAATTTAAAATTATCCTTTTAACGCTTCTGCTCCACCAACAATCTCAAGAATTTCGTTAGTAATTGCTGCTTGACGTGCTTTGTTATAAGTTAATTTTAATTGATCTCTTAATTCGGTTGCGTTGTCTGTTGCTTTGTGCATTGCAGTCATACGTGCTCCATGCTCGGAAGCAAAGGAATCGCGAATTGCTTTGTACAATTGTGTTTTTAACGATTTTGGTATCAACGTTAATACAATTTCTTCTTTGGATGGTTCAAAAAGATAATCACCAGCAGTAACTGGAATATCTGATTTTACTGGAGCCAATGGTAAAAATTGTTCCGTTTGAACTATTTGCGTTGCAGCATTTTTAAATTCGTTATAAACGATTTGAATGGTATCATAATCGCCAGAAATAAACTTATCGGTTAAGATTTGAGCTATTTTAGCAACATTATCAAAAGTTAAATCATCAAAAATTTCGCTTTTATTTCCAACAATAGTATTTGTTTTTACTAAAGCATCGTTTCCTTTTTTACCAATCGCAAAAATATCTACTTGTTTTCCAGGGTAAGTATCTGCAATTAATTTAGCTTGTTTTATAACATTCGAATTAAAAGCACCGCATAATCCTCTATTAGAAGTTATTGGAACGATTAATACTTTGTTTATTTCACGTTGTGCAGTAAAGCTTCCGCCTACTTCACCATCCATTGTTGCGCTTAAACTTTGTAATAATTCCGTTAATTTTTCGGCATAAGGTCGCATTGCTGTAATTGCATCTTGAGCTTTTTTCAACTTTGCAGCAGAAACCATTTTCATTGCAGAAGTGATCTGCATTGTAGATGAAACGGAAGTAATTCTATTACGGATTTCCTTTAAGTTTGCCATTTTTTTGTAAAAGTTAGGAGTTTGAAGACGGAAGTTGGAAGTAAGAATTTAACTTCCTACTTCCAGCTTCTAACTTCCTTCTTAATTATATTTTGCTGAAATTTCTTTAGCTGCTTTTTCAATAACATCTGTAATAGCGTCATCTAATTTTCCAGCTTTTAAAGCATTCAATGTGTCTTTATGTGTATTGTTCAAATATTCTAAGAAATCTTTTTCAAATTCTTTTACTTTATTTACTGGAACATTTCTCAATAAATTTTTAGAACCTGCATAGATAATAGCCACTTGATCTTCAACTGTATAAGGGTCGTTAAGGTTTTGTTTCAAAATCTCAACATTTCTTTTTCCTTTTTCAATTACGTTTAAAGTTACAGCATCTAAATCAGAACCAAATTTCGCGAAAGCTTCTAACTCACGGTATTGTGCTTGGTCTAATTTTAAAGTACCTGCTACTTTTTTCATAGATTTAATTTGTGCATTACCTCCAACACGAGATACCGAAATACCTACGTTAATTGCAGGACGAACTCCAGAGTTGAATAAATCACCATCTAAGAAGATTTGTCCGTCAGTAATCGAAATTACGTTAGTTGGAATATATGCAGAAACGTCACCCGCTTGTGTTTCAATAATTGGTAAAGCTGTTAATGATCCACCACCTTTTACAATACCTTTTAAAGTATCTGGCAAGTCGTTCATATTTTTAGCAATATCATCATCGGCAATTACTTTACAAGCTCTTTCTAATAAACGAGAGTGTAAGTAAAAAACGTCACCAGGATAAGCCTCACGACCTGGAGGTCTTCTTAATAAAAGAGATACCTCACGGTAAGCTACTGCTTGTTTAGATAAATCATCATAAACAATTAAAGCTGGACGACCTGAATCACGGAAATATTCTCCGATAGCTGCTCCTGCCATTGGTGCGTATACTTGCATTGGTGCGGGATCAGATGCATTAGCTGCTACAATTACTGTATATGCCATTGCTCCTTTTTCTTCCAACATTTTTGCAATACCTGCTACTGTCGAAGCTTTTTGTCCGATAGCAACATAGATACAAAATACTGGTTTGCCAGCATCGTAAAATTCTTTTTGATTTAAGATAGTGTCAATACAAACAGTAGATTTACCTGTTTGACGGTCACCAATAACCAACTCACGTTGTCCACGACCTACAGGAATCATAGCATCTACTGCTTTGATACCAGTTTGTAATGGTTCTGTTACTGGTTGACGAAAGATAACTCCAGGAGCTTTTCTTTCTAATGGCATTTCATATAATTCGCCACCGATTGGTCCTTTACCATCAATTGGTTCTCCTAGTGTATTTACAACACGACCAACTATTTGTTCTCCAACTTTTAAAGAAGCAATTCGTTGTGTTCTTTTTACTGTTGAACCCTCACGGATTCCAGTAGATGGTCCTAAAAGTACCACCCCAACGTTGTCTTCTTCTAAGTTCAATACGATAGCTTCCAATCCGTTGTCGAATTGTACTAACTCACCGTATTGAGCATTGGATAAACCGTAAACACGAGCGATACCATCACCCACTTGAAGTACAGTACCTACTTCTTCTAAACTTGCACCTGATTCAAAACCAGATAATTGTTTTTTTAATATTGCTGTAATTTCAGCTGGTTTAATTTCTGCCATTTTGATATATCTTTAATGGAATTCTAATTGCTAAACTCTCTTTTTAATTCACTTAATTTACTTGCTACAGAAGCATTGTATTGTTGGTCTCCAACTCTTAATATAAATCCACCGATAATTGCTGGATCTACTATATTTTGAATGGTAATTTTCTTATTGGAAAACTCTGCAATTTTAGCCAATACTTTAGTTTCTAATTCGGCAGTAATTGGGAATGCTGTAGTTACTTTGGCAACTTCTATTCCGTTACTTTCGTCAAACAATTTATTGTATTGAATTGCTATTGCTTCAAGTATTTCAAATCTTTTGTTTTCAAATAACAAGTGAAACAAACTATTAGTTTCATTTTGAACATTTGAAAATATTTCAGACAAGGCCGATTTTTTAACCTCTATTTTAATAATAGGACTGGTTAGAAAATCTTTTAAATCTGCACTTTCGGATACAGCATTAACAATAGATTTCATATCGTTATTTACAGCATCTGCTTTTCCAGAAGTTTGAGCAATGTCTAATATTGCTTTGGCGTATCTAATCGCTGCTCTAGACATAATGATTAGTTTAATTTAGCGTCACCCAACATTTTCTCTACTAATTTAGTTTGAGAATCTTTGTTAGATAATTCGTCTCTTAATACTTTCTCTGCAATTTCTAAAGACAATGAAGAAACTTGGTTTTTCAAGTCGGTCATTGCTGCATTTTTTTCACTTTCAATAGCTGCTTTTGCTTGAGCAATCATTTTTTCACCAGCGGCTTGCGCTTCGGTTTTAGCGTCGTTAATCATTTTGTCTTTAATTTCACGAGCTTCTTTCATTAATGAATCGCGTTCTGCTCTTGCTTCGGCTAATAATTTTTCATTATCCGATTTAAGATTTTGCATTTCTTTTTTAGCGCTTTCCGCAGATAGTAAAGCATTTTTTATTCCTTCTTCTCTTTCGTTAACTGCATCCAAAATTGGTTTCCATGCAAATTTTTTCAAAAGGAAAATCAAACCTAAAAAGATTACTGTTTGCCAGATAAACAATCCAAACGAAAAATCATTTATTAACTTATCCATAGTATATAATTATTCTTTAATTTTAAAATTTTAAATAAAAGCCATAACCAACCGTTATGGCTTTTAATTTTTTTTTATTTTACTGCGAATAATGCAGCAAAACCAATTCCTTCAATAAGAGCTGCTGCAATAAGCATAGCTGTTTGAATTTTTCCAGTAGCTTCTGGTTGACGTGCAATAGCGTCCATTGCAGATCCACCGATTCTACCGATACCTAAACCTGCTCCGATTACTACTAATCCAGCTCCAATAAGGTGAAGATTTCCTTCCATAATGTATATATATTTAATTAAACATTCTTTGTTAGGTTTGTAGTTTGTGGTTTATAGTTACTTGTTGAAAACAACAAACACTAAACAACAAACAACAAACATTTTAATGGTGTGCTTCTTCATGGTGGTGCTCTTCTGAAGCAGCTCCAAAATATAAAGCAGATAACATGGTAAATATGTAAGCTTGCAATAATGCCACTAATATTTCAATTAATGAAATTGCAAATGACAATAAGAACGACATGCTACTTCCTACCCAATTGTGAAAAATAAACATCAAGGCAACTAAACTCATTAATACAATATGTCCAGCAAAAATGTTGGCATACAAACGTATCATAAGTGAAAATGGTTTAATGATAGTTCCTAATAATTCAATTGGTGCTAAAATAATTTTCATTGGAACTGGTACTCCAGGCATCCAAAAAATATGCATCCAATAATCTTTCTTGGCAGTGAAGGTAGTTATTAAATAGGTAATAATTGCCAATCCTGCTGTTACAGCAATATTTCCAGTTACATTAATTCCTAGTGGAGTTAATCCGAAAATATTTAAAAACCATATAAAAAAGAAGATGGTTAATAAAAAGCTCATGTATTTTTTATAGTGTTTTTCACCAATATTCGGAATTGCAATTTCATCACGAACGTACAAAACAATTGGTTCAAAAAAGCGTCCAGCTCCAGAAGAAATTCCTCCGTTTTTAGCATACGATTTAGCCAAACTTACAAACAATAATAACATTAATAATGCTACTACAATAATAGTCAATACTCCTTTAGTTATAGAAAAATCTAATGGTTGTGCGTTAGTAACATGCTCTTCTCCTTCAACTAGTTCAGTGTTTAGTTTTCCAGTAGCATCGGTTTTGTATATTTTCTCGTGGTGTAAAAAGTAGTAGTTTCCGTTAGATTCGGCAACGGATTCACCATTATGAAATTTAGAAGATGAGAATAATTGAATTCCATTATCCCAAAGAATAATTGGTAGAGAAAAACCATAATGTGCTTTTTCGGCTTCATCTGCAAATAAAGAAAAACTATGACCATCTAGAACGTGATGTCCAATAACCTCATCAATTTTTTCTTGCTTTTCGGCAGCTTCGTCTTTTACTTCTTTCTTTTCAACAACAATAACTTCTTTTTTTACTGCTACAGTATCTTGTGTAGTTGCTTTACCATTTAATGGTAAAAATGCTATTAGAATTGCTATAAAAAACGGAATCGATTTTTTGGAAAACACCATAACTGAATATTATCTTAAATTCTACTTTGAAATTTGGTGCAAAGGTACATTTTTTATTAATATGCAAAAGTATAATTGAGAATTTTTTGACGTAATTGTTGATTTACTTCAATTTTGTTGCTTATTATTTAATATTCTAATAGTTACTACAGTTTCTATTGTTAAAAATACAGCAAATACTATAAAAAAATCCATTCGCTCTATGTCTTTAAACTTGCTAGTTGAGGAAACAATTGGATTTGCAAATAGAAAAGCAATTCCTATTTTAATAAGTGTTAATAAAAGGAAGCCATTACCTACATTATCAATATCTCTTTTTTTAACTTGAATTAATAAAAAAACGATGCTAACAGAGCAAATAAAAAAAAATAGATAGACTTGGAAAAGCGAATATTGAAAAGCAGTTTCAATAGTAAGATAATCCAAAAAAAAGAATGCTAATTTATGAACTAAGAAAGCACTTAAGGAAGCAAGCAGAATTTCTAAAATTGGTTGGTATTCTTTTATTTTGGAAGTATTAATCATCCGCTTCATTGATTTCTTTTAATTGTCGGTTAATGTTGTAAAAAGCAAGTGCCACTCCAATAAGAGTTAATGTTTTTACAAATAAAGTGTTGGGATTGGGGTATTTTTCATCTAGCCAATTTCCGAGATACGAAAAAAGAAAAATCACCACTCCCATTTGAATAGGAATATTGATTAGTGCGAGCCATTTATTAGGCTTTTTTTTCGGCAACTGGGATTTCATTAAGGTGGTTGTTTTTAGTATGTGGTCGCATTATACAACTAGCGCTGAACTCTGCTCCGGGTTCTACCGAAAGTTTCCCGCATACTACTTCGCCATGAACACTGGCTTTTAATTTTAAATTTAGCAGTTCGGTTACCTGAATTTTTCCGTTAAATTTTCCTTCAATATCACAGTTTTTACAAACAATATCGCCCGTTACACTTCCTGCAGGACCAATTACTAATTTGCCTTTCGATTCGAAATTACCAACTAAATGACCATCCAATCTAAAATCGGCAGGTGAAGTTATATCTCCTTTAATAGTAGTTCCTTCTACAATACGGTTGGTTTTACCCAACAAGTCGGTATAGGATTTTGGTTTTTTATCAAACATAGATTATGGTTTTTTTGGAAAACCAGGGTTTTCTGATTTTGGGGCTGGATTATCCAAATTGGTATCCGTAGGATTTGTATCCATCTGCGGGGTATCGGTCTTTTGTTTACCTTTAAAAGCAGGTGGCTGCTGAGTGCCTTTACCGATTTCATTAGGAGTTCCGTTTTTATTGTTTGCCGATTTAGTTTCTGGAACCGCAATATCCCTTTGAATAGGAACTATAGGTTTGTTCAACCAATCTCCAACAAGATAATCGTCAATATTTTTTTTCACCTGAACCACTTTATAGTTTTCGCTGGAGATAACAATACCTAGTTCCGAAATTTTGTAATCTTTGTATTCTTTCAATACCATTGCAATTCCTTTAGCACTTTCGGCAGTTTTAATACCATGAATTACCAAGAAGTTTTTATCTATAGTATAAAGATCCGTTGATATCGTTAGTTTTTCAACTGTTCTTTCTTTAGCAAATTTGGTTATTTTTTCTAAAATGATTTTAGTGTTTTTAGAAGTTAAATCATCAACTCTGTATAAAATATTCCAAGACAATGGAAATTCCGAATTAAAAGACAGTGATTCCAAATAGGGTATTTTAGTAGCAATGTAGATTTCTGTAGACTTACCTTCCTCACTATTTGGATAGGTTAATGCTACATAGTTTAATACTTTTTTAAATTCGGCTACACCTTTTAGTTTTCCTATTACATTTGCTTTTAGCAATTCAAATTTTGGCAACATATCTTCGCCTGTAAATTGTTCAATTGCTGCTTCTATTTTAGGGAGTATTTCTCTATATTGCTCTTTTTCGTAATCTTTATACAAGGCGTCGTAGGCTATTTCTGGTGTGGAACTTGTTAAGCTTCCACCTCCCGAATTACTTAAAATTTGTGCATAACGAGAATCAGGATATTGCGCTAAAATTTTAGATTTCATAGCAAGCGCCTTCTCTTTATCTATAATTTCATAAATTTTAAATAAGTTATACATCGTTGGTAAAATAAGGCGTTCTTCGGGCTTATTTTCTAATAATTTTTCCAACTTATCAGCAGCTCTTTTGTATTCTTTAAATTTTTCTTTGTAGATAACTCCCAATTGGTAATAAGCAAAATTTCTTTCTTTACCAATACTATCCAAAATTTTAGTTGAGGATGGAATTTGTTTCAAATAGAAATTAGTAGAATATTTTTCATTAACTTCTTTTGGCTGGTCTCCTTTTGCAGCAATAGCATCTTTGGTTTCCTCTGGGGATTTATCGTCTTTGACTGCTTCTTTTGCTAATCTCCAATTAAGAATATGAGCTCGATCTCCCCATTTTTTCTTAAATTCAACAACTCCAAAAGCAACGGTTGACGGATTATAAAAATAAAAAGTACTGCCAGAATCCGGATTTAATGCAATTGGTGTTATCGGTTTTGTTGTTGGAGTTTTAGATGCCGAAGCATTGTCTGCTCCCAAATCTTTTCCGTTCGAATCTTTATTTGCATCAGCAGTTGCATTTTCTTTTGCCGATTTTTTAGCAAGTTCTAATTTTTTGGCTTCTTCCTTTTTTAAAGTTTCGATATACTCTTTAAAATATTTTTCTTTTCCCTCTTTAGACAAAGAAGCAATTTTTAAAATACTATCGTTGCGTTGTGCAATACCTTCAAATTTAATTACGTCTTCAAGATTTTCTCTCTTTTTAGTAATCAATTTAAATTCTCTAGATTTTGAATTCAATACGGTTAGCGTGCTATCAAAATATTTTCCTGCTAAGACATATTTTGCTTTATTGAAATAAATATCGGCAAGATTTCTAAAATTGGAAGCAATTAAATAACTATCATCCGATTTTTTTCTTAATGACTTATTATAGTATACAATAGCATTTTTTGTATTGTTTTTTTTATCATAAAACAAAGCCATCTGGTGGTTCAACACATCCAAAAAGGGACGGTTTTCTCTATCTTTTAATAATTTATCGTATTTTTCTAAAAAGGCTAAAGTATCTCCTTTTTTAAAATCAAATTGGGATGCTTGACGGGCATGTGCCTGAATTACATATTGACGAGCCGATTTTCGCTTCATGTCAATAACCTCCTGATATTTAGCAAAAGCACTGTCTTTGTATCCTAAACGCTCATAAATTTGGGCTTCAATAAATCGGTAACGTGCTTTTTCTTCGTTGGATTTTGTGAATTCTGTAGCAATTTTCAACTTTGCTATGGCATATTTGTTCTCTTCTAAGTTTACGTATGCTTGTGCTATTGTAGCATTGGCATCTGCAAAAATTTGGTCTTTAAATTTTATTTCGGTCAATAATTTTTTAAGATTTACAACTGCTGCGGCATCGTTATCCATTCGCATGTTGGTTTTTTCTCTCCAAATTTTCACTTCATAAATTTTATCACTTTTTGGATATTTATACAAAACATAATTAAATGCTTCTAAAGCAGGAACAAATCGTTGGTCGTAATACCTTGTTTTCCCTAAAAGTAAATGGGCCTCGTCCATTTGAGGATTTTTTTCTGACCCTTCAATATTCATCGAATGCTTTTGTATGGCCTTAGTTGCTTTGGTTTCGGCTTTTTCAAAATTGGGGTTTTTGGCTTGACCGGGCATCATTTGCTCTTCTGAAATTTGCATACGCTCTACCGGAAGAATTTCCCAAAAATTATCTTTATACTGGGTTTTTAAATCAATAATTCCTTTTTCTAAAGCAAGGTTACCATTGTAAAGCACATTGTCTTTAGTGGTTAAAGCATTATAATTTCTAGAAACAAAAGTGTTTTTTTTGGTAGAACAGGCTACAAAAAAAACTGCTATTGTGGTTAGGATGGTGTATGTAAAAGTACTCGTTTTCAATTGCAAAGCGTTTTAATCATTAACTTAAAAAAGTCGATTTTAGTATAACTAACTGGTAAAATTACGTTTCTTTTTGATACCTTAAAAAAAATAAGCCGTTTTTTTAAACAAGAAATCTACAGAACACAAATTATTCTGTAGATTTTATATCCTTTCAAAAGAAAATTATACTGCAAAAAATGCTTCTAATTCTTTTAAAGTTTCTTCCGATGTTACTATGTCTTTAACCACTTCTCCTTTATTTAAAGCAACAATTCGTTCACAAACCTCCACCGTGTGCACTAAATCATGGCTGGAAACCAAGACCGTAACGTCTGGATTTACAACCAATTCTTTGATTATTTTTTTTAATCGGTTTACCGTTGTTGGATCTAAATTAGCAAAAGGTTCGTCAAGAATTATCACTTCTGGATTTCCAATTAAAGCAGCAATTATTCCTACTTTTTTCATGTTTCCTTTAGATAAATCTCTCAAATATTTTTTGCTGTTAAGAATTTCATCGTTGAAAAATTCTTTGTGTTTTTCAAGCAAAGCATCTACATCGGCTTTGTTTTGATTTCGTAAATCGCCAATAAAATAAAAATACTCTTCAGCGGTTAAATAGCCAATTAAAAAACTTTCGTCAATGAATGCCGAGGTGAAAGGTTTCCATGCTTCACTGGTATTTACTTGAATGTTGTTATTTTTTATAAAGCCTGAAGACGGCTGAATTAAATCTAACAACAAACTGAAAAAAGTGGTTTTTCCGGCACCGTTATTTCCGACAAGACCAAAACTTTGCCCTTTTGGAATTTCCAAATTAGAAATATTTAATACTTTAACTCCGTTGTTATATGTTTTGGTAAGATTGTTTACTTGTATCATCTTTTTTAGATTAGAAGTTTATGAGTTTATAAGTTTAGTGGATGCAATTACTAAGCGCTAATTTTTCTGTTTGTAAGCAGCGATGGTTGCATATTTTTCTGTTTTATAGATTTTTTCAATCCAATTAAAGACTTTTCCCCTGAAAGCAAATCCTAAAACTCCTGCTACGGCAACAAATAAAAGTCCTATGTTATCATTAAAAACAGCTGTTCCAATAGCATATAAAACCATTGGAACCAATAATTTAGGTATGGCAATAAGCATCGTTTTTACATCAAATGATTGTCTATCGCCAAATCCTTTTCTGGCGGTAATGTCAATTGGGGTTTTATTATAGGCACCGCCCAATAACACCATGTGCGAATTAACTCCGATGTTATAAATAGCACCCACCACAATTAGTAAATACGTATGCCAACCAAAGTACAAATAAAAGGAAGCCAAAACTGTTGAAATTAAAGTAACAATAACCATAAGCCACCACTTGGAACTCAAATATTCTTTGTATTGGATGTTCTGGCTCATCATTAATTGGTAGTACGAACTATCCCAACTAGGTACAAATTGTCCGAAGTTCAATAGGAAACCTCCCGAAACAAAAATTCCGGCAAATATTTGCATCCCAACATTATGGTTAAATCCTTCTACTTTATTAAAAAACAACAATCCGTAAAAAAGAAATACCGCACTGGCTAAAATAGTTCCTCTTGGGCGCTTGTTTCTTTTTATCATTTTGATGTCGTTTTTTAAGAACGTTCCCAAGGTGCCAAATTGATTCAGCCAATTGAAATTTTCAGTTTTGGCAACGGCACTTTTAGTTGCCAAACCTTCATCTAAATTTAAATTATTTTTGAAAAATTTAAAGGCAAAATAATACCACGCTGCAGCAATTACTATTGGTAATATGGCTAAATAACTGGTTTTATAAAGCCCTTCAAAAAAAGGAGCCGTGTAAATCGTAACATCAAATACTTTGTAATATTGTGCAATTCCACAACCTATAACCACGGCCAGAATAGGATAAAAGATGCTGTCTTTATTGTTGAGTAAAATATTAATAAAATTGTTGGCATAGATAATTCCGAAAATGCCCAAATGCCAAAGAATCACATTCGGAAGCGGATAATGATTCAGCACCAACATGATAGAAAATGGAATAAAGAAAAACGCATGTAATAAATTGAAAAACGAAATCGAAGTTTTTGCTAAAGCAAAATGTACTATGGTATTCCGTTTTATAGGCAAAGCCAATAAAGGTCGGATGTTCATTACAGGCATTTTTTGCATAAAAAAACGAATTACCAAATCGAAAACAAAATAATAAACTAGGTATTTATTTACGGTGGTAAACGGATTCAATCCCATATCTTCCAGCATTGGAAAAATCCCGAAACCCAAGCCAAGAAACATGGCCATAAAGTATAAGGCCAAAAGTACCATGAAAACCTTGAGTACTAAATTGGTTCCGAAAGATGCCGAACGAAAAAAGGATTTCCATTCTAGAACTATAAAATGTTTGAACATATAATTGCGGAATTTAAATTTACTTATTAGTTTATAAATATAGGGATTTGTTACAAATTACAAAACCAAATCGTATTCGGGATAGGTTTGTTTAAGATAATCGGATGATAATTTCATCTTAAATATAATTAAATTGGTGCTTATTGAATTTTATAATTTCCTTGATAAAGAAAATGACATAACCCAAAAGGAGAAAAGAAAAAATTGTAAAGGTAATTGTAGGCACATTTTCTCTACCAAAAATGGGTAAAAAGAAAATTTGTGCAAAATAAATAATAGTTAAAACAGAACCAGATTTTTCAATGGAATAAAACCGCTTTTTTAAATAAATATAAAAATAAACAAATTGAAAAAGTGCAATAGAGGCAATCATTACAAAAATTAAATTATTAAATGTGAAATTTTCAGAAAAGTAAGAATTCACATTTATATATTTAAAAAAAAGAAACAATACTACACCAAAAACTAACATAAATGGTTTTACTAAAAATAGTAAAAATTTTTGGGTAGCATGCAAAGTAAAACCTGGATGTATTTTATTATTTCTCAAGATTTCTTTTTTATGTTGCACCATAAAATCTTTAAAAGCATCGTAAAAATCTTGGTTGTCTACTTCCATTTTTTGCTCTACTGCTAAGGCAATATGGTCTAGCATCTCCAGACGGATATCTACATAAATCACTTCATTTTTAATTAAATAAGTGTCTATAAACTGGATTTGGTCTTTGGTGAGTTTCATAACTAACTAAAATATAATTTTTTAACTTCTTTTATTTCGCATATAGCCATTTTTCTAAAAACTACAGTAGATAAAAAACTATAAACTAAAACAATTGAAATGACTATTTTCAATAGTATATTATTCATATCTAAAGATTCTTTAAATCCATTCAAAATATTTAAACCAATTTGAGGTAAAAGTAATGCAAGCATAATGTTATTGGATAAAAAAGTTTCTGTTCTTAATAGTAAATGACCTTGTTTTTTTCTTAGTCTATATAGTTTTATAAATTCAATAATTAAAAATGGTACTAATATAAGGTTTATCGAATAGGCTGTTTTTAATGAATTGTTGAAATTTTCTAATACAAAGTAAAAGGAAATAAAAAGTACAATGCTAAACACAATTTGAGGAAATTTAAAAAATTCTTTTATCCAATTCCAATGTGCTTTACTGAATTTTTTTCTCCATTCTCTCTGGCGTTCTTCCATAATACCTACAAATCCTAAAGGTTCAAAATCTCTTTTAGCAAGTTGGATAGCATCTTTTAAACTTATTTCTTTTTCATTCAAAATGGCTTCAACACTACAAATCATATGATCTAAAAATTCTTGTTTTAGTTCATAGTATTTGATTTGAAAAGTGCCTAAATATTTTTCAATTTCGACAATTTGTTCCGCACTCAGTTTCATAACTAATATTCTAATTTTGGATTTACTAAACTTTGCATATTTCTTATAAAATCCTCCAATTCTGCCAAACGATTTATGGTTTCTTTGGTTCCTTTTTCGGTAAGTTTATAATACTTTCGTAATCTATTATCTACATTTTCAACCTCCACTTCTAGTACTCCTTCGGCTTCCAATTTATGCAAAGCAGGGTACAAAGCGCCTTCAGTTATTTTCAATTCACCACTAGTAATTTCCTTTACCTTTTGCGTAATTTCATAACCATACATCCTACCGTTTTCTTCCAAAAGTTTCATCACTATGGTGTTCAAACTTCCTTTATATAATTGCGAATTTTTCATTTTTTTGTTATTGCGAGGCACGAAGCAATCTCTTAATTAAAGTACAAATATACATAAGTTTTTTATATACATAGAATTCTTATGTATTATTTATTTTTTTTCAATACTATTTGGTTTCTTACCTTTGCAAAAAATAAAACACAATGGCATCTTTTTATAAATTACAGATCAAAGAAATAAAACGGGAAACCCCTAGCGCAGTTTCTGTGGTTTTTAATGTTCCTACCGAATTACAATCTGCTTACCAATTCCTTGCAGGTCAATATATTAATTTAAAATTAACGCTTGACGGAACTGAAATTCGTCGTGCCTATTCTATTTGTTCGTCTCCTAATAGTGGCGAATTACGCATTGCAATTAAGGCGGTTAAAAATGGTCTTTTTTCAAAATTTGCTAACGAAAATCTTAGCGTTGGCGATCTATTAGAAGTTGGCCAACCCGAAGGAAACTTTACTTTTGAACCCAATGCCGAAAGACAAAAAAACTACGCTGCATTAGTTGCCGGAAGTGGTATTACGCCAGTAATGGCAATACTGCAATCGGTTTTAGAAAACGAGCCTAAGAGTTCTTTTGTTTTGCTTTATGGCAATAAAACTCCCGAAGAAACTATTTTTCAGGAGCAATTACACGAATTGCAATTAAAATATGTTGGTCGCTTTTTTGTGCATTATGTGTTCAGTCAAACCAAAGTAGAAAACGAACTTTTTGGAAGAATTGACAAGTCGAATCTTAATTTTGTTTTGAACAACAAACACAAAGAAAAAGAATTTGATAAGTTCTATTTGTGTGGTCCTGAAGAAATGATCAACTTAGCAACTACCGTTTTAAAAGAACACAACGTTGCCGATAAAAATATAAAATTTGAATTATTTACTGCTTCTGGAACCGAAAATACCGAAGCAAGTTCCCACGAAGGTCATACTAAAATTACGATTTTGGTAGACTCCGAGGAAACTACTTTTGAAATGAGTCAGAAACAAACCATTTTGGAGGCTGCTTTAAAACAAGGCATTGATGCTCCTTATTCTTGCCAAGGCGGAATTTGTAGCAGTTGCTTGGCCCGAATTTCTAAAGGAACCGCCGAAATGAAAAAGAACTCCATCCTTACCGATAAAGAAGTAGCCGAAGGTTTAATTTTAACTTGTCAAGCGCATCCAACTTCTAGCGAGATTTTGGTGGATTTTGATGATGTATAATCAGTTAGCAGTGTTCCGTTTTTAGTGTTCAGTTATGTAGATTATTCGAACCTTTTTTGAAATTGACATTGACTTTTACTATTGATTTTTGAATATGAAAAACATCCGACAATTATTTAAAGACAAAGACTATCTTTTGGAAGAACCAGAAGTAGAGCAACTCATTTCCTATTGCGAAGAGTTGCAAGACGAAATTGTAGAATTCAAATTTGAAAAAGGAAAAAGCAAGGAGAAAGTTTTGTTGGAAATTATTCGCGAAATTTCTAATTCTTGTCAGGATATTCAAAAGCAACAACTCGAACACGAACGATTTGATTACGAAGCACCCGATTACCGAAATGCTGTATTAAATTTGAAAAAATACCTTGATGATCGTTGTAGAGAAGAACGAATTTATTTCTAATCTTCCAATTGCGAAAGTACTCTAGCAACTATTTTTTCTACTGGAATAGTTCGCATTGCATCTTCATAACCAGCAACTTTTTTATTGCCATAAACCGAAGTTGGCAATAATGGATATTGTTCTCTATCGGCAACTAAACAATTTTCGGCAGGTTGATTATAGGGTGCAAATCCGGCATACGGATGGGTTGCTCCCCAAATCGTTATCGTTTTTACTCCAAAAATCGCAGCAAGATGGGAATTTCCAGAATCCATTGAAAGCATTACATCTAAATTAGAAATAAGGTGCAATTCTTCTTTGAAGGATATTTTTTTAGCAAAATTAAAAACATTCGACTTCCCATTTACCAAAGTTTCTAAGCGTTCCAAATCCGAATCACCACCAAAAAGAAGTATTTTAACCCCCTCTTTATTAGATAGTTTTTCTATCACTTTATGCATTAAATCTATTGGGTAGGTTTTTCCGGAGTAATGCGCAAAAGGTGCAATACCAATCCATTTTTCCTTTTTTTCTCCAAGAATTTCAATTGCTTTTAATGGAATAGCATCTTGTTTTAAAAAAAAGGGTGTGTTCAAATTAATAGTATATCCTAACTTTTTAAAAGTTTCCAAATGCCTTTCTACCATTGTTTTTAATGGTTGAAATTTCTTGTTGGTAAGACTGGTTAGGGCTGCCTTTTCGGCTCTACCTTTATCGGTAAAGGCAACTTTTTTTCCGCTTAAAGCAAATAAAAATCGTAACACTTTAGATCGTAACACATTGTGTAAATCGGCAATTTCAGTAACTTGGTGGGCTTTTATATCTCGGTACAATCGATACAATCCAAGTAGTCCTTTGTGCTCGTGATGGGTATGAACAGAAAGAAATTTTACATTTGGTAAATGTTCGAAAATTGGTTTAAAAAAAGGTCTAGAAACAACCGTTATTCTAACTTTTGGATTTTGTGCAGCCAATGCCAAAATAACAGGTATTGTCATGGCGACATCTCCCATTGCCGAGAGTCTGATAATTGCGATATGTGGGTGGTGGTGGGACAATGGTACTATTTTAAAAAGCATTAAGGTATTAAGGTTCATTAAGTTTTTCTTAATTATCTCAATACCTTAGTGGTTTAAAATTATATAAAATTATTTTTTATTTTGATACAAAACAGGATTCAAATCGTCGTCGTTGTACATTTTCATTTGTTTGTACACCTTCATGAATTTATCTCCGTTTTCGATATCGGTCAATAAATCGTCGATTGCTGTAGATAAATCGGAACGTTGTTCTAAAAGTACGTTCAGCTTTTCTTGGCATTTAGTTCTATGTTCTTGTGAAGCCTCATCACGAGTAGCTTCTTCGTTCATGTGGTAAATTTTTAATGCCAAAATAGACAATCTATCCAACGTCCAAGCTGGAGATTCTGAATTGATTTTGGCGGAAGCCTTAACAGCAACATGAGCGTATTTCTGCAAGAAATAACTGTCAATATATTCTACCATATCGGTACGTTCTTGGTTGGATGCATCAATCTTTCTTTTCAAAGTTAAGGCAGCAACTGGATCAATATTTGGATCCCGAATAATATCTTCATAATGCCATTGCACAGTGTCTACCCAATTTTTAAAATACAATAAATGTTCGATTTTATCGCTTGGATACGGGTTGTTAATGGGTTGGTTTACATTGTCGTGAACATGATAATCCTGAATACTTTGTTCAAATATAGAATAGGCAAATTTTGAAAACATAATTATAAATTTTATTTTATTTCATACAATTCGACCAAAAGGTCTTGGGTGCAAAGATAGTTTTTATACTTTTACATAAACATACTAAATTATCACTTTTATGCAAATTCACTATATTTCTGAAAACAATAGTATTCTTAATCATTTTTTGGCTCAAATTAGAGATGTCAACATCCAAAAAGACAGCATGCGTTTTAGAAAAAACATCGAACGCATTGGTGAAATTATGGCGTATGAATTGAGTAAAAATCTAGAATATAAAGCAATTGATGTGCAAACTCCACTTGGAATTAAACACACGACTACTATTGCCGATAACGTGGTTCTATGTTCTATTCTTCGGGCTGGTTTGGCTTTGCATACCGGCTTTATGAACATGTTTGATAATGCTGAAAATGGCTTTGTATCTGCTTACCGTCACCATCCTAAAAACGATGATTACTTTGAAATATTGGTAGAATATCAAGCGGCTCCTTCCTTTGAAAATAAAAATTTAATTTTGATTGACCCCATGTTAGCCACCGGGCAATCTATAGTTGCGGTTTTAAATAAATTGCATTTGGAGCAAAAACCAAAAGAAATTCACATTGCCGTTGTCATTGCTGCTCCGGAAGGAATTGCCTATCTAGAAGAAAATCTTCCTAACAATTGCCATCTTTGGGTTGCTGCTTTAGATGATAAGTTGAATGAAAAAAACTACATTATTCCGGGTCTAGGGGATGCTGGCGATTTAGCCTACGGGAGTAAATTATAATTGCGAAAAGAAACAGAACAATCCGCAGGCGATAGAAATAAATAAAATGATTTCCTGCTGGATTTTGTTTTGCAAATATTCTATAGTACTTGTAGCAATTATTGCTATTGGAAGAAAAGTGAATACCAAAATTTCATTGCTTTTATTATCCGAAATTAAAAAAATAATAATACCAAAAAATACTGCAAAAAGCACTTTTTTATAGGATGCCTGAAGGTTTAATGGCTTATTATTTATTGAAAAGAAAAACGGGAATATAAAAAAGAGCAGGAAAACCGTAAAAACAGAAAATGCAATATTTTGATAGGTGGTGGTAAAATAATCTAATTTATAATTCATTACCTCTGTTTGTAAAAAGGTATTTATAGCATTCTTATCTATAAGTACATCATAAAAAACAAAAAATATTGCAACACCAAAGAAAGCAACAAAAGGAATTAGCCAGTTTCTATAATCTCTAGACACGTGAAAAATTATAGAAATATAAACTAAAACTATAAAAATGATTGCCCAAAAATGAAACAAACTTGCTACAAATATCCATAAAGAAGCATCAAATATTTTTTCTTTTGGTGCTTTTAATGTTTGCAAAGAAATCAATCTTCTCATGGATAAAATAATAAAAAAATTAGCCAGTAATAAATTGATATTATTAAATAATTTTGGAAAAAACAAAAGCAAAATAAAATAAAAAAGAACCGTATAGGAACTGTCTTTAGTGAGTCCGTTCTTTTTTACAATAAAATTAGAAAAGAAAAGCGTTGTAAATAAAATACCTAAATATCCTGCTTTTTTTAATATATCTACAAACGTATTTATTTCCAATTTACTATTGAATTGGAAGATAAAAAAGAACAAAATCATTAATATTCCTATTAAAGAATAATTAATTGGTGTAGATTTTTTAAAAATGCTTGTTATCATGAGGATATTTTATACTTTTGCGAATGTAAATATAACACTTGTTTAAAAATGAAAGGAACAAGAATTTGGTTTTTAATAAAATATATTTTAAAATCAAATTACATCCAACACAAAAACAAATAAAACTTAATTAGATGAAAGCATTTTTCGAAGCAATACAATCACTTTTTGTAGATTTTTTATTTAAACCACTAGATTGGTTACGTGCATTAGAATTAGATAATTGGTGGTTAGCAAATATTGTTAGTTGGACCTTAATGGCTGTATGTGCTAGATATGTTATCTACTGGTGCAAACAATTATCTCTTCACCAAAAAAATAACGAAGAAAACCAAGATACTACGGCTCATTCTTTCTTAAAATAAGTCGAAACCAATATCTTTTCTAAAATACATCTTATCAAAATGTAGTCTGTCTATGTTTTGATAAGATTTTTTTATGGCCTCTGGAAAGTTATCTCCAAAGGATGTAATTGCTATTACACGACCACCATTAGTTACTACTTTTCCGTTTTCTAATTTCGTTCCAGCATGAAAAGCAATAGAATCTTCTATATTTTCAAGTCCTGAAATTTTAAATCCTTTTTCATAATCTTCTGGATAACCGCCCGAAACTACCATTATTGTTGTAGCACTTCTTTCGTCAATTTCTAGAGAAACTTGATCTAAAGTTTTATTGCCAACTGCTTGAAACAATTCTACTAAATCGGTTTTCAATCTCGGAATTACCACTTCGGTTTCGGGATCTCCCATTCGCACATTGTATTCAATAACAATTGGTTCGCCTTTCACATTGATTAATCCAATAAAAACAAAACCTTTATATTCAATTCCGTCTTGTTGCAAACCAGCAATGGTTGGTTTTACAATTCGAGTTTCAATTTTTTCTAACAAAACTGCATCAGCAAATGGCACTGGAGAAACTGCTCCCATACCACCTGTGTTTAATCCGGTATCGCCTTCGCCAATTCGTTTATAATCTTTAGCGGTTGGTAAAATTTTATAATTTTTACCGTCTGTTAAAACAAAACAACTAAGTTCAATTCCGTCTAGAAATTCTTCAATAACCACTTTAGCACTGGCATTACCAAATTTAGCATGAACTAACATATTGCGTAGTTCCGTTTTGGCTTCTTCTAAATCTTGAATAATCAAAACCCCTTTTCCTGCTGCCAATCCATCTGCTTTTAAAACATAAGGAGGTTGCAGGGTTTCTAAAAATCGGCATCCTTTTTCCACCGTTTCTTTTGTAAAACTATCGTAGGCAGCCGTTGGTATTTTATGTTTGATAAGAAATTCTTTTGCAAATTCTTTGCTGCCTTCTAATTGTGCTCCAACTTTGGATGGTCCAATAACTGGAATATAATTTAAAGCAACATCCTTTTGAAAGAAATCGTAAATTCCTAATACTAAAGGATCTTCGGGACCAACAACAACCATATCTACTTTTTCTTGAAGCGCAAAAGTTTTTAAAGCATCAAAATCTAATATATTTAAGGAGATATTATTAGCAATAGCGGCAGTTCCAGCATTTCCAGGTGCTACAAATAATTTAGAGCATTTAGAACTTTGAATCATTTTCCAAGCCAAAGCATGTTCTCTTCCGCCCGAACCAAGTAGTAAAATTGTCATTGTGTTGTATTGTAAGTTGTGTGGCAAAAATAGTTTGTTTTAAATGGAAATAATAATTTTTTTTAATACCTTTGACGTTAGTAACGCTAAAAGTATGATAATTTCATTTGGAACCAAAGAAACTGAAAAAATTTGGCAAGGTATAGCAATAAAAAAACCAGCCCATGAAATTCAAGAAATTGGAAGAAGAAAATTGAGAATGTTGCACAATTCGCAAGATTTAAATGATTTAAGAATTCCTCCTTCCAATAGATTGGAAAAACTTTCAGGGAAATTAAATCAATTTTACAGCATTCGAATTAATAACCAATGGAGAATTATTTTTATTTGGGAAAATGGAAATGCAAGTCAAGTAGAAATTATAGATTATCATTAAAAAAATGGAAAAATTAAAAAACATACATCCTGGAGAAATTTTATGGGAAGAATTTCTTATTCCTCTAGAAATCAGTGCTTATCGATTATCTAAAGATTTGAAAATTCCGCAGACAAGAATCTCCGAAATTGTAAAAGGCAATCGAAGAATTACGGCTGACACTGCTTTGCGATTAGGCCAATATTTTGGGAATTCGGCTAAATTTTGGTTAGGTCTCCAAGATGATTTTGATATTGAAGAAGGGAGAGAGTTCAAAAAGAAAGAATTGCAATCCATCAAACGATTTGAAATTCAAAAGGCCATTTAAATGTTCCAACTTTTCAATTTATCGCTGCAATTAAATGGCTTCCCAATAAAGGAGGCTGTTGCTGATTTTGAAAAAATACAAGCAATTCCAGAAGCTGATTTTGAAAATTATATTCTTCTAAAAAGAAAAGATATTGTTGATTTTCATTTGAAAAATAACAAATCCTATCTTGAATTTGTTGGAAAATTGGAATATAAAAATTGGAATGACCTTCCAATAATGACTAAAAAAGATTTTCAGAAACCTTTAGTTGAAAGACTTTCTAAGGGATTTACTACAAAGAATGTTTATGTCAACAAAACATCCGGTTCTAGCGGAGATCCTTTTGTTTTTGCTAAAGACAACTATTGTCATGCCTTAACCTGGGCCACAATTTTTAACCGATTTGGTTGGTTTGGTATCGATTTTAATTCATCGCTACAGGCTCGGTTTTATGGAATTCCGTTGGATTTTATTGGGAATACCAAAGAACGTATCAAGGATTTTTTAAGTCACCGATACCGATTTCCTATATTCGATTTATCGGATGCTTTTTTGGAAACCGTATTGGTTAAATTTGAAAATAAGAAGTTTGATTACATCAATGGATATACGTCTTCCATAGTTTTATTTGCTAAATTTCTTCAGAAAAAGAATATTGTTTTAACTTCAATTTGTCCAAGTTTAAAATGTTGTGTGGTAACCTCTGAAATGTTATTTGAAGAAGATAAATTTTTGATGGAAAAACAATTTGGAGTTCCAATTATCAATGAATATGGCGCTTCCGAATTGGATTTAATTGCTTTTCAAAATACAAATAACGAATGGCAAGTAAATTCGGAAACGTTATTTATAGAGATTTTAGATGAAGAAAATAACGTTTTACCTAACGGAAAAGAAGGTCGAATTGTGATTACTTCTTTATACAATAAAGCCCATCCTTTCATTAGATATGCTATTGGTGATATTGGAATTTTAGATGAAAAAAGTACCTTAAAAAAACCTATTTTAAAAAAATTAATTGGAAGAACTAATGATGTTGCGCTTTTGCCTAGTGGGAAAAAATCACCCGGATTAACTTTTTACTATGTAACTAAAAGCATTATTGAAGACGACGGAAATGTAAAAGAATTTGTGATAAAACAAACCAAAATCGATACTTTTGAAGTGGAATATGTTAGTGAGGTGGCATTATCCAATAGCCAAATTCAAAATATTGAAAAGGCAATTACAACTTATTTAGAAAGTGGTTTGAATTTTACATTCTCTAGAAAAGAAAAATTAGAACGAAGTAAAAGCGGAAAGTTGAAGCAGTTTGTTTCGATGGTGAAATAAATTGGCATTCGCAAAATTACAGAAATGAATAAAATAATACCTAACAGGTTTTGGAAACCTGTTAGGAAATATTGCAAACATGAAAATAACTCTAATAGCAGGCGCAAGGCCTAATTTTATTAAAATCGCTCCCATTATCCAAGCAATTGAAAAAAAGCAAATGGAAGGTGCGGATGTTACCTATAGACTAGTGCATACGGGGCAACATTACGATAAAAATCTTAGTGCTACTTTTTTTGAAGAATTAAATATTCCTGAGCCTAACGCCAATTTGGAAGTAAAAAGTGGTTCGCAAGCCGAACAAACTGGGGCAATAATGGTAGCATTTGAAAAAGAATTAAACGAAAATCCCTGTGATTTAGTTTTGGTTGTTGGCGATGTTAACTCCACCATGGCATGCGCAATTGTGGCGAAAAAAATGAATATAAAAGTTGCTCATGTGGAAGCCGGAATTCGTTCGGGAGATTTAACAATGCCCGAAGAAATTAACCGGATTATTACCGATAGTATCACCGATTATTTCTTCACTACTTCCGTTTCTGCATCTGAAAATTTATTGAAAAATGGTGTGGAATCGTCTAACATTCAATTTGTTGGAAATGTCATGATTGATACTTTGTATCAGAATTTAGATAGGATTTCTTCTCCTATTTTTTGGAAAGAATTTAATCTAGAAACTGGAAATTATATCATTTTAACCTTGCACAGACCATCTAATGTGGATGAAGAAAAATCATTAATTGATTTACTTCAAGGAATTGATGAAATGGTTGGTGACAAAAAAATAATCTTCCCTATCCATCCAAGAACCAAGGCAATTTTAGGAGAAACGAATCTAAATTTGAAAAATATAATTTTCGTGGAGCCGCAGGGTTATTTGAATTTTATGTATTTGATAAAAAATAGTTTTGCCGTTATTACCGATTCGGGAGGCATATCTGAAGAAACTACCGTTTTGGGAATTCCTTGTTTTACGATGCGAACCACTACCGAAAGACCCGAAACAATTGAAATTGGAACCAATAGATTAGTAGGAACATCCATTGAAAATTTGAAAAATAGTTTTGAGGATTTCTTACAAAATGGGATTAAAAAATCTGGAATTCCAGATCTTTGGGATGGAAAAGCATCCGAACGAATTATTGCTATTTTGCTAACTAAATTATAAAAGATCCAACACTAATTGCACTAATTTGCACGAATCGATACTAGTTGAAAATTTCACTAATTTGTGGAATAATTAAATCTCAAGAATTTGTGTGAATTCGTGAAATTTGTGTCTAAAGAAAATGAAAGAAATACTAATCATATCCAATTATTATCCGCCAGAAAAAGGTGCTGCTGCCAATAGAATTGAACAGTTGGCACTGAAATTGAGTGAAAATAATTACAAAGTTTCCGTACTTTGCCCTTTAGGAAATTATCCTAAAGGTGAATTGTTTCCTGAATATAAAGGGAAGTTTTCGGTTACTGAAAATCGGGAAGGAATTACCGTAAAAAGGTTGTGGATTTATCCTAGTGTGAGCAAGAATCTTTTGATTAGATTAATTTCGGTTTTGTCTTTTTCATTGAGTTTGTTTTTTTATTTATTATTTAAAAAAACACCACATAAAGTAGTAGTTCAATCACCACCATTATTACTTTCCTTCATTTCGGTTTTAGTACTTTCATTAAAAAAGAAAAAAATAATTTTGAATGTTTCCGATTTATGGCCATTGGCGGCAATTGAATTAAATGCCTTAAAAAAAGATTCCTTTTCGCATAAATTTTCCTTGTTTATGGAGCGATTTATTTATAAAAAAGCAACGCTAATATTGGGGCAATCTAACGAAATTATTACTCATATTCATTCTCTTTTTCCTGAAAAGAACTGCTATTTATATCGCAATTTTCCCGATCATAAAGTTGCTAAAATGGAATTAGTAACCACAGAAAAGCAACCGATAAAACTATTTTATGCAGGTCTGCTAGGAATAGCGCAAGGCGTTTTAGAATTGTGTCAGAAAATTGATTTAGAAGGCCTGAATATTGAATTGCACATCTTTGGTGACGGAACGGAAAAAAGTCAATTAGAAGCCTTAATTTCATTAGAAAAGAAACAAAAAATCTTCTTTCATGGCATGATGGAACGCAACGATTTACATGAAAAATTAAAAACTTTTGATATTGCAATAGTTCCTCTCAAAGTGCGCATTTATGGTTCGGTTCCATCCAAGATTTTTGAATATGGTTCTCTAGGATTTCCTATCCTTTATTTTGGTGGTGGTGAAGGCGAAACTATTGTGGAAGGAAACAATTTAGGTTGGGTTGCTAAAGTTGGAGACTTTTCTGATTTAAATTCTAAACTGAAAACCATTTCCGAATATTCTAAATTGGATATAGAAAGAATGAAGAAAAGTGTTTGGGAAACCTCTAATTCTGTTTTTGATTTAGACAAACAAATGAAACATTTATTAAACGAAGATGCTTTTTAGTATGCTTTATCTTCTCCTATGTAAATATTTATTACAGTTTGCACTATAATTTTAATATCTAAAATTAACGACCAGTTTTCAATATAAAATACGTCAAATTTTATACGATTAATCATGTCCTCATCGGTTTCAATTTCACCTCTAAATCCTTTTACTTGTGCCAAACCAGTAATTCCTGGTTTTACATAATGCCTAACCATGTATTTTTTTATTCGGTTTCCGTAGGCTTTATTTTGTGACCAGAGATGGGGTCTTGGACCTACTACTGACATGTCACCTAACAATACATTTAAGAACTGTGGTAATTCGTCCATGCTGGTTTTTCGCATAAACTTACCAATTTTAGTAACTCTTGGGTCATTTTTGGAGGCTTCTCTTTCTGTAGTTTCATTCATTTTCATAGAACGAAATTTGTAACAAAAAAATTCTTTTTCATCTAAGCCTGGTCTTCCTTGTTTAAAGAAAATAGATCCTTTAGATTCTAATTTTATTAGAATTGCCAAGATTGGAACTAGCCAAGATAATAGTCCAACAATAACAATTAAAGCAAAAACTATGTCGAAAATTCGTTTAAAGATTTTGGTAGATGGTTCGTGTAAAATGGTTTTCTTTAGGGATAAAACCGGAAACATTTCATAGTAATCTATTCTTAAGTTTTTAGAAAATATCTCTTTAGAATCTGGGATAAATTTTATTACTTTCTTATTTTCATCTGTAAAATCAACTAAATCTTTTAATTTTTCATTAGAAAGTTCGTTAAGTGAACAGTATATTTCATCTACTTCATTATCAATTACAAAAGATTTAAGGTCTTCTATTTTTCCTAATATTTCTGGATGGGTTTTTTTATTAGAAAAATATCCCAAGAAGCGATACCCATAATCATTCCTGTCTTCAAAAAGTTCTTTTAGTCGAATGGCTTCTGGGGTGTATCCAACAATTACAGCGTTTCGGTAATTGCTTCCGGTAATAATTCTATATTTTTTTAAATAATAAAATAAAAGTATTTTAAATATTGTGATTAATACAAAACTATAGAAGACAAAAGAAACAATAGCTTTTCCACTAAAAATGGATTGCTTTGAAAAAGGGAAAAAAGCAATAATAACAAGCAAAAAAAGAACACTTTGCTTAACTAATTTAGAAGCAATTTCAACTGGAGTGGTGAATCTAAAAATTTCGTAAAATTTCACAAAAAAAGCAATTACTCCCCAAGTAATAGTTTGATATAGAAAATAATAAATAAAATTTATTTTTAATTCTCTGAAAAAAAATAGGCACAAGAAAGAAATAACTAATAAGTCTAAAAAAATGCTTATTGGTCTAATGTATTTAGAATATCTTACTGTGTGTGCTGCCGTCATGCTAGTGTATAAATCCTGTAAAGTCTTTGTGTTCTTCTTTTAATAATTCTTCGGTAGACAGGGATTTAAAATAATCGTAGGTAATTTTCATGCCTTCTTCTCTTGACACTTTTGCTTCCCAACCTAAAATTGTTTTTGCTTTAGTAGTATCGGGTTGTCGTTGTAAGGGATCATTTATTGGCAATGGGTGGTAAACAACTTTTTGTTTTGTTCCAGTTAATTTAATAATTTCCTCAGCAAAATCTTTTATGGTGATTTCGTCTGGGTTTCCAATATTCACGGGTAATGAATAATCGGAATGTAATAATCTGAAAATTCCTTCTACTTGATCATCAATATAGCAGAAAGAACGGGTTTGCATACCATCACCAAAAATGGTTAAATCCTCGCCACGCAAGGCCTGTCCTATAAAAGCAGGGATAACACGACCATCATTGAGTCGCATTCTTGGCCCGTAGGTGTTGAAAATTCTAACTATTCTAGTTTCTAATCCATGAAAAGTATGGTAGGCCATTGTAATGGATTCTTGAAAACGCTTGGCTTCGTCATAAACGCCTCTTGGTCCTATAGTATTTACGTTTCCGTAGTATTCTTCCGTTTGTGGATGCACCAATGGGTCTCCATAAATTTCGGAAGTAGATGCAATTAATATTCTTGCGTTTTTAACCCTTGCTAATCCAAGTAAATTATGTGTTCCTAAGGAACCAACCTTTAAGGTTTGAATTGGGATTTTTAAATAATCAATTGGACTTGCAGGAGATGCAAAATGGAGTATATAATCTAATTCACCTGGAACAAAAACAAATTTTGTAATATCGTGATGATAAAATTCAAAATGTTCTAATTTAAATAAATGTGCAATGTTTTTTAAATCTCCTGTTATTAGATTGTCCATTCCTATTACATGATAACCTTCGGCAATAAAACGATCACAAAGATGCGAACCTAAAAATCCAGCAGCACCCGTTATTAAAATTCTTTTCATTTTTTTTATTAGATATGTTTCAAAACGTAAAAATTGTATTTTTATTATATAAATTTTAACTTTTTATTTATACATAAAAATTAATTACCGCGTTATTGTAGGTTTTGCTCTTTTGGTTGGGGAAAGGCTTTGTATTTTGAATTAAAAATACAGTACATTATTACAAAAAAAACTATCCCTCTTTGTCTACTCAAGAAAGATTCTGTCAAAAATAAACTTATCATTAGAATAGCGAAAGAAATTGCAACAAAATTTTTAGATTTTATAGCATTTTTTAGGTTTATTGCCACAATTAACAAGAAAAGTATTACTCCGAATACTCCTAGCTCGGCAAAAAATTGTAAATATTGGTTATGAAAATTAAATTTATCGTATCCTTGATACAGATTGTGTTGCTTTCTTTTGGCAACTATTTTACTTTGAACTGCATTTAATCCATACCCAGTATAAAAAATTGGATCCTCGTGTAGCATCTCTGAAAAAATTCTGGCTTGATACACTCGAAGTGCAGTTCCTGCAAAAAAGTCATTGGTTTGAAACTGTTGTTTATTCCAGGCATCTTTTACTGAAACATTGTTTTCTATACCTGGCGTTTGAATATTTGTTTTTTCTGTGGTATTGGAATCTATTTCTAATAAAAAACGGTCTTTTAATTTGCCATAAAAAACAAATCCAAAAACAAGAATTGCTAAAAATAATAGTGAAATTTTAGTAGAATTCCATTTTGTTTTTAAATGAAAAAAACTTGCTAGGAACAATAAAATTAGAAAAACAATAATGATATTTTTAGAAGATAATAACACTAAGAAAAATAGCAATAAAGCAATGGCAATTTTATCTAAAAGGTTTCTTTCTTTCTTTATAAAAAAATAAAAAAAGGCTACCGAAATATAAACCGACATGTGGATAGCGTTAACATCAAATGTTACTAATTCGTGGTAGAAAAAAACAGATGGATCTTTAGTGATACTATAACGAAATACTGCTTTCAATAGGTAAAATAGGGCATATCCTAAATAAGCATACGAATAATAGCATAGAATTTTATCCTTTTCGGCTTTGGCTAATAATGGATTAATTAGAAAGCAAAGTGGCAGTAAAATAAAAGCAATTTCTTTAGATAGTGCGTGTACGGATTCTTTAAAATCAATTGACCAAAATAAGGATAGTGCCATTAAACCATAAAGCAAAATTGGTAAAACCAACGCTTTTTGGAAAGTAAAATTACGGGGCTTAAATTTCACTAAGGAATAGCCCACTAGCAACATTATAGAAATGTTACTGTATCTATAATGCAAAGGAATGGTTATTAAAACTAATGCTATTAAAGCGACTAAAGGATTAGATAACAGGGTTGCCTTTTCCTTTTGCCAAGCATTCTTCCAATAATTGTAGGTATTGCCCATTTATTTTATTCCAATTAAAGTGGTTTTCAATTGCTTCAAAATTATTTTGAATCAACTGCAAGTTATCATTTCTTTTAATAGTATTCAAAATATTTTTTACCTCTGATGCATCCGAAAAATAAAAGGCATTTTGTTGTAAAATTGCTTTATTAAAAGGGTTGTTATGGGCAATAATAAAGGCTCGTGATGCCATGGCTTCTAATAGTGACGGATTGGTCCCGCCTACGGAATGCCCATGGAAATATAAGTTGGAAAAATACCGTAAATTATTTAAAATCTGTAAATTAAAAATCCCCCCTGTAAAACGGATGTTTTTAAATGCACTGAATTTTTCTTTTAAATAAGCGCCGTATTTAGTGTTATGGTTTCCAACCACTAATACGGTTGTTTTTTCTTGGTTTAAAACCATTCCATCCAGAACGGTTTCTATGTTATTTTCTGGCTCAAAACGGGCCATGATCATGTTGTATTGGTATTTTTCTACTTGATATTCTTTAAGAACTTCTTCGTTAGGGTTTTCAAAAACATGAGCGCCATAAGCGATATAAGTGGAATCTTTCGAATACTTTTCTTTTAGAAAATTTTGTATACCAATAGAATCTGCTATTAAATGGTCGCTGCTATTAACGGCAAGTTTTTCGGCGTATTTTAAGAATTTTTGAACTGGTTTAGAATACTTAGTTCGTTTCCATTCCAAGCCATCCATGTTGGTAACAATAATTGGTTTTTTGGGCAAAAGAAAATGCCAAATGGAATTGCTGGTATATCCTAATTGAAGAATAACATCAAAATTTCTTTTTCGGGAATCGATGATACAATTAAAATCATAAATAAATTGTCCGAAAGTTCCTAGTTTATATTCTGGGTCAAACTGATGTAGAATATTTACGCCATGAAAAGTTTTTTCTTGGTAAAGGTGGTCGTGGGAATTATATACGTACACCTCATGGCCTTGGTTTACTAGATATACTGAAAAAAATTCGGCAAATTGTTCAAAACCTGAATAATGGTTTGGAATTCCTCGAGTTCCTAAAATGGCTATTTTCATGGAATATTGATTATTTTTTCAGTTTGCAAAAATAACAAATTTCCGGGAGAATCCTTAGTAATCTTAAGTAATTAGTTTGGAGAAAATTGCTTCAAAATTTTGTGCCTATTTTTCTACCGAAAATTCTTTAATAGCTCTTTGGTAGCCATTTTCTATGAATTTTTTAAAATTAATTCTTGTATTTTATTAGCTGCCAATTTCCAATTGTAGTTTAATCTTACATGTTCTTTCTTTTGAAGAATGGTTTTGTCTTTTAACGCTGTTTCAATTTTTTTATGTAAATCTTCCTCACTAAAAGGGTTAAAAAGACAGTCTCCTATGAAATCAAAATCGGACATTGCTGTGGTGTTAGAACAAACAGTTGGTATACTTGCAGCGATAGATTCTAATGGTGGTATTCCAAATCCCTCAACTATTGATGGGTAAACAGCGATTGTAGCCGATCTTACTAGTAGTAATAAATCCTCAAAGTTCACATTTTCAAAACAAAATATTTTAGACTTTATATCCTCTGGTAAATGTGTATAAAAATCATTATACTCTTTGTTTTCTATTGCTTTATTTCCAATAAAAACTAGATTGTATTTTTTATAATATTCGTTTTCAACAAAGACTTTTAAAAGTAAATGGTGGTTTTTTCTTGGTTCCCAGCGACTAATGAATATAAAATAATTTTCAATATTAAACTCTTCTTTCATTCTTGAAAATAGCTCTGTCTTATCATAAGTATCAAAAAAAGCCTTGTCAACTGCATTTGGCGTAATTTCAATGTTTTGAATTTTAAAATGTTTTTGTATTTGTTTTTTTGAATATTCTGAAACCGTTAAAACAATATCCGAATGTTTTGCGCTTGCTTTGTATAAAATTCTTTTGGAAATTCTATAAATAAACGGGAAGTATTGAGGATATTCCATGAATAATACATCATGAACGGTAACGATATATTTACATCTTTTAAAGGGAGGCACAACATATTGAAAATGTGCATAGTCAATTTTATACTTTTTAATCAACTTTGGGAGTTCGATTAATAATCTGTAAAATTTATTTGTTGAGGCATATTTGATATAAACAACATTTTCATGTTCTCCGAAAATTGTTTTTAAATCATAGGAATGGGAACCAAAAAAATAAGTATTTGATTTATTCTTAATCAATTCTTGGTATATTCCTTTAATATAGGATGTAGTTCCTTGAAGGCTTTGGTCAAAAACATGACAATCAATAAAAATATTGCTGCTTTTATTCATTATTCAATCTGTTTTAAAATCTTTGCAGGAACACCACCAATAACTACATTGCTTGGGAAAATTCCGTTTACAACAGCTCCAGCAGCAACTACACAATTATCTCCAACAATACAACCATCCAAAAAAGTAACCTTTGCTCCTACCCAAATGTTATTACCTAATTTAATTCCTTTTGAAGTTACACCTTGTTCTCTAATTAGTTTTGTTGTATCGTTAAAATTATGGTTTTCTGAATGAAAACTTATATATGACCCCATAATTACATCGTCGCCAATTTCTATTCCTCCGGCTGCACCAAAATGGGCAAAATCGCCAATTGCAGAATTGTTTCCCATTTTTAAACCTTTTCCATATTTTGAAAAATGACTTGTTGTATTTAAATTGGAAAAAGAACCGATTTTTACACAATCTCCTAGTATTATTTTCTGATAAGCAAAGCCATCTATAATTGAATGTTTTTCTATTGTAATGCTTTTTCCGAAACTAATATTTTTAGAATTTAAAATCTTTGTTTTTGTGCCAATAAAGACTGGTTTTCCTGTTTTTAGAAATCCTCTTGAAAGCATTGTAAATCGCTTAATCAAGGTTATGTAAATTAATTTGGAAGGGATATTAGGGTCTAATTTATATTCCTTTCCAGATTTTTCTAATAATTTTTGGAATAGTGATTTTATCATGCCTTCTTTGCTATTAAGGTTTCTTCTTTAAAAAACAACATTGCTCCTAGTATAAAAACTATAATGTCTTTGGTATTATACAATCCGGTAATGGTTAGGGTAGTGAATAAAAAAACTAAGGCTATTGCCGATATGAAAACAAAATTAAATTGATTACCCAAATAAATATTTTGGTATAATTTACTAATAAAAAACATATAGATTAACAAACCAAGAATTCCTGTTTTATATAAAATATACGGAAAACCATTGTGTAATTCAGATATATACTTTAATCCTTTATCGTTTGAATTATCGGTAAGTGGAGCAAAGAATTTAAGATTAACCAAAGATCCGAAACCTGTTCCGAAGACATAGCTACTAGGGTTTTCTTCCATTAATGCAAAAGCTCTTTTGGCTTCATATCCGCGCCAATGGTCCCATAAATCTTTATGGTTTTCTCTATCTATTTTTGTTTTTACAATTTCGGAAGGGGCAATCTTAACTTTATATAAAAAAGATTCTAAAGCGTTTCCGTTTCTATCGATTTTGACAGAAAATAAATAAGCATAAAAAAGCCCTACCAAAAGCAATAAGACTCCAATAATTTTAATGCTGTTTTTTGTTATTTTAGAATACCCATAAATTGACATTAGCATTATTATTGCGGCAACAATCATGGTTCTTGAAAAATACAAAATATTAGAAATTAATAAAAAAATTATTATAATTTGATTGTTTCTTCTGCTATTAAAAAGAGATACCCCTTGAAATTTTTTGTAAAAGAGTAAGAAGAAAAGAGAAAATAATTCTAAGAAATTATCTCTTCCTAAATCTCTTACATCGGATACCGTTTCGGTTCTACTAAAAAACAAAATAAGGCAAAAATGAATTGCAGCAGAGGCAACTCCAATTAAAACAATGGTTTTAATAAAAAGTTCAAAATTGTTTATTTTTTTATAAAAAAAGTAACCAATGAGAATTCCTAATAAAGGTTTTATAAAATGAAATATGTCTTTAGTAATATTAAATAAGGCATATTTATTAATTGCCATTCCTAGAAATCCTATAAAAAAAAGAGCAAATAAAGGAGCGATCGTTTTAAGGAAGTTTAGCGAAATTGAAGCTTTTTCTAAAGTAAAAAAAAGAATCAACAGAAACAATTGCACAAAAATATTCACTTTAAACGAAGGGAGATATAATTGTAAAAAAATTACAATTATAAAAAGTGTGGTATAAAAATTTACGGCTTTGAATTTCATTTAGAAACAGCTATTAGGCTAATCAAAAATAATGGTTTTAATCTAGTTTAATGCTTTTTTTGATTTTTTTTACTAATTTATTTGTTGCTAGTGCAGTCAAACAAACTATTTTATTAAATCCTTGAAGGTGTTTCGTAATATAAATTTTATATCCGGCTATCAATAAAGGTTTTTTGGCATTAGAAAAACCCACAAAATGAATGTAGTTGTATTGTGGTAAGAAAACTCGTTTGTATCCTTTATTAGCAACTCGTTTGCAAAAATCTACGTCTTCTACATACATAAAATAATCTTCGTCGAATCCGTATATTTCTTGGTAAATTTTTCTTGGAATAATCCAAAAAGAGCCTGCCAGCCAATCTACTTCGTATTGTAATTTACTAAATATGCCCGTTTTAAATTCAAGAGAAATATCTAATAACTTTATTAGTTGAAACATATTTTTCAAATTGGGAAAATTTCCTGCTGCCGGAATATATTCTTTATTGGCATTAAGCATGTTTATTCCAGCTATACCAATTGTGCTGTCTTTTTTTACTAGTTCTAAAACGGGTTTAAGTTCGTTTAAAACAATAGTATCATTATTTATTAATAGAAGGTATTCTCCTTTGGCATGTTTCACAGCTTCGTTGTTTCCTTTACCAAAACCATAATTTATTTTAGATTCTATTAAGATAACATCCGGGTAGTTTTTCTTTATAAAGGCACAACTAGCATCCGTAGATTGATTGTCTATTATTATAATTTCAAAGGATATTCCGGAGAGTTTTGAATTTAAAGAATCAAGGCAATTCTCAAGAAACTTGCTACCATTATAATTTACAATAATTACTGAAAGATCAATTTTCATAACTTCATTTAGATGTTAAGCAAAGGTATAAAAACCAAGTTTCTTTTTGATATAGAATAAGCAAACTAAATTAAACGCAGTATTAGTAATTAAACTTGCCATGGCAGAACCATTAATTCCGTACGTTGGAATTAATAGATAGTTTAAAATTAGGTTAATTAGAAATCCGAAAATGGTTATATTTTTAAGTGCTTTTTGGTTATTAGTCATGTTTAAAATTTGATCTACATTTCCTGTTAAAACATTAATCAAAATCCCTATACTAATTATTATTAAGGCTGTTTTCCCTTGTGTGAAACCATCACCAAAAACACTTAATATAGAGTTGCTGAAAATTATTAGTACTAAAACTATTGGGACCGTAAGAAATATAACTAATTTGGTAGATTTGGCTATTACCGAATGTAATTCTTTACTATCGTTGGTTTTATATAGTTGTGTGATTTTAGGTGCAAGTACCACATTCATAGAAATAATTACTAACATGGCTAAAGAGGCAAGCTTATAAGCCAAATTATAAATTCCCACTTCTTTTTCCGACACCATTGAACCTAACATAAAGACATCGGTCCAGTTAAGTAAAAAAAGCATTAAACTACTTAACATCATTGGGGAAGAAAACTGCAATATTTGTTTAGAAGATAATTTTTCGATGGCGACTTTTGTATGTTTTTTAAAGACAAAAAATGTTTCAATAATAACTGTAATTAGAACTGCAACCGCATAAAATAAAAGAGTTAAATAACCTTTCTCTTTAGTGATTGTAAAAAGAAGTAATAACGTTAAAAAAATAATATTGGGAATGACAAACATGAAGACATTAAACTTCAGAAAGTTTTTGGTAGCAATAAAAAAATTCAGAAAAAACTCATGAATTATGGAAATTGGCAAAAGGAAAGCAACAACAACTAGATAAGAAATTAGATGTTTGTTTTTGAAAATATCTATAGCAATTACATTTTTAAGCATAAAATAGAAAATGCTAGGAATAATTGCAGTAAGAAGAATAATTTTTAATCCTTTTCTTAATAAAAATTGAGAAAAATGATCGTCTATTTTATGTAGCCCTAAATAATTTATTAATGCATTGGGTAAACCAAGTGCAAAGATCATGGTGCTGGCTTGAAGGATTGTAAAAGTTAACGAATAGTTGCCAAAAACTCCTTCGCCAAACTGCTTAGTGATGAAAAAAGTAATAAAAAAATTTAGGAATAACCCAATTACTCTATAAATTAAAGTCGTCCCTCCAGACATTAACATCTGTTTGAATGATATAGAACTATTTATTATTTTTTTTATTCTTTTCATTTTAAACTATGCAAAAAAGTTATCCCAAAAGAGATAACTTTTAAAATATTTTTGATCATTAAAAAACAAAAATAAGCTTTTTTAGTTTACTAATGTTCAATTGTTTTATCCGTTATAAATAATCCTTCTTTATTTGTTTTTTTATTAATCAAATAAATGCCTAATTGATATTTTCCTGATTCTAATTTAGATATGTCGTAGGTTGATTTAAAACCTGAATCATCTACGTTAAAATCATTTTTGAAATACGTAGTTACATCAGGTCTATTTACTTTTTGTGTTATTAACCTAATAGCTTTTTCGTCTTTTATAAATACAATAGCTAGTTTAGTTTCATTAGCTACTTGCTTGTCAAAATAAGCCCAGCCAGATAAATTTAAAACATTATCTTTAGTATCAAAACTCTCAATATTATAATTAAAAGCATCCCCATTTTGTTGTTGAAGGTTTTTAAATTTAGAGATGTCAATTGTAGTAGGAACATCTTTTAATAAAATAAAATGTTTTGTCCAAGCCTGGAATCCATCATAGTTATTATCTATATAATAATATTTATTAATGAAAGTCGCTGAAGCATCGTTTGGTTTGTAATCTCTACCAAATCCATCTATATACCAAAATGGCTTTAAGTGAATAGTGTCTTGTTGTATTTCAGAAATATAAATATCTAATGATTTATCAATTATTTCGTATTTGTTTTTTCCATTATTAAGAAAATAGGGCATATACCAACCTAAACTACTAACAACTTTTTCTTTGTTTTTATTGTTGTTTATAATAAAATTAGTTGCTTCTCTAAATTGTGCTTTATTTACATTACTATAATATTTTTTTACAATAATAATATCTGTTAATGAAAAAATTACAAAAATGGAGAGTATTCCATATTGGATTATTTTATTTTTAAATTGATAAATAGAAATAGAAATTATAATTATTATCTCTGGCAATACTGTTATGAAATAACGGTTAATTATCATTGGAATTGATAAATAGGAGCGTATTAATGGGATAAGGAGTATAACAACAATAGATGGTATTAAGACCGTAAAACTTAAAATTATTTCATTGTTAATAATTGAATCGTAAGTGATTTTAGTCTCTTTCTCTTTTGAGAGTTTTATAAAATAAACTAAAAAGATAAAACCCAATAAAGTCAATACCATTTCTGAATTTCCAAAAAATTCTTTAAAAATTAAAGTATAAACATCTGCAGTTGGTGCTGGTATCCAAAACTCTTTTAAATCGCTAACTTTAATGAATATTTTTATTGCTGGAATAAATAATACTAATGCAATAATTCCGGAAATTAAGCCATTAATAAAAAAACTTTTTCTTGCTTCTTTATTGGAAACAATAAGAAATGCTAATAAAATTATATATTGAGCAAAGAGAACGAATAGTCCGAAAAAATGAGAGGAAATCATTAAAGCAGAAATTATTCCGTAGTAAATAGCATTCTTCCTATTTGGAGATTTTATAAATTTTATTAAGTAATAAAAAGCTAAAGTGGTAAATAAAAATAAGAAAATATAGGGTCTTGCTTCTTGCGAATAATAAAGATGGAAGGGATTAACGGTAATTAATAATGCAGCGATTAAACCTACTTTTTTATTGATCAATTCCTTTCCTAGTAAGTATATAGAAAATACCGAAGCCAGACCGATAATTGCAGAGTATATTCTAGCAATAAAGGTAGTATATCCAAATATTTTAAATAAAAAATAAAGACTATAAAAATAGAATGGAGGCATTTGTTCACTAGTCATAATTAAATTATATAATTCGGACATACCTACTTTTGGATTGGATTCGTTCATAGTATGAATTTCATCTAACCAAATGCTTTGGAAGTCTGCCTTATAAATTCTTAAAAAAACAGCTAGCAATAAGATTGCTACTAAGAAATAATTTTGCTTTATTATGTTTAATGACTTCATGTTAATCTATTTTAATAATAATTTTTTTCTTTTCCATCTTGTATTATTTTATCAACAATAAATAATGGTCTGTTTCTTACTTGATTATAAATTCTTAGCACATATTCACCAATTAATCCTAATGAAATTAATTGCACACCACTAAATAAAATAATCGCTAATATTGTTGCTGTAAATCCCTGAGGAACATCATTATAGTATAGTTTTCTATATACATTATAAATGAAGTAAAATAAAGAAAAAACTACCGTGAAAAAACCTAATTTTGTAATGAATCTTATTGGAAAATTACTAAAATTAAAAATTCCATTAAAAGCCAATTCAAATAATTTTTTCCAACTATATTTAGTTTCGCCTGCTTGTCGTTCGTCACGATTGTACTCATACCCTATTTGCTTAAATCCAACCCAAGCTCTCATTCCGCGAAGATATCTGCTTTGTTCTGGCATTGCATTAATAGTGTCTACCACTCTTCTACTCAACATTGAAAAATCTCCACTATCAATAGGAATATTAAAGTTGGAAATCTTTTTTTGAAGTCTGTAATACGCTAAATAAGCTATTTTTTTAAGGAAATTTTCTTTACGATTCTTTCTTATTGCATAAATAACATCATATTTATTCATCAATAAATTATAGAATTCGTTTACTAATTCTGGAGGGTCTTGTAAATCTCCATCAATAATCATGGCTCCTTTTTTTCCTCTTACATTAGCCAATCCTGCACTAACTGCTAGTTGATGCCCATGATTTCTTGATAGTAAAACTCCTGTAAATCTAGAATCTTTTATACAAATTTGTTCTATAAAATCTGATGTGTTATCACTACTGCCATCATTCACCAATATTACTTCACAGCAAAATTTAGTAGTATTAATAACGTTCGTTAATCGTTCAATTAATTTCTCAAATACCTGCTCCTCATTGTATAAAGGAACAATAATAGAAATGTCAATAATTTTAGTCATTAATAATAGTTATTAAGCTTTTTTCTTCGTCCCTAAATTTCAATATTTATCCACTATTTATTTTGCTTTTATACAAAAAAGCTATTCGTGGAACTTTTTTCTTGTGCGGGGATAGTTGTATTTAAAAGTTATGTTGTAAATCTATAAAAATAAATTTTATTTAACTATTGTTTTATCGGTTATCAGTAATCCTTCTTTACCTGTGGTGTCATTTTTAAGAAAAATCCCTAATTTGTAGGTGCCTTTCTTTAAATTTTTAATATCTAAAGTTGCGTTATAACCACAGTTATCTACATTATAATCTAATTTAAAATAAAAAGTTACGTCTTTTCTAACCACTTTTTCAACTTTAAATTTTGTAGTTACTCCGTCTTTAATTAATAACACTATTATTCTTGTATCCTCTGGTGATTGATTACTGAAATAAGCCCATCCCGATACTTTTACAACATTGTTTTTGTTTTCAAATGTTTCTAAATTACTAGCAAATCCGTTACCGTTGGTTTTATCTTTAATCTTTATCCCCGAAATGTCTTTATTGCTTTGTATTTCGTCTTGTTTTAGTTTGCTGTCTTGGTATTCCTTTTGACTCTCCTCCACAATTTTTTTATCCAATTCTACCTCATCCGGTGGATAGATTTCTTCTTTGCTTTTTATTCGTTCGTCACCGCGCCATACAAATCCTCTTAGTTTTCGGGCGTTCTCGGGTAAATCCTTGTCTGGATAAATATCGCCATCTACCGTATCAAAAAAAGTAATGGTATCTACTTTACTCTTGTCGTCCATAGTCATGTTGATGCGACTACTTACATTTTTATTGATGCCTATTAATTCGTTTTTATCGTTTCGCATAAAATAAACTACTTCAGTATTCTTGACCACATCGGCTTCATAGAGTTTGTTTTCTTTAAATTTACCGTAAAGATTCAAACCCTTTATTTGATTGTAGCCAGTTCCAATAGTGTCTTTTGAAATTATAAAAGTGTTATTGAGTATCTTAAGCGAATCTAGTTTTTCGGTTTTGTTGTTTCCTATAAGGTGCATTATATCTCCTGTCATTTGGCTTTCAAAGTTCCAAAGAATAGGCTTACCAATCAGTTTAGTGAGCGCAACCTTTTGATCGGAATGAATGGAATCACATTTTCCGCTTAAATCGGTTTTAAAGAATCGAACATTTTTTTGTCCTACTACAATTCGTTCTCCCGTTTTTCCGGTAACTATAATTTTTTTAGCAGAAATAAACATCGAATCGTTTTCGATTTTATATCGAATAGAAGCGTGTTTGGTTATATAAAGCGAATCTTTATTTTTATAAACCTCGCCATAATGCCCTTTAATTATTGCCTTATTAATGGAATCCGTGATTTTTACATTATTGGTTCCCGATGCAAATTCTTTTTTTCGATCGTAATACAAACTATCCCCTTCTATCAATCTGTCTTTGTATTTTATGTAGGATTTCTTTTTAAAATTACCGCTGTTCTTCTTACTGTTATAATAGCCGTTTTCAGTATAAATAAAATTGTCTTTTCCGGTAATAGTAGATGGTCCTTTCAAATAAGAATCGCCTTGGGCGGTATAATAATCTAGATGGTTAGATTTTATAGTATATTCTGGATTGGTTAACACTACCGAAGTTAAAAATTGGTATTTCTTTTCTTTTACAAAATATTTACCGGCTTTGCTTTTTAACGTATTGTTTTTGTTGATAATGGTTCCGTAATTATTAAAATAGGCTTCTTGGGAATTTCTATCAAAATGTATAGTATCGGTTGACATGGTAGATTCTGGAGAACGCATTACTACACTTCCTGTTGCAAGTGCTTTTTTTACATTTCCATTGTATTCGGCATATTTGCTATTCAAATATAGTGTGTCGCCTTGTACCATTTCTACTTCTCCAAATGCTTTAATATAGTTTTCATCTTTAAAATAGTAGGCTTTATTGCAGGTCATTACAACGCCATCGTGACTAACTCGTACATTTCCTGTTAGTAGTGTTGCATTGGGCATTTCGATTTCATTAATGTCAGCAAAATCAGAATGTTCAATTAAAATCTTGCTTGTCTTTTGACTGAAAGCAAGAGTAAAACTGAAAAGAAGAAATCCAATAAAAATAATTTGATTTTTCAAGTAGAAGTCTTTTAATTATTTAAGAAGGTAAACGTAATGGTTTTTAGTTTTTAATAAAAAAGATTATAAAGAATTTAACTAGTTTTTATTCGAAAATCTTTAGTATTGCTTTTCTATTGTAACGAAAGAACAACGATCTTTAAACTTTCCTCCCACCCATTAATGTCCAAACCAAAAGCTGCTTTTATTTTGCTTTTATCCAATACACTATAAGCAGGTCTTTTTGCTGGTGTAGGGAAACTTGTGGAAGGAATGGGTATTAAATTTATAGAAATAGTATTTAATTCAAATATTTTCTTGGCAAAATCGTACCAACTACATTGCCCTTCGTTAGAGAAGTTGTAAATCCCGAAAAGGTTGTGGGTTGTAGGTTGTAGGTTGTAGGACATACAAATTTTTACTAATGCTTCCGCTAAATCTACTGCGTTGGTTGGCGTACCTATTTGATCGTTTACTACAGATAATGTATCTCTTTCGGATGCTAAACGCAACATGGTTTTCATGAAATTATTAGCAAATTGGGAATATACCCAAGAGGTTCTTATGATGAAATGCTGTTCTAAAGTTTCTTGAATGGCCTTTTCTCCGTCAAGTTTTGTTTGTCCGTAAACTCCAGTTGGATTTGGGATGTATTCTTCTGTGTAAGGTTTTGTATTGTTTCCATCGAAAACAAAATCTGTAGAAACATGAAGTAATGTTGCATTGGTTTCTTTACAAACTTCGGCAAGATTTTTTGCTCCTACTACATTTATTAAATGTGCTTTATCGGATTCACTTTCTGCTTTATCTACTGCAGTATAAGCCGCTGCATTGATGCAAAAATTAGGTTTGTATTTAGCAAAAACCTCTTGGCAATTTTCTTTTTTAGTAATATCTAAATCGGAAGAAGAACAAAAAACGAAATCTATTTGAGGATGATTTCCAGAAATAAATTGAATTGCTTGTCCCAATTGTCCGTTAGCGCCTGTTACTAGAACTACCATACTTTTTTAGCGTTTTCTAGGTTTGGTAAAACTTGATCTTTTTCTGAAATTAGCAAGTCAGACGTTGGAAATTGCCAATCAATGTTTAGAGTTGAATCGTTATACATCAACCCACCTTCGCTTTCTTTATTATAAAAATTATCGCATTTATAAAAGAAAGTTGCCGTGTCACTCAATACTAAAAATCCGTGGGCAAAACCTCTTGGAACAAAGAATTGGGTTTGATTTTCACCTGAAAGTACTACCGAAACATACTGCCCATAAGTACTAGAATCTGGACGAATATCTACAGCAATATCTAAAACTTCTCCTTGTAAAACCCGTACCAATTTAGCTTGAGCGTGTTCGCCAGTTTGGTAATGCAATCCTCGCAAAACTCCTTTGGAAGAAAAAGATTGGTTGTCTTGAACAAAATGGACTTGTTTTCCTATTCCGTTTTGAAAGGTGTTTTCATTGAAACTTTCCATGAAATACCCTCTATCATCTTGGATGATTTTGGGCTCTATAATAAAACATTCTTCTAGTTTGGTGGGTATAAACTTCATATAAAAACTAAATAATACTGTTATTCGTTAGAAATATCTACTAATTGAGTGCCGTAACCACTTTTTAACAATGGCTCTGCAAGTGCTTTAAGTTGTGCGTTATCAATAAAACCCATTCTAAAAGCAGCTTCTTCTATAGAGCCAATTTTTAGTCCTTGACGCTCTTCAATAACTTGAACAAATTGCGATGCTTGCATTAAAGAATTAAAAGTTCCCGTGTCAAACCAAGCGGTTCCACGGTCTAAAATACTAACTTTAAGTTTGCCTCTTCGTAAATATTCTTTATTAACATCGGTGATTTCTATTTCTCCACGATGACTCGGTTTTATATTAGATGCAATTTCTACCACATCATTATCATAAAAATAAATTCCAGGAACCGCATAATTAGATTTTGGCGCTGCTGGTTTTTCTTCAATAGAAAGTACTTTTCCTTGTTTGTCAAAATCTACTACGCCATAACGTTCTGGATCGTGCACGTGGTAAGCATAAATGATACCACCGTCTGGATCATTATTGGCTTGAAGCAAATCGGCTAAACCAGTTCCGTAAAAGATATTATCACCCAAAACGAGTGCAACTTTATCTTTTCCAATAAATTCTTTTCCGATAATAAATGCTTCAGCAAGTCCATTCGGATTTTCTTGAACTTCGTATTCAAATCGACAACCATATTTTTTTCCGTCACCAAGTAACGTTCTAAAAAGTGGTAAATCATGGGGAGTAGAAATAATTAATATTTCTTTAATTCCTGCCCACATTAAGGTTGCTAACGGATAATAAATCATTGGTTTATTATAAATCGGCATCAATTGTTTACTAACGGCAATGGTTAACGGATGTAATCTGGTACCTGATCCTCCTGCTAAGATAATTCCTTTCATAATTGTTGTTTTTGGGTTTTTGCTAATTGGTTTTTGTAATAGGCTCTAAAAAATCCGAAAATAAAGAAGATAAATATTAATAAAAATGGCATTACTATTTTCATTTTTCCGTTAAGTCCCTTAGTGTTTTTAATATTTAAAGTAGCACTACTCTCTTTAATGATTTTATCTAAATTTAATAATTCAACTCTATGAACTCCTTGTTCTACAATTAATTCATTTTTAGTTTTAATTACTTCATTTAGTTGGGTATTGTCATTATAATAAACCAACTTATCGCTCTTTTGTGCGCCGTTTAAAGTATTTGAAAAACTATTTAAAACCCCATTAATTTGAGCAATAATAGAATCGTTTTCTTTGACTTTTGTTTGAATATTATTATTATATACTATTTGTATTTTTTTATAATATTCCGAATTATTTAAAAATTCCAATAATGGTTTTACTGTTTTTTCCTCATTTGTTTGTTTAGAGGTACTGAAGGAAATATTATGAAACGAATAATTTTTGCTTGTTAATTTATCATCTACAATTTTTTTAAGATCCCCATCTTCGGCTAATAATTTAACAAATTCAAAATTTACTGGATTGCTTCCAATAAAGGAATAAATGTCGGTAATTGGTTCAATTTTTATTCCGGAGAATTTTTTGGTATCTTTTATTCCAACTACATTTTTTAAAAATAAGGTATCCCCTTCATTTACTTTAGAATTAATTAGATCTATTTTAGAATATAAATAATCTACAGTAGAAAAATTAGGAGTAACTATTATTTGACTATCATAGCTTCTTTCCGTTTTATCCATAAAATAGCCCAAAACAGCTCCAGTAACAAATAATATTCCTATTACTACTATATTTCTTTTTATAAAAAGAATTCCATTAAATATTTTTATGGCAATTTTTTCAAAAAAACCACTAAATTTCTTTGAAATTTGAGATAAATCAATTTCTTGATTGTCGTTATTGGATTGAGAATTTGTACTCATTAAATAATTTATTTTACGTTAAAAATTTGTTCTAATATTTTAATTGTAATTAAATAAGTTGGCTTAACTCCAGTGGTTCCAAGTCCTCCAGACGCTAACGTACTTCCGGTTTCTAATGGATTATCTGAAGCGTAATATGCATATCTAACTTTTACATTTGGATTGATGCTTTTTCTAATTTTAGATGCGCTCTGGATTGCTTTTTGATAATAGGATCCTTCCATTTCAAGTCCGATTGCCCCCCAAGTAGATTCGTGGAAAAATTTCAATAAATCTTTATTTTGTAGGGATGTTCCTAAAACGGTAACCATTGGTCCTGCAAAAACGGGAATGTCGTTTCCGTCGAACATTTTAGCAGTTAGTTCATTTTCAAAAGAATAATTATCGGCGGTTCCTTCATTTATGTGTGCATTCGGAATCATAATGTCGCCTTTTCCTCCTTGAAGAATTCCCGCTTTTCCCATGATAGAAACCGATTCAACATTTACAAAAAGAGTGTTTTTGTCTTTTTTAAACGGTTTCAATAATTCATCAATGGTTTCATAAGCCTGTTCTCCAAAGGCATAATCCATTACAATAATAACTGGATTTTCTCCTTTTATTTGTGCTTTGGTGAAACTTGATTTTGCCCAATCTATTTTAGCCGTATCAAATATTTGAACGTCAATATTAGTTCCGGATTGGTCTGGCAAAGAAATCATTCCGTGTTGCAAAGCAAAGGCTTCTACCTTATTTCGCAATTCTTTATTTCCAGAAGCACTTAAATCTTCATAAATATCATATTCCGATTTTCCTTTGTATTTTGCACCCAAAACAGGGGTTGCAAAAATAGAATTCATCACCGAATGCATGTTGGCACTAATAACGTGAATAGGTCTTTCTAGTAAATTGTTTTCGCTTAAAACCTCTTTGATGTTGGTTGCCCAAATCTCACCATGAATGTGATGTCCAAGTCTTTCTCTTAAAATAGGACTAAAAGTGATGGTTCTTTTGTTGTTATCTAACGCTTCTTCAATTGCTAATTTTCCTAACCAATAAATTACATGTAAAAAACGGTCTGGTTTTTCGGTGGTTCCAAAAGCATCGTAAATATCTAAAACTTCCGAAAAACTTCTTCCTAATACATTAGAAGTATGGGATATTGCTTTTTCTTTTTCTATTTGGGTAAGTTTCTTCGTTTGTAATGCCGCTTGTTCTAATTTCAACCAATCGCGAGTTACTTCATTACTTTCGTCTAATAATACGCGGTCTTTAATTTTATGGGATTCAATAAAAATAAAGGTCAAATGGGTTAAAATATCATAAATGTCCGATCGCCCGCGGGTAATCTCCACATTCATTTGTTCTTCGTCTATACGGTAACAATTTCTTCTTCTTTTGGGAGGAATTATTGCTTGAAAATGCGATTTTGAGTAACCTTCATCCGAAGTTAAATTGATGTAACGACATTCTTCAATTCCTACCGGAAGTCGTTCTATAACATATAGTAAACCATTAAGTTCTACTTTTTCTTCGGCTATGCTGCCGTAAATTTCTGGTCGAAGCGCCAAGAGTGCTTCTCGTAAAGTTTCCCCTGAAATACCCATTGGTTTGTAAAAACCTCTGTTAAATAAATGTCTCATGGTAATGTACAATCGTTCGATAGCCGCCGACGATTCTTGCGCTCTAGAACGCGAAATGTTTTTGATTTCTTTCATTTGTTTTTGTTATATAACCTGCAAATATAGGCATTTCTAGTTTAATTGGTTAAAATGAGGTTAATTGCTGGTTCGTAAACCATCCGTTTGATTGGGATTTTTGCAGTATCGTACTGAATTTCTTTATTCCATTTACCGCCAGAAAAGGTGAAAAGAAAATCTCTTTCTTCTAAATTGTATAACACCAATGGCGAATAAGATTTTTTGGTAGAAGTTACATTAGTATTGTAATTAGTAACTGTAGTTTCCGATTTATTTTTCTCGATAATTAGTTTTTCAAAACCTACAAAAAGTCCTTTTTTGGGCATACGCAAATTAAAGTCGGACACATTAAAAATGTTTTTCACCACTCCGTTGGGCACAGTAACCACAAAGTCTTTGGTTAGTAATTCCTCTCCTGGAAAGCCATTGGCATCAACACTATAAAAATGAATTTTAACTGTGGCAGCCTCTATTTTACTGTCGGTTTCCACAGTAACTTGCTTGATGAATTTAGTTTTTTTGTATCGGATATAATACGGGAAGTACTTCACATCAATTCTTGGGCCGTTGTCAAATGCTTGGTAAATGGCATTTTTGCTTTTGCCTATTTCAATTATTTTGCTTTCGAATTTTTTCAAAATAACCACATCGTCTAGTTGGTAGGATTTGGAAGCCAACTTCACTACCTGTGCTTGGGATGCTTTTAGGGTTTTCTTTTCAAATCCCAATGCCGAGAAAATCAAATTTTTGTTTGGATTGGTATGGATAACAAACTCTCCATTCTCTTCGGTGCTTGCACCAATGTTTTCGTTTTCTACCCAAATGTTAGCATACGGAATTGGTTTTCCGGTAATGCTGTCTTTAACGATACCTTTTATTTGGGCGGAAAGGGAACAAGAAATTAGAAGAAATAGTATTGTTTTTTTCATTTAATTTGAAATAATAATGTTAACTGAAGGGACTAAATATTTATTATGGTATTTTTTCATCAAAAGATTTTCATAACTATTAGGGTTTTGAATAGTTGTCTTTTCCGTTTTTTCCCATTTATTATTTATTCTTTTATGCCATCCTATTTCTTTATTTATTGGAGATAATGGGATCTCGGGCTGGTATTGAAGTCCCTTAGTTTTAATTGTATTTCCATCTTTATTTTTATATTCATAATCTTCGTAATACTTATTTTCCTCAATTTTTAATTTTTCAAAAACAATGTAAAAGCCATTTTCTGGAATGGCTATTTTTTTAGCAGATAAATCAATTATGTTTTTTCTACTCCCTTTTTTTACCTCAATAATTAATTCATCCGAAAGCAAATTATCACTCGGAGAATCATCTTTATTGACCTCTACGAGGTATAATCTAATTTTAGCATTAGAATTTTTAGATAATGTTTTGAATTTTAATTCTTTTACAAAAGGATATTTTTCAAATTCTTCTTTAGAAAATTTAAATAAAATACCGTCAACAAAGTAACCCATATGATATCTAAAACCGCTAGATTCATAATAGCCCATTTCTTTTTCTTCGTTTGAAGGCTTTTTATTAATTACAACATCTTCTAATTTAATAGAAGTTGATTTTAAAATTACATTTTTCGTCTCAAGAGTTTTGATTATTTTAGTTTCAAAACCAATTGCAGAAAAAATCAAGTTTTTATCCTGATTTTTAATATCTAGATTAAAACTCCCATCTTCTTCTGAAGTAGTTCCAATGTTTTCATTCTCTATCCAAATGTTTACATAAGGTATAGGCTTGTTGTTTTCATCTACAACTACCCCTTTTATTTGGGCAGAAAGCAAATTAGTGAATACTAATAAAAGCGTGATTGTAATTTTCATTTCTTGTTTATAGTTTTCTTTATAGCCCTGATTGAATTGGAAATCCTTTTTTAACTCCGACAGAGTTTTGAACTCTGTCGGAGTTGAAAAAGATTGTAACGGAAAGCAGGAATTGCGATTATCGAAAATGCCCGAACGATTCGCTTCTAATTTTATTTGTTATTTATACCTAACAGGTTAAAAAAAACCTGTTAGGATAGTTGATTTGCAATTGTTCTATCGTTGGATAATCGTGGTAATTTATTTTGTCCGCCTAATTTCCCAATGGATTTCATGTATTCCTGAAATCCGTTTTTGGAAACTTTGGTGATTTTTACTGTTTGTAGAACTTTTCCTACAATTAAATCGTCGTAATATACATTTTGTTTGCGCATAGCGTTGTCAATGGCTAACGCAAATTCGTCTAAATTATTGGGTTCGTTTTCAAATTCTATAAACCATTCGTGGTAGGGCAATCCGGTTTCGGGGGCAATTTGTGGCGCCACTGTAAACTCGTTTACCCGAATAGTAGTGTCTTTCATGGCTTCTTGCAATGCGTGCTCGACTTCTTTGCCAATAACGTGCTCGCCAAAAGCCGAAATGTAGTGCTTGATTCTACCCGAAACAATAACCCGATAGGGCTTCAAACTGGTAAATTGCATGGTATCGCCAATGTTGTAGGCCCAAAGACCGGCATTAGTAGAAATTATTAAAACGTAATTGACATGTAATTCTACTTCGCCAATGGTATAGCGTTTGGGGTTTGGGGTGAAAAATTCGTCGGACTTTACAAATTCGTAGAAAATTCCGGAGTTTAAAAGCAATAACATTCCTTTTTCTTTTTGGGAATCTTGGTAGGCAAAAAATCCTTCGGAGGCGGGAAATAATTCAATGGCATCTACTTTGCGGCCAATAAGGTTTTCAAATTTGGCGCGGTAGGGTTCAAAATTTACGCCTCCGTAGATAAATAAATTAAAGTTTTTGAAGATTTCTCCAACCGGCTTCCCTCCTTTTTGTTGCAGTTTTTCAAAATACATTTGCACCCAGGATGGAATTCCAGAAATCACGGCCATATCTTCGTGGATGGTTTCTTCTACAATGGCATCGACCTTGGTTTCCCAGTCTTCAATGCAATTGGTTTTCCAACTTGGTAGGCGATTTTTTTGTAAATATTTAGGAACAAAATGGGCTACAATTCCGGAAAGTCTACCGAGTTGGATGCCATTTTTTTCTTCTAAAATTGGACTTCCTTGTAGGAAAATCATTTTTCCGTTTACAAAATCGGCTTTCCCTGTTTCGTGAATGTAATTTAAGATGGCGTTTCGAGCGGCTTGAATATGAAACGGCATCGATTCTCTAGTAAGCGGAATGTATTTGGCCCCAGAAGTGGTTCCGGAAGTTTTAGCGAAATAAATTGGTTTTCCTTTCCAGAGAATATTTTCTTCTCCTTGCACCACGCGGTCTACATAAGGTTTTAGTTCTTCGTAATCCCGAATAGGAACGTGCTTTGCAAAATCTAGTGCGGTTTTTATTTGTGAAAAATGATGGTCTTGTCCAAACTGGGTATTTTTCGCTTGACGGATTAAATCCTCTAAAACTTTTTGCTGGGTGGCAACAGGATTGGAGGCCCATTTTTGGGTTTTGTTGTGAATTATTTTTGCAAAAAGTTGGGCTGCAATGGATTTTATTGACATAGAAATAAGACGCTAATTTTGCCACAAAGACGCTAAGTCGCAAAGTTTATTTTTTTGGTTTGGATGGTTTCGATTTTTCTTTGGCTTTCTTTTCTTCATCAGCAACTTCTTTTCTTAGTTTTAATTCCGATTCGGTGGCGGTCAATTGCAAATCGGGCAACGTATCTACCGATAGTGCTAAAATTGAATCTTTATTGACTTTGGCATATTGTAAATTTCCATTTAAAACCTTTTGGATGGATTGTAAATAGATCTCGTTTTTCTTGATAGCAAATTCTAGTGAATCGGATTTAAGAGCCAATTCGGTAGCGTCTTTTTTAAGTTTCGTTGAAGTATATCCCGGAATATATTCGCGTAAAGGCGTGAAAGCAATAATAAAAGTGGTCACTGTGATAATCAAAATTGCGCCAATGGATGCCACTACAAAAACATTCATTAAGGTAAGTTTCAGCGAAAATATTTCTTCAAAAGTATCTTCGTTCAAAATAACCAAACGATTCTTAGTGAAAAGTTGCTTCTTTAATTGCTCTTTTTTTAGGCGTTTATCTGACATATTTTAGATTATCCTACAAATATAGAAATTAGTTCTAAACCAAACTTGTGTTTTTGGTGTTCTTTAATGCTAAATAGTTGTTGCGCTAATTAAATATTTTCTACATTTGCATATTATAACTTTTAATAAGTAACATTATGAACTTTTTAACTATATTTTTAGAGCTTACTCCGGGACATATTTTACTAATATTGGCGGTGGTTTTACTTCTTTTTGGAGGTAAAAAAATTCCAGAATTAATGAAAGGTTTAGGAACTGGTCTTAAAGAATTTAAAAATGCTTCTAAAGACGAGCAACCTGCAAATTCTAAAAAAGAAGAAGAAACTAAAGAATAAGATTTCTTTAAATTACAATTTTAAAATTCCAAATTCCAAGGTATACTATTTGGAATTTGGAATTTTCTTTTTTTGGAATTTTTTATAAAATATAATCTAAATAATTATCTTGATTGATGATTTCAAAAGTTGCATCTGGGTAAGATTTTGCAAATTCTGTTGGTATTTTGGATTTAGATTTTCCGTATTTATATTCAAATGCTGCTATTTGTTCATTTTTAACTTCTATTCTATCTATTTCTTGCCTGGTGTGTGTTCTCCAAAAATAATCTAAAACATGATTTTCTTGGTAGTTCAACTTTTTTATTCTCTCCGAATTTAGATAATTTTCCCACAACTTGCCTACATCCTCTCTCATATTCAATGGATTAAATGAATTGATTATGGCATTTCTAATTCCGTTATCAACAAAATACCACTTTTTCATTTTAGTTATTTCATTATCTCTGTTTTTGCTAAATCCTGATACACTGTAAATTATAAATACTTTACTAAATAAATCAAGATATTTTTCTACTGTGTTTTTACTAATTTGTAAATCGCGACCAATACTTTCTAAGGATATTTCACTTCCTGTTCTAAAAGCAATAATTTGAAGCAAAGCAATAATTTTATCTCTTTTTTTTATTCCTTCAAACGCAAATATATCTCTTAATAATTGCGTGTTTACAATTTCTTTTAGATAACTTATTTTATCTTCTCTATTAATTATTTTACTCAACTCTGGATAACTTCCAAAAATCAACCTATCTTCTAGATTGTTTCTGGTTTCTAGATAATTTTCTGTTTTTGAAAATTCTATTTGAGAAATTGGATATAAATTTATAGTTTTCATTCTACCCACTAATGGTTCGCCTATTTGATTATTAATTTCAAATGCCGAGGATCCTGTTACTAAAACTTTTAGATTAGGAATAGTATCAACCATTAATTTCAATTTCTTCCCAATATTAGGAATTTCTTGTGCTTCGTCTATAACTAAAAACCTTGTGTCTCCAAGTAATCTGTTAAAATTTGCGGTGCTTTGTGATTCTAATAAATTATGAGACTCTACATCGTCGCCATTTAAAAAAAGATATTTTTCATTTAAATTTTCAATGATTTTTTCAATTAACTTTGTTTTTCCTACTCGTCTTGCACCTAAAAGCACAACAACTTTGTTGGGTTGTAATTTTTTTTGTATCAACTCTAATGCAACTCTAGTTATTTCCATAAATAAAAATATTTAAACAAATATAAATAAAATATTTAATTTCCGTCATTAAAATGACGGAAATTAATAAAATTGCGTCAATACCGTGACGGAAATTAATAAAAACACGTCAATATGATTACTTTTTGTAGTTGGAAATATTTTCAATAGATACACTATTTGGATTTATGCTTTGGAATTTTACAATACCATCGTCAACTGAATTCGTTTTCTGTCTTCATCCACCTCAACGACTTTCACTTGAACATGTTGGTGGAGTTTCACCACTTCATTCACATCGGAAACAAAACCAGCTTTGAGTTGCGAAATATGAACTAAGCCACTTTCTTTTACGCCTATATCTACAAAACAACCAAAGGCGGTAATGTTGTTTACAATTCCTGGTAAAATCATTCCGGTTCGAACGTCTTTTATTGTTTTGACATTGGGGTCAAATTCAAAAACTTTGGCCGCTTTTCTAGGATCTAATCCTGGTTTTACCAATTCTTTTAAAATGTCTTTTATTCCTAATATTCCGATGGTTTCGGTAACGTAATTTTCGGGTTGTATTAAGGTAATTTTCTCTTTATTGGCAATCAATTCGTTAACGGAAATTTTTAAATTCTTCGCCATTTTTTCTACTACAGAATATGCTTCGGGATGCACTGCCGAATTGTCTAACGGATTTTTTCCTTCTTTAATTCGGATAAATGCTGCCGCTTGTTGGTAGGCTTTATCACCTAAACGCGGCACTTTTTTTAGTTGTTTTCGATCTTCAAAAGGACCGTTTTCCGAACGGTAGGCTACTATGTTTTCGGCGGTCTTCTCTCCTATTCCACTCACGTAACTCAACAGCGATTTACTTGCAGTATTGATATTTATTCCCACAGAATTTACGCAACGAACCACCACGGTATCTAGTTCTTCTTTTAATTTCGATTGATCCACATCGTGTTGGTACTGCCCCACTCCTATCGACTTGGCGTCTATTTTTACTAATTCCGCCAAAGGATCCGAAAGTCGTCTTCCGATAGAAACCGAACCTCTAACGGTTACATCATAATTCGGAAATTCATCTCGTGCAATTTTACTTGCCGAATATACTGAGGCTCCTGCTTCGGAAACGACAAAAACCTGAACGGTTTTATCGAAAGGGATTTTTTTAATAAAAAATTCGGTTTCTCTTGATGCAGTTCCGTTTCCTATTGAAATTGCTTCAATATTATAAGCATTTACCATCGATTTTATTTTCTTCATTGCCATAGAAGTTTCGTTCTGTGGCTGGTGCGGATAGATGGTTTCGTTGTACAATAAATCGCCTTTTTCGTCGAGGCAAACTATTTTACAACCGCTTCTAAAACCAGGATCTATAGCCAAAATTCGTTTTTCTCCCAAGGGAGGTGCCAACAATAATTGACCTAAATTTCCGGCAAAAACGTCTATTGCTTTTGCATCGGCTTTGGTTTTGGCTTCTTGTAAGGTTTCGTTGGAAATGGCTGGATGCAATAACCGTTTGTAACTGTCTTCAATGGCAAGTTGCACATGCGAAATAGAGGGACTGTTGCTGTTTTTTATTACGATTTCGTCTATTAAATCGTAAGTTTCTTCAAGATCTATTTCGATTTTTACTTTTACAAAACCTTCATTCTCTGCTCGAAGCATTGCTAATAATCTATGGGAAGGTGCTTTGGCTAATGGCTCGGCCCAATCAAAATATTGAGAGAATTTTTGAGCGGCTTCTTCCTCGGCTTTCTTTTTTACAACTTTAACTTCTATAATCGCTTTTCTAGTATACAATCTTCGCAAACTTTGACGAACCGAAATATTCTCGTTAATCCATTCGGCAACAATGTCTCTGGCACCTTGCAGGGCTTCGTCTTCGTTACCAACATTTTTGTTAATATATTGGGTTGCCAAAAAATCTACATCGTCATTTCGTTGGGATAAAATTAATTTTGCTAATGGCTCCAATCCATTTTCACGTGCAACGTCGGCACGGGTTTTTTTCTTCTTTTTGTAAGGCAAATACAAATCTTCAATTTCTTGCAAATCAAAACTTTTCTCAATTCTTGCCTTTAATTCAGGTGAAAGTTGCCCTTGTTCTTCAATAGTTTTTAGAATGCTTTCTTTGCGTTTTTCTATTTCGGCAAATTGCTTAGAAAGTTTGGCAATATTTTCAATTTGAACCTCATCCAAATTGCCTGTTTGGTCTTTTCGGTATCGAGAAATAAACGGAATAGTGCAATCTTCATTAAGCAATTTTAGAGTTGCTTCAATGTTTTTTGGGGTAGTGTTTACTTGGGCTTGGATGAAATTTATGTTGGTCATTTTATTATTTGGCTTTTTAAACGATAAAATCTCTTATTTTTTTGGTCTTAATACCACCGATGCTTTTGCAAAATCGGCTGCAGCATTAATTACATTTCTATATTCTTGATAGGATTCTTTTGGGTAATTTATAGATTTATAAATCTCAAAAACCTCAATAATCAATTGGTTTCCATCGGTTTTTACGGTAGATTTAAAAGAGCAATTTTTGGTCTCATCACCGCCCATTTTTTTATCGATTTCCAAATCTTTAAAACTTTCTACCTCGTAACCTTTTGGAATATTGAAAATTATTTTGTGTTTATAGGTTTTGGCATAATTAATATCCACATCCCATTTTCTTTCTGTTTCTTGGTATAAATTATTTTGTTTTCCGAGCAATTTTCCAAGATTTACTAATACTAGATTTCCAGCAGTTTCTGTTAAAGATTCCTTGGCTTCGGCAGTTGCTTTTATTATAAATGGAGTGTTGGTATAATTAAATTTGAACTCTTGGTTTTCAATAGTGTAATTATTTACTTTTAGGTCTAAATCACTTCCAAACAAATTTTTCTTGATGTATTCGGCAAGTTTTTTTTCGTCTTCATTTTCTTTGAGGTATTTTACTAAATTTCTATATAACTCCCCATCATATCCAGTGTGTGAATAGGTTTTTTCTATCGTTGCCGTTGCCAAATCATCGGAAAGAGAAACAGTATTTAAGGATTCATTTACCGTAAATTCTGCTGGAGCGGTGGTGAAAGTCATGTCTCCAATTTCCTTGCTTATAGGTGAATATTTTTTGCCTTTTGACCCTTGTACTTCATACATTGGATAACCATAGCACAAGTATTTCTCGTAGGGAGATAGATATTTATTTGTTTCTGGAATGTAATACATAAATTCGTGAGAAAGTGGCACAACAAATTTATTAGAATCCACTTCGCCTATAAAACGTGACATTCCAATAGTTACCTCATACGGAATATTCAATTCTTTTAGTGTAAAGCCATACAAATCAAAAACATCATTGGCGCTTAATTTTTGTTTACCATCATTTAAATCCGTAATTTTTTTGGCTGTCTCTCCCCTACCAACAAAATCGAAATTGGTTTTAATGTATTCGTCAATTTTAATTAATTTTTCATCGGTAGTGCCAGTTCCAACGTTTAATTTTTCAATAAAATCTCGCACTTGGTTTTTATTAAAAAATTGAAAACTTGGCTTTTTGAAATTTTGTGGAAGAAAAGTACCCCAACTATAGGTATCCATTTGTGGCGAATGAACCATATAAATTAGTTTTACTAAATTCTTTATGTTTCTTGCATTGGATTCTTCTTTATAGGGTGGAATATTTATTGCTTTTAATACATTTTTATTGTCAATATAATTGCTTTCAAATTCTGGTGATGCAAAGGTTTGAAAATACACACCATCTTTAGTTGTTGTAAATTCGGAATATAAAACTGGAATTTCTTTTTGAAAAACCTCAACACCATAAGAAGATGGATTTTCTTTTATAATAAAATAGTATTCTAATATATCTCCGGCTTCCACACCTTCAAAAACAATCGACTTTACTTTATCGGATTCCGTTTGAATAATTTTGTCTTCTGGTAAAATTTTAATTTCTCCATTAGGTTTAATTACACGCGCGTGAAAATCTCTAACATCTCTTATATGTCCGTTATCTTGCGCTTTTATTTTATTGTATTTGTTGATTTCTTCTGCTTTGTTAATTTTTATTGCAAAATGATTCATCGAAAATGAAGCATAAGCATATTCCCCAACTCGTGTGTGAATCCATCGTTTATCAAATAAAACTACTGCCGGCTGATTTTTATATTCTTCTGGAATTTCGGCAAAGGTTGGATTTTCATCCCAAGTGTAACTTTTTATTTCTTGGGAAAAACTTTGAAACGATACTAACAAGACGATAAAAAAGGTGAATTTTTTCATTTTTTAGAAAGAATTATAGATTGATTATATTGTTTGACTAATGTTTTAATAAAAGAATTCCAAAGTGCAAAATCTTTATTTTCTATAAGTAATTTTTTGGATACTATTGTTTGTGTTGCTGTAATCATTTTGTCAACAACTTTATATTGAATGTCAAAACTTCCCAAATCATTTTCTGTTTTGGAGTTTTCTGGCAAATATTCTACCTTAAAATCGGATGGGATTTCGTATTGATACTGGAATTCATATACATAAGCAAAATCATTTTCAATAGAATATTTTCTAGTTTCTATAGCAATTAAACTTTCTTTTAAAGGAAAAAGTAACAGAGGTTTTAATAATAATTTACCATTAACATCTTTAACACCATCTTCTAATTTTAATTTGAAACTAGCCTTTGAAGGTAAATCTTGATAGTCATTTCTTTGTAATTCTTGAATATCCAACTGTATTTTCTGATTATTTTCTGTAACTATATTTTTCCAGATTTCATTTTCTTTAAGGTTGTAGGCTGATAAATTATTTAATAAATAACTTTTTTGTAATCCAGAAACTGTTGCAATTGCATCACCAATAATTTGCCTGTTTTCTAGATTTAATTTCATTACAATTGTGGTTTTGTTTTTTTGATAATCCACCTCTGGAATTTTTTCAATTCTAAACTCCGTTGCCGATTTACCTATCAAACCTTCTTTTCCTTGAATGAATGCAGAGGGAGATAAAAATGGGCAAAATTTGTCTGTTGCATCCAGAAAATAACTTTTACCATCAATAACAACATTGGTAATCATGTGGTTGTCTACTTGTGGAGTAGGAACTTCACCATAGGTATAAGGCTTACTGCGTGTTCCAATCCAGGTGAGGTTAGAATCTAATTTGGCATACTGCAACATTTGGTTCAAAAGGTTGGCCATATCCTTGCAATCTCCATACAGTTTTTGAAATATATCCGATGCTTCTCTTGGCACAAACCCTCCCATTCCATCCTCAAAGGCTACATAATGAACATTTTGCTGCACCCACTGGTAAATGGCTTTTGCTTTTTCAAAATCAGAGTTTTTATCTTTTATTAACTCAAATGTTTTGTTTTTTAGAGCCGTTTGATCGGTTTTATTAATGTCTTTTATGAGCGAATAATACCATTGGTAAAGTTTTTCTGGGGTTCCTAACAATTCTTCTTTCTTACCGGATATTTCGTAACTTTTAATGTAATAAATAATGTGTGGTATAAAATTAAGAGAACTTGGCATGTTTTCTTCTCCTTCAAATTCTGGAATATCCTTAGCCTCCCATGTATAAATATCCAAATTTCCTTCTTTTGTTTTAGTGAAAATTATTTTATCTTGATAATTTCCAAAAAGTTTATAACCAATTTCTGTAGTGGATTGGCATCGGATTTGAAATTTGGAAGTTTCTGTTTTTATAAGGTTTTGAAACCTAAAACTTGATAAAAAACGAGGTTGGTTTAACTTTCTTTTATAGGAGAATTCAATCAACGAATTGTCTTCAACCTTTGGCATCACAAAATATTTGAATTTGTTGTCGCTCTTATAAATATTTTCGTTTTTATCATCGAATGTGCCAATAGAACTAGAACTTAAATTTACCGTTTTGTCTGTTTTGGAAATATAAGTAGATCCCTCAATATTTGAAATTTCTCTAAAACTATCAAATGGAATTCGAATGGAATATTCTTCTGTGTTTTTGCTTTTAGCAATAGCCCTGCTTTCATTTACAAAAGTTTCTATTTCTAAGGTTTTACCAGAATTAATTACAACCGTTTCGTTATTGTAAACAATTTTTGATTTTTCTTGAGAAAACAATTGAAAAGAAAATAAAAACAATACAACACACTTTTTCATTGGGTTAAATTTTAGGTAAAAATAAATATTATTCTTATAAAAAATATTAATTCCATCTTTTCCATTACGGAATTAACCAAATTTAAAAGTTATTAATCTTGAACGATAACGTCTTTGGGATCTTCTTTCTTGTATTCTGGTTGAATATTAATATGATTGATATGGAATTTCTCCAGCAGAAGTTGTTCTATTTTATCTGAAATTTCATTGAATTCACTCAGTTTTAGATCTTCAGAACAATCTAAATGTGCCTCTAAATGCAATTCGTCATCATTCAAATGCCAAACGTGAATGTGATGCAATTTTCCTGCGCCTGGAATTTTTTGAACTTCCGCAACAATTTCTTTAATATCAATTTCCTCTGGAGTGAAAAGCATTAACATCTTGGTGGATGTTTTTAATAAATCAATCCCAACCACAATTAAATAAATTGCAATAAGAATAGTCATTACACCATCTACCCAAAACCAATTATAATACTTCATTAACAATCCACCAACTAATACCGCTACCGAAGCCATCATATCGGTCAATAAATGCAAATAAGCAGATCGCATGTTAATGTTATTTTCGGCATCTTTTTGTAATAATAATACCGAACCGCCGTTGACTACAATCCCCAATAGAGATAGCCAAATTACAAGGTTGGACTCAATTGGTTTTGGATGAAAAAAACGATCTGTTGCACCATAAATCAAGATGAAGGCTACAATTATTAAGGTCGATGCGTTTACAAAAGCAGCAATTAATTCGGCTCTTTTGTATCCAAAAGTTTGATCTTCAGTGGCTTTTTTTCGAGATAATTTATGGGCAATAAGACTAAATCCTAAAGAAAGCACATCCGAAAAATTATGAAGTGCATCGGATAATAAAGCCAAACTTCCGGAGGCTATCCCACCTATAATTTGTGCTACGGTAATAAGTAAATTCAGTAAAATAGAGTATATCAAATTTTTACCTTGTACCTCATGGTGGTGATGTCCGTGTGAATGATCGTGCGACATTTGATTGTTATTTGATGTCGTTAATGATAAAGATAATTTGTTCTTTCAATTTTGGTAAATCCGTATTAAATGTATTCCAAACTGCATCTGGATCAACTTTAAAATATTCGTGAACAAGAAAATTTCGCATTCCCTTGGCTTGAACCCAAGATACATCTGGATATTTAACTTTTAATTCCTCTTCTACATTAACAATTGATTCGCCAATAATTCCGATATTTCTTAAAATTGCATCTTGTTTTATCCAATCTTTAAGATAATTGCCATAGGATAATTCATTAGTGATTATTTCTATTTTTTCAATACATTCCACAATATGTTGTAAACGGAATAAATTTTTTTCAATGTCCATAAATTACTTTTAAATCATTAAAAATGTTTTTCTTTAATAAATGATGAACTGCGTTTTCAGAAACTAAATCAATTTGTCTATGAAGATTTTCTTGTAAAGCGTTTTGAATATCAACTAAACCAAAAAGGGAAATTGGTGAATTAAAACTATATAAAATATCAATATCGCTCGAGGATTTTTCTTCGCTTCGAGCCACCGAACCAAATATACCTATACGCTTTGGATTGTATGGTTTTAAAGTTTCAATGATAATATTAATTTCTTTTTGTGATAACATAAAACAAAGTTAGTAAATTTTTAACAACTTATTTTATCCACTCGTGTGGCGTGTCTTCCTCCTTCAAATTCGGTATCAAGAAAAGTAGCCACAATTTCTACCGCTTGTGGTATTGAAGTAAAACGAGCCGGAATACTTACCACGTTAGCATTATTATGTTGGCGCGCTAGCGCCGAAATTTCTTTGGTCCAACATAGTGCCGCACGAATTCCTTGATGTTTGTTGGCTGTCATAGCAATTCCATTTCCAGAACCACAAATTACAATTCCTAAATCGGCTTTGCCAGATTCTACATCAGTAGCAACTGGATGCCCAAAATCTGGGTAATCCACACTATCTAAAGTATCCGTTCCGTGATTGATAATTTCATGTCCTTTAGAAGTTAAAAACGCAACAATTGCTTTTTTATAATCTGGTCCTGCGTGGTCGTTTCCGATGGAGATTTTCATAGTATTTATTGTTCTAGTTGTGGAAACAAATTTAATCAAACTTATTACTAAATCGATTTCATTTTAATAAAAATATAACTAACTGATTTGCTTTAAGTAACGTTTTATTGTTAGTAACTTATTTTTATAACTAACTGTAAATTATTACATTATATTTAATTCAAATGTTAAAATTTACAATTGTTAATAGCAGTTTACAATTCGTTGATATTCAGATAACTTTAAATTAATAACTTTTGTTGATAACTTAGGATAGAAAATAAGAAGTTTTTTTGGGATGTATTGTTATAATTTGTAATGCAAAATTGAATTGAGAAAATCTAATTTAGTTTGGTGTTTTTTTATAAAAGTTATCCATAATAAAAAGTACTTTTTCAACAGAAATCAACTTCTAAAGTTATTTACAAAAACTATAATCATTCACTTGTTAACAACTGTTTATTACTTTTAAAATTTGGTTCAAAATGAACGCTTTATCCTCTTAAAACTATGTTAATAAATCCGTATAAAAAAGTATAACCATAAAATCAAGTAAATAAAATTAAAGTTATTGTGCTAATTAACATGCTATAATAACCATCATAAATTAATTTAAATTTAAAATTTCTTTTTGTTGTTTTTAATAGATGTTGAAAACTTTCAAATTTATTAGAGAATAAAAAGAACAGATTACTACGGAATGACAAAATAGTATTCTATACAATTTCTAAATTAGTATTCAAATTATTTAAAATTTCTTGAACTATCTCAAAATCTTTAGGATGTACTTTTAATTGAATTCCGCCATAAGCGTAACTTGCCATAGGATTAACCGAAACTAAATTCTCATTTTGAAATAAATAAGGAATCCCTTCATTATCTAAAATAGATTTTAAAACCAGTATTTCATGAGGAAAATTAAAGATAGCAATAGTTTCAAATTCTACCATTTTGGTTAATTTAGTTTTATTTTTTTATTCAAATTTAAACTAAACTTTATTAATTCTATACCTTCTTAACTTTTTATAAAAGTTATATTTTCAATAAATCTTAATACTTAATTCTATAATCTTAATACTTCTTCGTAATTTTAAACCTTATTAGAAAAAGATTATGAGTAAAATACCTAAAAAATTTGGAAGTAAAGAGAAGACTTTCTCTGAAAAAATATTAAAAATACTATCAAAACAAGCCAATAAACCCTTCAATTACAAACAAATATGTGCTGTTCTTGAATTGACCGATACTAAAAGTAGAAACGAAATTATTAAGGATTTAAAAATTCTTGCTGCTCAAAAAGTAATTATTGAAAGCGATCCTGGAAATTATTTAGTGAAAGCAGTAAGTCAAGATTACTACGAAGGAACAATTGACATGACTTCTAGAAGAACTGCCTATTTCATCTGCCCTGATTTTGAAACGGATGTTTTTATTCCTACCAATAATTTAAACCACGCACTGGATAAAGATAAAGTTAGAGTTTATGTTTACAACCGTCGTAAAGGAAAAAAACCAGAAGGAGAAGTAATTGAAATTTTAGAAAGAGCAAAAACTGAATTCGTTGGCGTTATTGATATTCAAAAGAATTTTGCTTTTGTATCTACTGCAAATGCTAAAATGTATACCGATATTTTTATATCGAAAGATAAATACAACGGAGCAGAACAAGGCGATGTAGTGGTTGTAAAAATTGAAGATTGGCCTAAAAAAGCCGATTCTCCTTTTGGAACTGTACTAAAAGTTTTAGGAAAACCAGGCGAACACGATACCGAAATTCATGCTATCCTTGCTGAATATGGCTTACCTTATGATTTTCCTGTAGAAGTAGAAGTTTTTGCACAAAAAATTGATACTGCTATTCATCCGGAAGAAATTGCAAAACGTCGGGACATGCGAGATACCTTGACGTATACTATTGACCCTAAAGACGCTAAAGATTTTGATGATGCTTTATCGTTTAAAAAATTAGAAAATGGAAATTTCGAAATTGGAATTCACATTGCCGATGTTTCCCATTATTTACAAGAAGGAACCATCTTAGATGATGAGGCTTACAATAGAGGAACTTCAGTATATTTAGTAGATAGAGTGGTGCCAATGTTGCCAGAAGTATTATCAAATTTTGCTTGTTCACTTCGTCCGAATGAAGAAAAATATACCTTTTCTGCTATTTTCGAAATTGATCATAAAGCAACTGTTTTAAATCAATGGTTTGGAAGAACGGTAATTAATTCCGACCAACGATTTTCGTATGAAGAAGCACAAGTTATCATCGAAACTAAATCCAATAAAATTCCTGCAGAAATTTCGTTAACAGGTTCCGATTTTACTGCTTCCGATGCAATTACTGAAGCCACTTTAAAATTAGATGAATTAGCAAAAATTCTTCGAAGAAATAGAATGAATAATGGCGCAATATCGTTTGATAAAGTAGAAGTTAAATTCAATTTAGATGAAAACGGAGAACCGGAGGGGGTTTACTTTAAAGTTTCCAAAGATGCCAATCATTTGATAGAAGAATTCATGCTTTTAGCCAATAGAAAAGTCGCGGAATACATTGGAAAACAAAAGAAAACCTTCATTTATAGAATTCACGACGAGCCAAACGAAGATAAGTTATTTGCCATGCAGGCTTTGATTTCTAAATTCGGATACAAAATAGATTTACGCGATAAAAAAGACATTTCTAAATCATTAAACCAATTAATGTCAGACGTTAACGGTAAGAAAGAGCAAAATCTTATCGATACGCTAGCAATTAGAACCATGAGTAAAGCCAAATATTCTACAGAAAATATTGGTCACTATGGTTTGGCTTTCGATTACTACAGTCATTTTACCTCACCAATTAGACGTTATCCGGATGTTATGGTACATCGATTACTCCAATACTATTTGGATGGTGGAAAAAGCGCCGATGCCGAAGTTTATGAAGAAAAATGTGTGCATTCATCCAATATGGAAAGTTTAGCAACCAATGCCGAACGCGATTCTATCAAATACATGCAAATTAAATACATGCAAGATCATAAAGATCAAGAATTCCTTGGTGTTATTTCTGGCGTTACCGAATGGGGAATTTATGTTGAAATTGTAGAAAATAAATGCGAAGGAATGTGTAGAATTCGTGAAATTAAAGACGATTATTACACTTTTGATGAAAAACAATATGCATTAGTTGGAGAAATTTCTAAACAATTATTACAATTAGGAGACGAAGTTTACGTTAAAGTTAAGAATGCCGATTTAGTTAAAAAACAATTGGATTTTACTTTTTTAAGAAAAAACGAATAATTAAAACACTATTTGCAATGTAGAGTTTATAAATAGTATTACTATTTGTAAAGTAGAGTTAGCAAATAGTATTACTATTTGTAAAGTATAATATTATTTTTTATTACTTTTGTAATATTAAATTGGATAATAATGAATTTTAAAAGAAAGATTTTCAGTGATTTAGAAAAACATTTATCAAAGAAACAAGTTACAGTTCTAACTGGGATGCGACGAACAGGGAAAACCACATTAGTAAAACAACTAATGGAAGCGTCGAATATTGAACAAAAACTTTTTTTTGATTTAGAAAAACTAGAAGATAGAGACCGATTTGATATAAGAAATTACGACTTAATTATAACAAGATTAAGCGAAGAAGGAATTGACTTTTCAAGAAAAGTAATGATTTGTATTGATGAAATTCAATTGTTATTAAATATTCCGAGTGTAATTAAATATTTATATGATCATTATGATATTAAATTTATTGTAACCGGTTCAAGTTCTTATTATATTAAAAATAAGTTTCAAGAATCAATGGCGGGACGAAAGAAAATTTTTGAAATTTTCCCTTTAGATTTTGGCGATTATTTAACTTTTAAAAAATATAATTATAAACCAATTGAAAATCTATTATTATTAGAAAATACTATATCCTTTAATGAAGAGATTCAAAAACATTATGAAGATTATTGCTCTTTTGGTGGATTTCCAGAAGTAGTAGTAACAAATGATATTTTAGAAAAAAAAGATTTATTACAAGATATTTTAAGTTCTTATATTAATATTGATCTAATTCAAATCGCTGATATTAAGAAGATTCCAGAATTACGAAATATTATCAAACTTTTAGCAACCAGAATAGGCTCTAAATTAGACATATCCAAGATTGCAAATACGGTAAATTTATCTCGCCCAACTGTTGAAAATTATATTTATTTATTAGAAAACACGTATTTTATTAAAACCATTCCAGTATATTCATTAAATGCAGATAGAGAAATAGTTAAAGCAAGAAAAGTATATTTTCTTGATAATGGAATTGCATCCCAATTTGCAGAATTAAGTAGTGGTTCTAAGTTTGAAAATGCCATTTTTAATCAATTACATCATTTTGGAGAAGTGAGTTATTATCAATTAAAAACAGGTCAAGAAATTGATTTTATTATAAACAAAGAAATTGCTTTTGAAGTAAAAGAAACCGCTCAAGAAATTGATTATAGAAAAATGATGAACCTTGCTAAAAATGTAAATATTAAAAAAGGTTTTGTACTTGGGAAAAACAATGTTTCCTTCCAAAATTTTATTTGGGGTGGAATGATTAAATAATTTAAAATAATTTAAGATGAAAAAAATAGTTTATAGTTTATTATTAATCAGTTCTATAGCCTTTTCTCAAACGGAGAAAAGTGTTGGCGATTTTAATAAAGTAACTGCTTTTGATCAAATAGATGTTACCTTGATTCCTGGAAAAGAGAATAAGGTTCTACTTACTGGAAATGGTTCAGAAGAAGTAGAGTTAGTCAATAAAAATGGCGAATTAAAAATTAGAATGCCTCTAACTAGATTATTAGAAGGTGACAATGTTTCGGCTACTGTTTATTATAAAAAAATTGATGCTGTTGAAGCCAATGAAGGTTCTAGAATAGCAAGTGAATCGGTATTTACAGCAACTTCATTTGATATAAAAGCCAAGGAAGGTTCGGAAATAAAAATTAAACTTCAGGTAGATAGATTAACTGCTAGAGTTGCCAACGGATCTACTATTAATCTTTCAGGAACTGCTAAAAATCAAGAGGTTTTAGTGAATTCTGGGGGAATTTATAATGCCGAAAAACTGGTTACTAATCAAACGGTAATAACAGTTAACGCTGGAGGAGAATCGGATGTTTATGCTACCGATCTAGTGGAGGCAAAAGTTCGTGCTGGAGGAGATATTATTATTTATGGAAAGCCAAAACAAATCAACCAAAAGATAGTTGCAGGTGGTACAATTAAAGAAGCAAATTAGATTTTATTTTAGTTTCTAATTAATAAATGTTAATTTGCAGAATAATTTACGTTAAAAAATAAGTATGTTACAAGATATTGCTGCTGCTATTATCCCAGGTTTTATTTTAAGTTTTATGATTGGTCCAGTATTCTTTGTATTACTGGAAACTAGCGTGGTTAAAGGTTTTAAAGCAGCAATTGTATTTGATTTAGGAGTGGTTCTTGCCGATGTAATCTTTATTTTAATTGCTTATTTTAGTAGTTATCGATTAATTCAAAGCATTAAAGACGATCCTGCTTTATTTATTTTTGGCGGATTAGTAATGCTAACGTATGGTATAATTACCCTAATAAAAAACAAAAAAGCAGAGAAAAATATTGATGAAGAAGACCCAACAGAATTAGCCAAAAACAATTATTTTACATTATTTATTAAAGGTTTCTTCTTAAATTTCATCAATGTTGGAGTTCTTGGATATTGGTTATTAATTTTAATTACCATTGGTCCAAGATTAAAATTAGATCCTTCCCGTATGTTTACTTTTTTAGCAACTATGGTTGTTACTTATTTTATTACTGATATTTTTAAAATACTTGCTGCTAAACAATTACGAAACAAATTAAACCCTAAAAACATTCTTCTTATTAAGAAATTCATTAGTATTGTTTTGATAATTTCGGGAGTTTTTATTCTTTCACAAGGTTTGTTACCTAAAGACAAACAGATAGTTACCAAAGCAGCAGAGGATATAGAAAATAACAGATAATAATTTTCTATGATGAAAAAATGGAGTTTACTTTTACTCTTTTTCTCTCTTTCATTTTTTGCTTATTCATTTTTTATAGGAAGGAAAATCTTACAATAATAAAATAAGATTCCTACGGAATGACAACATTGTATATTCTTAAGGTTTCTAACAAAAAGTTAATCAATTTTCCTAAAAAGTTAAAATAAAAAATCCTCTCGATTTAGAGGATTTTAAGAAGAGGCATCGTCCCGTTTTGAAGATAACTTTAATTAATTTTTTCTAAAAATTTGAAACAAAAAAAAGAGCTACATTTCTGTAACTCTTTTCAGAAGCATCGTCCGGATTAGAACATAACTTTAATTAATTTTTTCTAAAAATTTGAAACAAAAAAAAGAGCTACATTTCTGTAACTCTTTTCAGAGGCATCGTCCGGATTCGAACCGGAGTAGGAGCTTTTGCAGAGCCCAGCCTAGCCGCTCGGCCACGACGCCAATTATTTATTGGATTGCAAATATATAAAAAAGTTTAAAGTTTAAAAGTTTAAAGTTTAAAAACTTTTATTTTCCTTGTTTCGTACTTCAAATCTCGTACTTCGTACCTAAGTTCTATACTCTTCCATTTCAATAGTAACTGCTTCAACATCACCACCAATAGGAGGATTTAGTTTAGAAACGGCTAGTATAATTCGGGAAACCGAAGGGATTTCTTTAAAGATTCGCACGATGATTCTATTGGCAACATGTTCCAATAATTTAGATCGAATGTCCATTTCTTCCACCACAATCTGATTTAAAAGCACATAATCAACCGTATCTTTGATATCATCCGATAACGAAGATTTACGTAAATCGGTTTTAATTTCGAGGTCTACTCGGTAATCCGATCCAATTTTTCCTTCTTCTTCCAAGCATCCATGAAAGGAGAAAGTTCTTATATTTTGTAATTTAATAGTTCCCATAATTATATTTTTATTCTTGTTACTACTGGATTTTGATAATTGCAAATTACGGCTTGAATATTAACTATTTTGTTAATTTCATCTACCGTAAAATGAATTGAATAGGGAAACTTTTTTAGTGGTAATATTCTAATAACGTTATATTTCTGTTCAAAAAAAGGAATGTTATATAATGTATTTAAATGATTCTCATATTCAGTAATAAATTTTTCTCCTAAACCGTTTTGAATACTTTCATAATACAAATAGGCCTCTTCTATTTCTAAATCGGCACGTTTTAGAATGGTTACATTAAACTCCATATTTTACCTTCAAATTTTTTAAGGCAATTCCTGCGTCAATATAATCTTCTGGTTTTGAATTTTTTAATCTTTCTAAAACGATTTCTTGTTGCCATAAAGGTACTTCGTTTTTTTCCTTTTCCTTAATCGACACATCTGGAATATGCTTAAAAAACTCAATAAATGAATCATAAAACTCATCAGGAATTGTTACAGTTAATTGTCTCATGGTCATGTATATTTATACAAAAATACAAAATATTTTTAATGCTTTTGGAAACATATTTTTTAAATATTTATTTTCTAATCTCTTTCTTTATCTTTGTAATCTAATTAATTCAAAATGCCAACAGAAGAAAAGTCTTTAAATTTTATAGAACAAATCATAGAAGACAGTTTAGCAAGCGGTTTTCCACAAGATAAATTGCGCTTTCGTTTTCCGCCGGAGCCCAACGGTTATTTACATATTGGTCATGCCAAATCTATTTGTTTGAATTTCGGACTTGGATTACGCTACAATGCGCCAGTAAATTTGCGTTTTGACGATACCAATCCTGCCAAGGAAGAACAAGAATATGTAGATGCTATCAAAGAAGATTTACTTTGGTTGGGCTTCAATTGGGCTGAAGAACGTTATGCTTCTGATTATTTTCAACAGTTGTACGACTGGGCTGTGTTGATGATTAAAAACGGTAAAGCCTATGTGGATAGTCAATCGTCGGAAGATATGGCGGCACAAAAAGGAACCCCAACTCAACCAGGAGTGGATGGTCCTTATAGAAACCGTTCTATTGAAGAGAATTTGACTTTATTTGAAGCCATGAAAAACGGTGATTTTCCAGAAGGAAGTCACGTTTTGAGAGCAAAAATCGACATGACTTCTAAGAATATGTTGATGCGCGATCCTTTGATGTACCGTGTGTTGCACCGCCACCACCATCGTACAGGAAACGATTGGAAAATCTATCCAATGTATGATTATGCTCATGGCGAAAGTGATTATATCGAACAAATTTCGCATTCTATTTGCACCTTAGAATTTGTAATGCACCGCGAATTATACAATTGGTTTTTAGATCAAATATACGATGCATCCAAAGTGCGTCCAAACCAATACGAATTTGCTCGTTTGAACTTGAATTACACCGTAATGAGCAAACGAAAATTATTACAATTGGTTCAAGAAAACATTGTAAATGGTTGGGACGATCCTAGAATGCCTACTATTTCTGGTTTGCGTCGTCGTGGTTATACAGCAAAATCAATTCGTAATTTCTGTGAAACTATAGGAGTTGCTAAACGTGAAAACGTAATTGATGTTTCGCTTTTGGAGTTTTGTTTACGCGAAGATTTAAATAAAACGGCTCCACGAGTTATGGCTGTATTGGATCCGGTGAAGTTGGTAATTACCAATTATCCTGCTGGAAAAGAAGAATGGTTGGAAGCCGAAAATAACCAAGAAGATGAAACTGCAGGTTATAGAAAAGTACCATTTTCCCGAGAGTTATATATTGAAAGAGAAGACTTTTTAGAAGTGGCTCCTGCTAAATTTTTCAGATTAAGTATCGGAAACGAAGTACGTCTTAAAAATGGATATATCATTAAAGGAGAATCGGTTACTAAAGATACCAATGGTGTTATTACCGAAATTCAAGTAACTTATGATGAAGATTCCCGCTCTGGAAGTGGAAGTGAAGCCAGTCAAAGAAAAGTGGCTGGAACTTTGCATTGGGTTTCTATTTCGCATGCAATTGAAGCCGAAGTTCGACTTTATGATAGATTGTTTATTGATGAAGCACCCGATTCGCATAAGGAGAAAAACTTCTTAGATTTTATGAATACAACTTCATTAGAAGTCGTGAAAGGATTTGTGGAACCAAGTCTTGCGGATGTAAAATCTAATGATAAATTTCAGTTTCAAAGATTGGGTTATTTTAATGTAGATAAAGATACCACGGCTTCTAAATTAGTCTTTAACAAAACAGTTGGATTAAAAGATGCTTGGGAAGAAAAAGGTAAAAAAGAGGAAAATTTATTGATGAATACCTTAAAGGAAATCAATAAATATGTAAAAGAAAAAGACGAAACTGCTGCTGAAATTATCCTAAAACCAATTGTAGATAACATAAAAAGTATTGATAATTATAGTTTGATTATCAACACAATTGTAAAGAATATCAAGAACGATAATAATGCTTTATTGTTTGCCAATTTGATTTTGAAATATTCGGATAAAGTTGCTGCTAAAGATATTGAATTGGAATCGTTAACAAAATTATATTCCATGTCTTTAAAAAGTCAATTGGTTTCGGTTCGGATTTTAGTTTTAGAAAATTTAAAAGAAGATGCTGAGAATTTAAATAATTTTCAAAATCAACTTTCCGAATTAAAAAATTCTGAAAAAAACGAAAAAGTTTTAGAATTATTGAAAACGATCTAATTGTATCTAAATAGATTTTACACATGAAAAACTCACTTAATCGTGGGTTTTTCTTATTATTAGAAAAACCTATTGTTATTTATTTTAGATAGAAATTATCAATCAAAATTGGCTTTCACAGATTGGTTTTAATTAAATTTTATTAATTCAACTACTCAAATTAGGTCTTCTAGATTTTGGTTGATTAATTTGCTTTAAAATAAGTTTTACTCCTTTAACGTCATATTAACATCGTGGTGTTATTTATTTTCGTAAATTTAGTATTATTAAATAAAAAATTATGTCAAGTAAAACAAGTAGCAGTGTAATTGCCCTTTTGGCAGGAGCCGCAATAGGAGCAGGGTTGGGAATTTTATTTGCACCCGATAAAGGATCTAGAACTAGAGAAAAAATTAAAGATGGTTTAGATGATTTAAAGAACCAAGCACAAGATAAATGGGAAACTCTGGAAGAAGATACCAAAGAAAAATTTTCTAGAACCAAAGACGATTTAAAAGAAACGGTTGAAAATTTACTTTCCAATACAAGTTATAAAGCCGAAGAGGCAATAAATTTTTTGGAAGAAAAATTAGCCGAACTTAAAAGAGAAAACGCCAAACTACAGAAATAATGGCATTTGAAGAACTAAAAGAAAATACCGAAGCCATTCAGCAACATTCTAAAGCCTATATAGAAAGTAGCATTGCTTATTATAAACTTTGGGGATTTAAGGTAGCCATGAAATCGACCACATTGATGCTCAAGTTTTTCTTGATTTCAATTTGCTTGATGATTGTGTTGCTTTTTGTTTCCATTGCTGGGTCATTGGCAATAGGTAATTTGTTGCATAGTTATCCTTTAGGGTTTCTAATTGTAGCAGGAGTTTATTTAGTACTTGCATTTTTGTTATTCTTAGTGAAAGACAAAATAATAGAAGGTCCGATATTAGAGAAATTTTCAGAAATATTTTTTAACGACTAATTATGGAAACCAAAAAATATTCCTCTTATAAACAAATCGAAGAAGATTTAGAGATTCTAAAATTGGAAAGGGAAATCTATTATCAAAAAACCCTTTTGAGTATCAATAAAACTAAAGAAAGTATTCTTCCTTCTAAATCGGTTTCTCTCTTAGGGAACCTTTATCAAAACGTATTTTCGGGTACTTACGGAACAATTTTAAAGATTGCAATTCCTTATGTCATCAATTGGTATATAAACAGAAAAAGAGGCGATTAAGCCTCTTTTTTTTGTCTTGTATCTAAATTTATATTTCTTCTATTGGATTAGAAGTATCCGATGGATTGTAATCAATTGCAGTGTTATCTGCTTTTTTTACTCGCTTAGGTTGTTTTTTCATTTGCTCTCCAATAATATTGGAAGCCGTGAAACTAGTTACCATACTGTTCAACATATCACTTGCCGCTTGTGGCGAATTAGGCAACAAAATCAAATTCGAATTAGTATCGGCACCAATTGCTTGAAGGGTGTCGTAGTGTTGCGTAATCACGATTAAAGCCGAAGCCTCTTGTGAGTTAATACCAACATTATTCAATACTTCAACACTTTCTACCAATCCGCGAGCAATTTCTCTACGTTGGTCGGCAATACCTTGACCTTGTAGTTTTTTACTTTCTGCTTCTGCTTTTGCTTTAGCAACAATTCTAATACGTTGTGCTTCACTTTCAAACATAGCTGCAGTTTTTTCTCTATCGGCAGCATTGATTCTATTCATTGCATTTTTTACTTGAATATCTGGATCAATATCGGTAACTAAAGTATTGATGATGTCGTAACCATAAGTCATCATGGCTTCGTTCAATTCGCGTTTTACACCAATTGCAATATCGTCTTTTCTTTCAAAAACATCATCCAAAATTAACTTCGGAACTTCAGCACGAACTACGTCAAATACATAAGCTGTAATTTGATCGTGTGGATATTCTAACTTATAAAAAGCCTCATAAACATGTTCTTGAATTACTTTAAACTGAACCGAAACTTTCATTTTGATAAAAACGTTGTCTTTCGTTTTGGTTTCAATCATAACATCCAATTGTTGGATTCGCAAGTTTACACGACCAGCAATTCTATCCACAAGAGGAAGTTTTATTTGTAATCCAGAGTTTCTAATGCTCATGAATTTACCAAAACGTTCAATAACCACAGCGCTTTGCTGTTTTACGGTAAAAAAAGAAGAAAATAAAATAATTAATCCGAAGACTAATAAAACAATAAGTAAAGGTCCCATATAATTTTTTTTAAGGATTATTATTTGTTATACGAGAAAAATGTATGTTTGTTACAAATTAACATATCTTATGAAAAAATATTTTTTAATTTTTACTTTTTTGATTGTCAATTCTATAACTTTTGCACAATACAATAGTAGAGATGGGAATCGTATTGGAATTTCGGGAGGAATAAATCAATCTTCTTTGTTAGGTTCTAATTTTACAGTTAAACCCGGAAATGGATATGCTGGCGGACTTTCTGTTAGAGGAAACTATTATAACGACTGGAGCATGATTTATGGGATGCAGTTTTTTATAAATAAATTTTCATTAGAATCTACTTATAAACAAGATGTTGAATATAGTTTAATTGGTGTTCAAGTACGATTATTGATGAGTTATAATATCATTCAAGATCATATCTCTGTAGATTTTGGACCTGTTTTACAATTAAATGGGAAAATGACTTTGAAATCGGAAGATGAATCAAAAACTCTTCTTGGCACACAACTTAAAGCAGGTCAAATTGTGGATGTTTCTAAAGTTAATGGAAATGCTTACTTAGGAATTTCGGCTGGTAGTAAAGTGGTGCGTGCTTTGATTTTCTATCAATATGGATTTACCAATATTTTTGGAAATCTAAATAATGAAGATGCATTATCAGTTTTAAATGGAAACAATAGTTTTAAAGGACACATAGGATCTCTTGGTGGTCAGGTTATTTTTAATTTATAAAAAAGCCCTGAAATTTCAGGGCTTTTGGTTTTCTATAAGTTAGCAATCGCTTTTTCCAATCGTTTGATGGTTTCGTCTTTTCCAATAACTTCTATAATATCAAATAGGTGAGGACCCTTTAAAGCGCCAACCAAACTTAATCGAAAAGGTTGCATTACTTTTCCCATTCCAATTTCATTTTTAGTCATCCAATCTTTTACGATTGTTTCAATAGTTACCGAAGTGAAATCTCCAATATTTTCTAATACCGAAATTAATTGCTGCATTAAATTAGGCGTTTCTTCTTTCCAGTTTTTAGATGCTTTTTCATCATACGATGTTGGAGCAACGAAGAAATAATCGGATAATTCCCAAAATTCAGAAACAAAATTGGCGCGTTCTTTTATTAATGAAACTATTTTTAGTACATCAAGAGAGGTTGAAATTCCTTTCTCAACTAAAATAGGAGCAAAGGCTTTTGTCAAACTTTCATTAGTTTGTTCTTGTAAATAATGGTGGTTGAACCATTTATTTTTTTCAGGGTCAAATTTTGCTCCCGCTTTGTGAACTCTATTCAAATCGAATTTTTCTGCTAATTCTTCTAACGAAAATATCTCTTGTTCGGTTCCGTCATTCCATCCTAACAAGGCTAGGAAATTCACTACGGCTTGTGGGAAAAACCCTTTTTCTCTATACCCTGATGAAATCCCTTCTTCGGTTTTCCATTCTAAAGGAAATACTGGAAACCCCATTTTATCGCCATCGCGTTTGGATAATTTACCGTTTCCGATAGGTTTTAAAATCAAAGGTAAATGAGCAAATTCTGGCGCTTCCCATCCAAATGCTTTGTACAATAAACTGTGCAATGGCATGGATGGCAACCATTCTTCCCCACGAATTACGTGCGAAGTTTCCATCAAATGATCATCTACAATATTGGCCAAATGGTAGGTTGGCATTCCATCCGATTTGAATAAAACTTTATCATCTAATAAATTAGTTTCAAATTTTATATCACCTCGAATGATGTCGTGCAAATGCAACGTTTCATTTACCGGAGTTTTAAATCGGATAACATAATCTACACCAGCAGCAATTCGTTTATCGGTTTCTTCTTTAGAAATTACTAATGAAGTATCCAATTTCTCTCGATTGTGCCAGTTGTAAATGAAGGTTTTTCCTTCTGCTTCGTGCTGTTTTCTATGCGCATCCAAAGCTTCGGCAGTATCAAAAGCATAATAGGCCCAACCTGAATTAATTAACTGGTCGGCATATTGTTTGTATATTTCTTTTCGTTCCGATTGACGGTAAGGACCAAATTTTTCGTTCTTTCCAACGGTTTCACTTGGGGCAATTCCTAACCATTCTAGTGCTTCCATAATATAGGCTTCGGCACCTGGAACAAAACGATTTTGATCGGTATCTTCAATTCTTAGGTAGAAAACGCCGTTATTTTTTTTTGCAAATAAATAATTGAATAGGGCAGTTCTAACACCGCCAATATGCAAAGGTCCAGTCGGACTTGGTGCAAATCGCACACGAACTTGTTTTGACATTTTAGTAAAATTTGAGGCAAAGATACGGTTTCAAATTTCAAATGAAGAAATTCCAAATTCAAAAAACAATGATTTTACAACAGCAATCTAAATCCGTTTCCGTTCTTTTTTATTTTAGAATTTGAAATTATTGCTGCTTCTAGTTTGGAAGTTAATGTTTCAATAATATAATTTTTAATCAAATTTGGTTTGTGATCATAATATTGTTCTACTAATAGACTATTATAATCCGATTTTTTATTGTTGTATTCAAACAAAGGAAATCCTCCTTTCATTAAAATAAAGTTTATCAATAACCTTCCTGTTCTTTTGTTTCCATCTACAAATGGTTGGTGCAACCAAATTTCTTGGGCTATAAATATTGCTTTATCTAGTATGTCTTTATTGCTAGAATTAATTTTAGCAACAAGTTCTGTCATGTTTTCAACAACATTTTCAGGAGAACTCAATGGAATTATTTTTTCAATTTCAATATTATTTTTCTTGATTGAAATTACATTAGGACTTATTTTGAAACTTCCTTTTTCTTGTCCTTTTTCTTTGACATCAATATAATAATCTTCATTCCAAAGGCTTCCAATGCACAACCAATTTAAATCTAAAAGTAATTCTACAGATAATTTTTCATTGTTTTTAACCGACAATAGCATTCTTTTCAATGCTTTATACATCCCTTTTTGTTCTAAAATATCCGATGTTCTAATATTGTTTCCTGATATTGTATCACTCTTAAATAGTTCTGTTGTTTGAATTAATGTTAACTGATTTCCTTCTAATTTATTAGTAGCATATACATATTCATATAGAATTTGCTGCTCTTCTTCCATAGAAAGTGGAATTGAAATAGCATTGAATTTTGCAAGTAAATCGAGTAAATTTTCCATTTATGGAGTAGGTTTGATAGGGTAAAAATACAAAATATTTGAAACCGATTAGAGTCTAATAACCATTTTTTACCTTTAATAAAGAATTAACTTTTATTCTAACTAGAAATTATTACTTTTATCGGTTATAAACAATGTATTAACAATTTTGGAAAATCAGAATCTAATTTACCATAAACTCGAACAGTTTATTAAGAAGTTTTATACAAATGAATTGCTACGTGGAACCATTTTCTTCGTCGGAATTGGTTTGTTGTATTTTCTTTTCACGCTTTTTGTAGAATATTTTCTTTGGTTAAAGCCAACAGCGAGAACTATTTTGTTCTGGACTTTTGTTGTCGTGGAACTTTTTCTCGTGTTTCGATTTATTTTGTTTCCAATTTTTAAGTTATTTAAACTTCAAAAAGGAATCAATTACGACGATGCTTCCAAAATTATTGGAAATCATTTTAGTGAAGTAGGCGATAGGCTTACCAATTTTTTACAATTATCTCAAGACACTAATACTTCCGAATTGCTTTTGGCTTCCATCGATCAAAAAGCAAATACATTACAACCGATTCCTTTTGGGAATGCTGTTAATTTTGGAACTAACAAGAAGTTTTTGCCATTAGCAATCGTTCCAATTTTGTTTTTTGTTTTCTTTTATTTATCTGGAAATAGCAATCTTATATCGCAAAGTTTCAATCGTGTGGTGCATTACAAAGAGCAATTTTTACCACCTGCACCATTTGAATTTCAAGTCTTAAATAAAACGTTACAAACCGAACAAAACCAAGACTTCCTTTTAAAAGTAAAAACAGTTGGAAAAGTTGTTCCAGAAAATGCTATGATTTTTATTGGTGATGAAAGTTATTTCATGGAAACCACCAAGGCGGGTGAATTCCAATTCGTGATTCCGAAACCAAAAGAAAATTTAGAGTTCCACGTGGAGGCCAATAACGTTTCATCCAACGAATATGAATTGAATGTAGTTACCGTTCCTTCCATTGCCAATTTTGAAATGGTCTTGAATTTTCCGGGATATTTAAATAAAAAAGCCGAAGTAATCAAAGGAACAGGTAATGCTGTCCTCCCAGAAGGCACTCGTGTTACTTGGAGAATGAATACATTGGCTACGCAAAAAGTAGAATGGCTGGATGCCGCTGCTAAATATCCTTTTACTAAACAAGATAATCAATTTTTATTATCTAAAAATATTAACCAAAATACCGATTATCAAATAGTTACTTCAAATTCCAAGGTACAGAATTATGAAAAGTTAAACTATCAAATCTCTGTATTAAAAGATCAATTTCCAACTATTGCTGTGGGTAACGCTCCCGACAGCCTTAAAATTGAAAAAAACTATCTTTTAGGTCAAGTTTCTGACGATTATGGGCTTTATAAATTACAAATAGTTTATTATCCAAAAGATAAACTTGCTAATGCTAAACGAGCGACTATTGCTGTTAAGCGTGATGTTTACGATCAATTTGTATTTGCTTTTCCAAGTAACCTTCCTGTAGAAGAAGGAGTTTCCTATGAATACTATTTCGAGATTTTTGATAACGATGCACTTCATAACTTCAAGAGCACAAAATCTTCCACTTTCTCCAATAGAATTGCTACTGAATCTGAAAAAGAAGATCAGGTTTTACAACAACAAAACGACAACATTAATTCGTTAGAAAAATCGCTTAAAACTCAAGACAAGCAATTGAACGAAATGGAGAAGTTGCAAAAAATGGGCAAGGAAAAAGACAACCTAGAGTTTAAAGAACAACAGAAAGTTAACGACTTTTTAAACAAACAAAAGCAGCAAGACGAATTGATGAAAAATTTTGCTGAGAAAATGAAAGAGAATCTCGACAAAGTTAAAACCGATAAGAAGGACGAAGTTAAAGAACTTTTAAAAGATCGTTTGGATAAAGTGGATAAGGACATCGAAAAGAATAAAAAACTTTTGGACGAACTTCAAAAACTAAATGAAAAACTACAGAAAGAAGAGTTGTTTGACAAGATGGATAAACTGAAACAACAAAGCAAAAACCAAACGAAGAGTTTGCAACAATTGGTTGAACTTACTAAGAAATATTATGTTGAAAAGAAAGCCGAACAAATTGCCGATAAGTTAGATAAACTTTCCGAAAAACAAGATAAATTATCTGAAAACGAAAAGGAAAATTCTACTGAAAAGCAAGAAGAAATAAACAAAGAATTTGATAAAATTCAAGAAGAATTAAAGGAATTAGACAAAGATAATAAGGAATTAAAAAAACCAGTGGAACTTCCCGATACTGCTCCAAAAGAAAAAAGCATTGATGAGGATTTGAAGAAAGCATCCGACGAACTTAAGAAAGATTCTAAAGCAGGTGCCAAGCCAAAACAAAAAAGCGCTTCCAAGAAAATGAAGCAAATGAGTCAAGATATGCAGTCTAGTATGGAGATGGGTGAGCAAGAACAATTGGAAGAAGACATTGTTGTCTTACGTCAAATTCTGGACAATCTTTTGGCCTATTCCTTTTCTCAAGAATCGGTGATGGGACAATTTAAAGGCTTGAAACGAGGTTCGCCATCGTTTAATAAAAACCTTAAAATCCAACAAGATTTAAAACAAGAATTCAAGCATGTCGATGATAGTTTGTTTGCATTTTCTCTTCGTAATCCAAAGATGTCCGAAGGTGTAACTGCCGAAATAGGAAACGTTCAATATAATGTAGAAAAAGCAATTGAATCCCTTGCGGACGCTGATGTTTCTAAAGGAGTTTCTCACCAACAGTTTGCTACAAGTGCTTCCAATAAATTGGCAGACATGTTAGCATCCATCTTATTTAATATGCAAATGTCTATGCAAATGTCAGGTTCCGGAAAAGGAAAAGGAATGCCTTCGCCTGGAAAAGGCTCTGGAGGAGATTCGCAATTACCAGACATTATAAAAAAACAGGGGGAACTTGGCGATAAAATGAAGGGCGGCATGAAGCCCGGAAGTAAACCAGGTGACAAACCGGGCGATAAACCTGGAGACAAACCAGGAGATAAGCCTGGAGAAGGTAAAGATGGCAAAGATGGTAAGGACGGTAAGGGAAAGCAAGGTAAAGACGGAAAATCTGGATCTGGCGGTTCTGGCCAAGGAAATTCTGAAGGCGAAAACGGTCAAGATGTAGAAGGCGATGCAAAAGCCATTATGGAAATTTACAAAGAACAGCAACAACTTCGAGAAGCCTTACAAAACGAATTAAATAAACAAGGCATCGGCGGTCAAGGGCAAAATGCTCTTGAGCAGATGAAACAAATTGAAAAGCAATTATTAAACAAAGGCTTTAATAACGAAGTTTTGCAAAAGATTTTAAATGTAAAATACGAAATGCTCAAATTAGAAAAAGCATTACAACTACAAGGCGAAGAAAAGAAACGACAATCGGAAACGGCCAAAAAAGAATTCACAAATAGTTCTAATGCGCTTCCCGTTCGTTTGCAAGAATATTTAAATAGCGTGGAGATTTTAAACAGACAAACCTTACCTTTGCGCTCCAATTTTAACCAGAAGGTTCAAGAATATTTTAAATAAATGATTAGTTTCAATTACGAAAACGATTTTGAATTATCCAACGAAGACCAAATAGCAACTTGGATTTCACAGGTAATTTTATCCGAAAACAAGAAAGAAGGCGAAATAAATTACATCTTTTGTGATGACGATTATTTGCTTAATTTAAACGAACAGTATCTCGATCACGACACCTTAACCGACATTATTTCTTTTGATTATTCTGTGGGTAATGAAATACACGGAGACATTTTTATATCTACCGAACGGGTTCTCGAAAATGCTGCAGATTTTAACGTTTCATTCCAAGAAGAATTGCAAAGAGTTCTTGTACATGGCGTGTTACATTATTGTGGCTATAAAGATAAATCAGAATCCGATGAGCAGTTAATGCGCAATAAGGAAGACGAGAAAATTAAAATGTTTCACGTGGAACATTAGTTTTTTTAGAAGCGATTGGCTCGGGATTTATCTGTAATGGCAATTCCTGCCTTTATTTCAATCTTGCCTAAAAAGGCAAGGATTTCCATTCAGTCAGGGCTATTAAGTATACTGTATTGATTTTTTGTTAACGTTCCACGTGGAACACTAAATTAAAGTTGAGTTTTCGGCTCCCCGAATCCCTAAACTAAAAACGAAATTAAAAGAAATGTTTAACACATACGATGTAATTGTAGTAGGAGCAGGACACGCAGGTTGCGAAGCAGCAGCAGCGGCAGCCAATTTGGGTTCGCAAACTTTGTTGGTTACAATGAGTTTGCAAAACATAGCGCAAATGTCGTGCAATCCTGCGATGGGCGGAATAGCCAAAGGTCAAATCGTCCGAGAAATTGATGCGCTTGGTGGGTATTCGGGAATCGTTTCCGACAAAACCGCTATCCAATTTAAGATGCTTAACAAGTCCAAAGGACCTGCTATGTGGTCTCCAAGAGTGCAGTCGGACAGAATGCGTTTTTCAGAAGAATGGCGCTTGATGTTAGAGCGAACCCCAAACTTAGATTTCTATCAAGAAATGGTTTCTGGTTTGATTATCAATAACGGAAAAGTGGAAGGAATCAGAACTTCTCTAGGAATTGAAATTAAAGCAAAATCGGTTGTTTTAACTAATGGAACTTTTCTTAATGGGTTAATTCATATTGGCGACAAACAATTTGGAGGAGGTCGTGCAGGTGAAAGTGCTGCTTACGGAATTACCGAAGATTTGATTAAAGTAGGTTTCGAAGCAGGAAGAATGAAAACAGGAACGCCTCCACGAGTAGATGGACGTTCTTTAGATTATTCTAAAATGAATGAAGAACCTGGCGATGTACGTCCAGATAAGTTTTCGTATTCAGACGAAACCAAGCCATTAGTACACCAAAGATTATGTCACATGACCTATACTTCTTTGGACGTGCATGATATATTACGAGAAGGATTTGATAGATCTCCCATGTTTAATGGTAGAATAAAATCCCTTGGACCACGATATTGCCCATCAATTGAAGATAAAATAAACCGTTTTGCAGATAAAGAAAGACACCAATTATTTATAGAACCTGAAGGGTGGAATACCTGCGAAGTTTATGTAAATGGTTTCTCTACTTCATTGCCAGAGGACATTCAATTTAAAGCATTACGATCTGTAGTTGGTTTTGAAAATGTAAAATTCTTCCGTCCTGGTTATGCTATAGAATACGATTACTTTCCTCCAACCCAATTAAAACATACTTTAGAAACTAAATTAGTTGATGGTTTGTATTTCGCTGGTCAAATAAACGGAACTACTGGTTACGAAGAAGCAGCATCCCAGGGCTTAATGGCAGGAATAAATGCTGCTTTGAAAGTACAAGAAAAAGAACCAATGATTTTGAAACGTGACGAAGCGTATATTGGCGTTTTAATAGACGATTTAATCACTAAAGGAACAGAAGAGCCTTATCGCATGTTTACTTCTCGTGCCGAATACAGAACGCTTTTAAGACAAGATAATGCAGATGCTAGACTAACACCAAAAGCATTTGAATTAGGTTTAGCCTCCGAGAAAAGAATGCGCAGAATGGAGCAGAAATTTGCTGCGAGTGATGCTATGGTTTCCTTTTTTAAAGAAACTAGTTTAACCGTTGCAGAGACCAATCCTATCCTAGAAGCAAAAGGAAGCGCTCCAATTGTACAAGCTGATAAAATGTTTAAAGTATTTTCTCGTCCACAAATTGATTTAGAAGATTTCTTAAAATTCGAAAAAGTTGCTGCTTATGTTGCCGAAAACAATTTAGATAGAGAGATTCTAGAACAAGCAGAAATTCAAGTTAAGTATTCGGGTTATATCGAAAAAGAACGAAACAATGCCGACAAATTAACTCGTTTAGAAGACATGAAGATTCCGGTCGATTTTGATTACAATAAAATCAAATCGATGTCTATTGAAGCAAAACAAAAGTTAACCAAGATACAGCCAATAACTATTTCACAAGCATCGAGAATAAGCGGAGTTTCACCAAGTGATATTTCTGTATTGTTAATCCACATGGGTAGATAATCTAATATAAATTTGTTCCACGTGAAACAAGCTTTGCCAACACCTATTAATAAAGAGATTTTAATGAATTTATCCAACGCTAAACATTTTTTAAACGTAAAAGATTATTCCGTTTCCCAAGAAACTTTCGAGTTATTGCACGACGAAGAATTAGATATGTTGATTACGCATCCACAACCATCTTTAGAAAAGCTTCCAAGTTATTATGAAAGCGTTGACTATATTTCGCATACCGATGGAAACAAATCATTGTTTGAAAAAATGTACCAGTTTGTAAAAACCATCGCATTAAAAAATAAATTAAAACTTATCAATTCACAATCTCCAAAAGGAAGAATTTTAGATATTGGAGCAGGAGTTGGCGACTTTTTAACCGTTGCCAAAAATGACGGTTGGGAAACTATCGGTATTGAACCTAGCGACAAAGCCAAGAAAATTGCTAAAAACAAAGGAGTTTCTTTTGCAGAAAGTTTATCCGAATTAGAAAGCAATTCTTTTGATGTAATCACCATGTGGCATGTTCTAGAACACGTTCCAGATTTAGAAAATCAAATTAAAGAATTAAAACGATTAATAAAACCAACAGGAACTGTAATTATTGCTGTTCCTAATTTCAAATCGTACGATGCAGAATATTATGGAAAATTTTGGGCGGCTTACGATATTCCAATTCACTTATGGCATTTTTCTAAAACAGCAATCCAGAAATTATTTGCTAAAGAAGATTTAGAATTGAAAGAAGTGCTTCCAATGAAATTTGATAGTTTTTATGTTAGTTTATTATCCGAAAAATATAAAACCGGAAATATGAATTTTATTAAGGCTTTTTTCGTCGGATGCAAGTCCAATTGGAAAGGAAGTCAAAATTCAGAATATTCTTCCCATATTTATGTTCTAAAAAACGCTAAAAAGTAAAATAAATATCTTTTTAAGACTCCAAACTGCAAAAACATAAATGTGTTTAGCCAAAAAGAGAAGCTCTCTTAAATCGATTTATATAAAGCTGATTTTAATAGAGAATGATTATATTGAATAGATTAACAATAGTAAACCCTTATACAAGTAAAATCAAGTCATTTTTATAACTTTTTATCTTTTCAGATTAAATTTTTATACTTTTGGCAAATAGTAAAATTAAATACAAAATAGAATGAAAAAAGTTTTAGTAGGTATTGCAATGTTGGTTGCAATTGTTTCTTGTAACAAAACAACAGAAGCAAAAGATTTTAAAACAGCTTATATAGATACTAATAAATTATTAGAAGAATCTACCGAAGCTAAAGATATTAAAGCCAAATATGAAGCAATTGCAGAAGAAAAAGGTGCAAGATTGAAAGTAGAAGTGGACAAATTAGAAGCCGAAAAAAATGCTTTTCAAGCCAATGCACAAAAAAATGGTCAGGCTTGGGCGCAACAAAAATATGGTGAATTGCAACAGAGAGAGCAGCAATTGCAATATACACAACAAGGTTTGGCACAACAAATTCAAGGACAACATGGTGTTGAAATGGATTCTGTGGTAGTAAAATATAAAAAGATTTTCAAAGACTACGGGAAAGATAAAGGATACGATTATGTTTTTGGTACTGGGGAAGCAGCAACAGTTTTGTTTGCTAAAGACCAATACGATGTAACTAAAGATCTTATAAAAATAGTGAACGAAAAATATAAATCGGAAGAAAAAAAAGAAGTAAAACCTGCTGTTAAGAAATAATCTAGGTTTTTTAATTTAAAAAAATCCAAATTCTAAAACAAACGTTTTGGAGTTTGGATTTTTATTTGTAATTTAATTTCGAATATTTTATTTTTGATTTACTCAATAATGCTAACTTATGGAAGCCATATCTGCCGAAGCAAATTATGTTTTGCAATTTATCAACCAAACCAATAAATCTATTTTCCTAACTGGTAAAGCCGGTACAGGAAAAACTACGCTTCTTAAGGAAATAATTAGATCCACCCATAAAAACACAGTGGTGGTAGCGCCAACTGGAATTGCGGCTTTAAATGCTGGTGGAGTTACCATTCATTCGATGTTTCAATTGCCCTTTGGTGGATTTATTCCAGCTAATAATGTAGATGCACATTTCTCAGATTCCTTAAAGTTTGAAACCAAAGACACTTTACGACGCCATTTTAGAATGAGCGCTTTAAAGAGGCACGTAATTCAAAACATGGAGTTACTTATCATTGACGAAGTCAGCATGTTACGTTCGGATTTAATGGACGCCATAGATTTCATGCTGCAAAGTGTTCGTAAAAAAAGAACTCCATTTGGTGGTGTACAAGTGCTTTTTATTGGCGATTTATTACAACTCCCCCCCGTAATTCGTGATGAAGAATGGCGCACTTTACGACAATACTATAAAGGAAAATTCTTCTTTCATTCGCATGTAATTCAGAACAACCCACCGCTTTATATTGAATTATCAAAGATATTCCGTCAGTCGGATGAAACGTTTATTGAATTACTTAACAACCTAAGAAACAATAAAATAACCTCTGAAAACATTAATTTTCTAAACCAATATGTGCAACCGAATTTCGATTTAAAAGCAAATAAAGGCTACATCACTTTAACTACCCACAATGCCAAAGCAGATACTATTAATTTGCAGTCTATTAATGATTTAAACGGAAGCGCAACTCGATATCAAGCAAAGATAACAGGGGATTTTCCTGAAAAAATATTCCCCTTAGAGGAAACTCTGGAGTTGAAAATTGGTGCTCAAATTATGTTTATTAAAAACGATTTGTCTGCCGAAAAAAATTATTTCAACGGTAAAATGGGTTTTGTAAAATCCATTTCTGCAGAGGAAATTTGGATTCATTTTCCAGAAGAAAACAAATCTATTGAAGTGGAACGCTACGAATGGCAAAATATTCGCTATTTTGTAAATGAAAACACCAAAGAAATAGAAGAAGAGGTGTTGGGAAGTTTTGTGCACTATCCCATAAAATTGGCATGGGCTATTACCGTTCACAAAAGTCAAGGCTTAACTTTTGATAAAGCAGCGCTCGATGTGTCGCAAGTTTTTGCACCAGGACAAGCATATGTGGCTTTATCTCGTTTGCGTTCGTTAAACGGGCTTGTTTTGCTTACTCCGTTGCGAATGAATGGTATTTCTAATGATGATGATGTTATGGATTATGCTTCCAATAAAGCATCTACCGAAACTTTGGAATTGGAATTGAAAAATGAAACCAAAGAATTTATCCACAGTTATTTGAAAAATAGTTTCCATTGGGTGGATCTTGCCCAAGAGTGGCGCAATCATAAATTTAGTTATTTGGATAGCGATAAATCGATTAAATCTAAACACAGTAAATGGGCAACACAGCAAATGGAATTTTGTGAGTTGTTGCTAGATCCTGCAAGCAAATTCATGTCGCAACTCAATAAATTATTCGCTGTAGAAACTATTGATTATGTCTTTATAAACGACAGAATTCAAGCGGCATATGGTTATTTTTATGATAAATTAGATAAATTAGAATATGAAATTTTATATAAAATTGAAGAAATAAAAAGGGTCAAACAAGTAAAACAGTTTTATGATGAATTGTTGGTTTTAGAAGAATTGCAAACTAAAGCAATCTTGAGATTGATGAAAGCCAAACGTATGACCGAAGCCATTATCCATCAAAAAACAATTAGTAAGGAAAGCCTTAATTCTCCAGAAATCACTAATTACAAAGCCATTAAAATGGAACGAGTAATTGAAGATTTCAAGCGAAATAATCAAAATTTAATTGCCGATAAGGAAGATGTAAGTTTTTACGAACCTAAGAAAAAGAAAATCGAAAAGACCCCCAAAAAATCGACTATTCAGATTACTTACGAATATTGGATAGATAAAAATTCTATAGAAGAAATAGCCAATTTGCGAAAATTAACCGTTGGAACTATATTGTCGCATTTCACAAAACTAATTCAAGATAAGGCAGTTAGTATTAATGATATTATGCCAGAAGATAAAATCGAAGCATTAACTAATGCCTTTTATGGCTATAAAGAAGAATCGTTAAATCCAATGAAAGAACAACTTGGCGATGCCTTTTCTTGGGAAGAATTACGAATGTATAAAGCGAGTTTGAATTAAATTTATCTGAAGTATTTTCAATTTTCTAAAGAATAGGATAAGATATAATTTTTTCAAGATTTCTCAAAAAGGAAAATAGATCTACCCCAACAAATAAACACCCAAAACCGCAGGAACAAAATAAATTGCAATGGTTTTAGCGCCTTCATAATCCTTTACTAATCGTTGTCCGAAAAGCATCAAAAGTAGCGATATACATGAAAAAACAGCACCATAAAAACCAAATTCTCTACCGCCATTTATATAAAGTTCTAAGCACCCTAAAACGCATAAAATTCCTGCAACGAGTTCTAGAAACAATAAAACCCCTGTTACTAATGGCACCATTTTTTTTAGAAAAGTTTTTTCAAAAACCGGAATTAACCAAGCCATAGTATCCTTCCAGTGAAAAATTTTCTCGTGAGAAGACATGATAAAAGTAATAGCAAGAAAAATAAGTACTAGTATAGAGGTCGCGTTGTTCATGAGGTTATTTTTTATGAATTAATCGAGTCAATTTTATAGATAAATCGGTTAAAATTATCTTGGCGTTTCCGTTGCGTTCTATGTGGTAAGAGGCATCCGAAAGTTCTTTAAAAATATCCGAAATATTGTTTCCGTTTACAAAAGGAGCAAAGTTTTCTAATTTAAATTTTTCAACTGTTGGCTCCATATACACCAATTTATCCGCTTGATAATTAAGCAATAATGCCTGGCGAAACATATCGATACAATAATTTAAAAATTTCTTTTGTGCTTCTCGGCCTAAGCCTGCAATTTGGTCACTCCAAGCAATTAAATCCTGAATTGCAGCGGCATTTCCTTTGGCTCTAAATGCGGCTCGAACCCAATCTACAAACCATTTTTCAAAAGGCAATTCGTCGTTATCTTCTTTTAGAATATGCAAGGCATTGTTGTAATTTCCTTGTGCTTGGTGCGCAATTTTAAAAGCCATTTTTTCCTCTACATTTTCACGAGAAATCAAGGCTTGGGTAATTACACTTTCGGGCAATCCATTAAAATGAAGCACTTGGCAACGGGAACGAATGGTTTGGATAATATCTTCCTCATTTTCCGAAATTAAAATAAAAACCGTTCTATCTGTAGGTTCTTCTAGAAGTTTTAAAAGTTTATTCGAGGCCGCAATATTCATTTTGTCGGCCATCCAAATAATCATGATTTTATAACCACCTTCCAATGATTTTAAGGCTAACGATTTTAGAATTTCGGTAGCATCATCCACACGAATTTCTCCTTGTTTGTTTTGAACGCCCAGCATTTTATACCAATCGAACAAACCTCCGTAAGGATTTTCGTTAATAAATTGTCTCCAATCTTGAATGAAATCAATACTTTTTGGCTTCGATTTTACATCTTCGGTTGTAACCGTAGGATATACAAAATGCAAATCGGGATGGGCTAAATGATTGAATTTTAAATTACAGGCTTCATTTTCACCTGAATTTTCACTTCCTAAATTCTGACAAACAATATATTGTGCATAGGCAATCGCCATAGGCAAAGTACCAGAACCTTCAGGGCCAACAAATAGTTGCGCATGAGGAATTCTGCCTTGACTAGCACTCTTTATCAAGTGATTTTTAATGTGTTCGTGACCTAATATTTCTGAAAAAAGCATAAGCAAAGATACTATAAAAATGCAACTAACATAAAATTTCACCCCTTAGCAAGCATAATTTTTAAACTAATAAAAGGCAGTCTAGAATAAAAAAAACAAAATGTCTATATTTGCATTTCATTATTAATTAACTCCGCACTTTCTTATGAAAACTCTTCTAGACTTTAATTTCAATAACAAAAAAGCATTAATTCGTGTAGATTTCAACGTTCCTTTGGATGAAAATTTCAAGGTAACCGATGCTAACAGAATAGAAGCTGCAAAGCCTACTATTGATAAAATTCTTGCCGATGGCGGAAGCGTAATTTTAATGTCGCATCTAGGAAGACCAAAAGGAAAAGAAGAAAAATATTCCTTAAAACATATTGTTGCTTCGGTTTCTGAAGTAGTAGGAGTGCCAGTTCATTTTGCTTCCGATTGTAGAGGAGATGTTGCTCAAAAGGCTGCTGCAGCTTTACAACCAGGTCAAGTTTTGCTTCTAGAAAATCTTCGTTTTTATGCTGAAGAAGAAGCAGGGGATGTTGCTTTCGCAAAAGAATTAGCATCTCTTGGAGACATTTACGTAAACGATGCTTTTGGAACTGCCCATAGAGCGCATGCCTCAACAACTATTATTGCACAATTTTTCCCAAATCATAAATGCTTCGGATTGCTTTTGGCAAAAGAAATTGAGAGTTTGAACCGTGTTTTAAACAATTCGGTAAAACCAGTTACGGCTATACTTGGAGGATCTAAAGTATCTTCTAAAATTACCGTAATCGAGAATATTTTAGATAAAGTAGACCACATGATTATTGGAGGCGGAATGACATTTACTTTCATCAAAGCCTTGGGCGGAAAGATTGGAGATTCTATCTGTGAAGACGATAAATTGGATTTAGCAATTGAAATTTTGCATAAAGCAAAAGAGAAAAATGTTCATATTCACATTCCTGTGGATGTTGTTGCTGCTAATGCTTTTTCAAATGATGCGCAAACTCAAATTGTAGATGTAAGAGAAATTCCTGACGGATGGCAAGGTTTAGACGCCGGACCAAAATCGTTAGAAAATTTCAAAAAAATAATAATGGAATCTAAAACCATTCTTTGGAACGGACCTTTAGGAGTTTTCGAAATGGAAAATTTCGCTAACGGAACCATCACTTTAGGTAACTACATTGCTGAATCTACTGCTAATGGCGCATTCTCTTTAGTTGGAGGTGGCGACTCGGTTGCAGCGGTAAAACAGTTTGGTTTGGAAGATAAAATGAGTTACGTTTCTACTGGCGGAGGCGCTATGTTGGAAATGTTAGAAGGAAGAGTTTTACCTGGAATTCAAGCAATTTTAGATTAAATTATTGACTTTAACAATAATTAAACATTTTAATACGTTATATATCAGTATGTTTGCAATTAAGCAATTCTTACTGATATGTAATTATTGAAAAAAATAAATATGAATATAAAACACAAAATTACAACTATCCTATTGGTGGCCTCTGCTTCTTTTTACGGACAAGATGTTGCTAACGCTCAGGATTCTATTGTAAAAAAAGAAATAAAAATCTCTTATCTTGACTCTATAAAATCCACTTTCGTATCCGATGAAATGGCTACTTGTATTGACAGTCTTTGGATGAAAGAGTTGACAACTTTGGATGTTTATGATGAAATGTCTTCGGATATTAAAAACGTAAATGTAGATCAGAAAGTAGATTTTGAACTACCAACCGAATTACTAAAAGAGCGCTTGAAAAAAATGGACGAGAAATCGCCATTTAATATTGAGTACAACATTGGTTTGGAGAATGTTATCAAATCTTTTTTGAAAAATAGAAAGAAAGCATTTGAAAGATTATTGGGGGTTTCGCAATATTATTTCCCTCTTTTTGAAGACGAATTAGCCAAAAACAATATTCCATTAGAGATAAAATATCTTGCTGTGGTGGAATCTGCTTTGAATCCTAGAGCAGTTTCACGTGTTGGAGCAACTGGTTTATGGCAATTTATGTACCAAACCGGAAAACAATATGGTTTGAACATTGATTCGTATGTTGATGAACGAAGCGAGCCTTTAAAAGCAAGCCAAGCAGCATCGGTTTACATGAATAACATGTACAAAATTTTTGGCGATTGGGATTTAGTTCTAGCGGCATATAATTCAGGTCCAGGAAATGTTGCCAAAGCAATAAGACGTTCCGGAGGGCAACAAAACTATTGGAATATTAGAAAAAATCTTCCAAAAGAAACTCAGAATTATCTTCCTGCCTTTTTAGCAACCATGTATATTTTTGAATACCATAAAGAACACGGTATTGTTCCTAATAAAGCCGTTGCCAATCTTTTTGCAACCGATACAGTAGGGGTGAGAAGCCACATGACTTTCAAACAAGTTTCCGATTTATTGGATGTTCCCGTTTCTGAAATTCAGTTTTTTAACCCATCTTTCAAAAGAAACGAAATTCCGCACATAACAGGAGAAACCAATTTCCTTCGTTTGCCAAAAAATAAAATTGCGATTTTCACTTCCAACGAAGATAAAATTTATGCTTATTTAAGTCACGAAGAGAGCAAAAGAGAGCGACCTAACGAAAGATTAGCAACTGTTAAACGCAACGATTCTACCAATACTTCATTCCAAGAAAAAGAATTTGTTACCAGAACTAAGTTTCATAAAGTGCGCAAAGGGGATAATTTAAATGAGATTGCCGACCAGTACAATGTTTCGGTTTCCGATTTAAAAAAATGGAATCATTTAAAGTCAAACAAAGCCCCTAAAGGAAGAAGTCTTAAAATACTTTCTACGGAACGTATAGCCTATAAAGAAACGAAACAAATTGTTGCGGATACTTCTGTTAAACAAACTATAGTAACTAAAGATAAAGTTAAAGCAGTTGCTGCTGTTGAACCTAAATTCGAGAAAGTATTCAAAACCGAAAAAGTGGTTACCAATAAAGAAGTAACCAAAACACACAAAGTGAAAAGCGGAGATAATTTGGGAGGAATTGCTTCTAAATACGATGTTTCGGTTGCCGAAATTAAAAAATGGAACAAATTAAAAGGCGACAATATTGGTCTTGGCGATAACATTAAAATCATCAAAACCGAGAAAGTAACTACTATCGTTAGAAAAGAAGTGAAACAACCACTTGCTGAACGAAAAGACGATATTGCAGCAGTAGAACATAAAACTACTAAAGCCGAAAAAGGCAAGAAAGAAGAGAAAATTGATACTACTTCTAAATCCGAAAATTATTATGTAGTTGCCAAGGGAGATAATTTATTTTCTATAGCAAAAAAGAATAACATTAGTGTTGCCAACCTAAGAGAGTGGAATACAATCCTTGATAATAACGTAAAAGTTGGTTCCCAATTAATAGTTTCCAATGTTAGTTTGGCCGAGGCTAGAGAAGAAGAAGCAAAACCTAAAATCGACCTTAAAAATGTAGAACACGTTGTGGAGAAAGGGGAATATTTAGGAACTATTGCTAGAAAATACAATGTTACCATAAACGATCTTATTGAATGGAATTATTTAGTGGATAGCAACGTTAAAAAAGGCGATAAATTAATAGTTGGAAAAACTGAAGTTGTAAATTCAAAAGAAAAATTGGCTTCTAAAGAAAACAAATCAAAAGTAAGTTTATATCAAGTTAGAAAAGGAGATACTTTACTTAAAATAACTCAAAAATTTCCCGGAATTACTATTGCCGACATTAAAAAATGGAACAATATCAAGGGTGAAAACTTAAAACCCGGAATGAAATTAAAAATTAACGGATAATACAAAAATCTTCTATAAATTTGGACTTTATTTCTTATTATGAATAAAGTCCATTTTTTATTACTACTAACCGCAATCGCCATTACTTCTTGTAACACTAAAGAAAAGAAACAGGTAAATGAAACTTCTGGAAAAACCAATGAGGTTTCGGTTATTATTGACGACCAACTTTGGAATGGTGAGGTGGGCGATAGCATGAGAAATAAATTCGCATCTCCAGTTTTAGGACTTCCTCAAGAAGAACCCGTTTTCACTTTAAATCAATATCCTGTTAAGCTATTGGAGGGTTTTATGACCAATAGTAGAAACATTATCATGGTTAAAAAAGAAGCCAAAAGCCAATTCCGAATTGAGACTAATGAATATGCCAATCCGCAAGTGGTGGTGCATATTTCTGGAGAAACGGTGAAAGAAATTTTAGATACTATTCAAAATAACGATTCGTTGATTATTGCCAAAATTAAAGAATCGGAAATTAAAGTATACCAAGAAAAAATAAAACGCGATTCGCTTTTGGATGTTGCTAAAATCCGAGAGAAATTCAATGTGCAATTGAATATTCCCATCAAATATAAAATGGTTTTGCACGGCAAAAAATTCATTTGGCTTAAAAAAGAAATCACCAGTGGCAACTTGAGTTTGATTTTTTATCAAATACCATTTAGTAGTATTAAAGATAATAACAATGCGGTTAAACGAATTACTCATATTCGCGATTCAATAGGCAGAATTTACATTCATGGCGCCGTTCCAAGAACTAGAATGGTTACTGAGCCAGCTTTTTCGCCTTACCTTTCGAAAACTAAAATATTCAATAAACCTACTTTTGAAACCAAAGGAAATTGGGAATTACTAAACGATTTTATGAGTGGCCCATTTATTAATTACGCTATTGTAGACCAACCCAACCATAGAATTTTAGTTATAGAAGGATTTTGTTATGCGCCATCCAAACAAAAAAGAGATTTAATGTTTGAATTGGAAGCCATTATCAAATCGGTACAATTTTTAAAAAAGAAATAAATCCCAACTATCAACATCATGCAGGAAACCATAAAATGGAAAATAAAGCGATTTAACGAACTTTCTCTACAAGAACTGTATTCTTTACTAAAACTTCGTTCGCATGTCTTTGTAGTGGAGCAAAACTGCGTTTATCAAGACATTGATGGCAAAGATGAAAAAGCATTACACTTAATTGGGGAGTTTGAAAAACAAATTGTGGCTTACGCACGATTGTTTAAAGCCGGAGATTATTTTGAAAATGCCTCTATTGGCAGGGTTGTTATTCATCCAGATGCTCGAGATAAAAAATGGGGACACCAAATGATGCAACAAGCCATCACAGGAATTGAAAGCCATTTTAACACCAAACAAATTACTATTTCGGCACAGTTATACCTCAAGAAATTCTACGAAAGTCATGATTTTGTGCAAATGAGTGAAATGTATCTGGAAGACGATATTCCGCATATTGAAATGAAACGAGGGTAGTTATATTTTCGTTATAACCAATTCTACCCGTCTATCATATTCTGGTTCTTTCCCTAGCGGAACCGTGTTGCCATACCCTTTAAAAGTCATTCGGCTTTTTGGAACCCGACGAAAAGCTAAATATTTATATACTGCTTGAGCTCTATTGATAGACAACTGTCTCTTTTTTGTTTCTTTGTCTATGGCTTCTTTTTGGTTTGGTGGCGTACAACATACGTGCCCTTGAATTTCAAATTCTAGGTTTTTATACCGTAAGGTTAGTAGTGCAACTTTATCTAGTTCGACTTTTGCTTTGGATAATAAATGGCTGCTTCCTTTATCAAAAAGGATGTTTTCTAAATAAATATGATCGCCTACAACATGATCTTTTTGAAGCATATTGTAAACTCCCGGCAACACTAATTTGGGTAATTCTTTTAGGTTTAATACAATGTCAACTCTACGATTTTTAGAGCGTTTTTCAGGAAGGTTTTCTAAAATATCATCGTCAATAAGTATTTTTCCTTTTCCTTCAATGGTAACAATAATTTTATTTTTTACACCATTTTCTGTTAGTTTGGTTTGAATGGTATTTGCTCTATTGGTAGACAATTTAAAATTATAATCGTCTTTTCCGATATCATCGGTATAGCCAAAAATTTCTATAGACTCAATACGTGTAGAATCGGTTTTTTTAATGAAATCAACCACTTCGTTGGCTTGTTTATCGTCTAAGGAATATTTGTCAAATTCAAAATAAACCGACTTCACAGCCTCTTCTTGTGCATAAGCAAACCCTATAACGAGTAGGGGTAAAAATTTTAAAAATCGGAGCATTACTGTAATATTTTAGTATATTCTACAGGGTTAGATAAAATAGAAGTCGCTTTGGCAATTTCAACATTGTTTTTTAGGTAATATTGGTACAGCCCTTCTTTGTATTGGTAGCGTTTAATGATTTCCTCTAAAATTAATTTCTTAATTTCCTTCTGATTTTTGTCTAATAATGCTTCTTCACTTTTTTGCAAAGCAGCCATTAGTTGATCGTATTGGGTTTGAATAGTATCGTCAATTTTTTCTTTTTTAGCCTTTTCCAAAGTGGCTTTTAATGCCAATTCGGTTTCTGTGTCAAAACTTATTTTTTCTCTTTTTAAGAACCCTTTAAAGTCAGAATAATCGGCATCGGTAAGGGTTGGGATCTTATCGCCAAGATTCGGATTTTTATAATAATAGTAAGTTACATAATTAAAAATCCCATCATTTTTTTGCAAAACATCGGCAATAGTACTTGTTTTAGAATCGGCTAATTCCACATCGGGTTGAATTCCACCGCCATCATAAACCGTTCTTCCTTTCTTGGTTTTAAAGGCGTTGTATTTAGAAGCATCCGTTCTTACGGCTTTACCATCCTTGTCTTTATGCCAGTAATCTAATGCTTGAATACATCTTCCGGCAGGCGTGTAATAACGAGAAATAGTTACTTTTACTTGGGTGCCATAGGTCATGTCTATTGGGCGTTGCACCAATCCTTTTCCAAAACTACGGCTGCCCACAATTACCGCTCTATCTAAATCTTGTAAGGCTCCCGACACAATTTCCGATGCCGAGGCGCTTTTTCCATTTACAATAATTACCAACGGAATGTCTAAATCTACAGGTTCGTTGCTAGTCTTGTAAACGTTGTTATACTTAGGGTTTTTAGATTTTGTGGTTACAATGATTTCGCCTTTAGGCACAAAAAGATTGCATACATTTACGGCCTCATTTAATAACCCACCAGGATTTCCTCTTAGGTCTAAAACAATTTTTTCGGCACCATCTGCTTTTAGTTTTTCTAATGCTTCTTTGGTTTCTTGCGTAGTTTTTCTATTAAATGCGGTAAGTGCTATATAACCTGTTTTGTCATCTATTTTAGAGAAAAAAGGCACCGCTTTAATTTCTACTTCATCCAAAACAATTTGGGCAGTAAGAGTTTTTCCTTGACGGATGTATTTAACATCTACCTTGGTGTTTTTAGCCCCTTTTAGCAATTGGGAAGCATCTTCTTTAAAATCGGCAAGAAGTACATCGCCTATCTGAAAAATAGCATCTCCTGCTTTAAGACCGGCTTTATCGGCAGGAAATCCTTTATACGGTTCTTTTATGATAAGTTTATCTTCCTTGCGGGTAATCATTGCACCAATTCCGGTATACTCACCCGTATTGTTGATTTTAAATTTTACAACATCTTGTTCGTTGAAATAGTTGGTATAAGGATCTAAATCGGCAAGCATGCTTTTAATGGCTTTGTCCATTAATTCTGCTGGATTTACTTCATCCACATAATTTTGATTGACCGTCTTGAAAAGTGTCGTAAAGATTTCAATTTGCTTTGCTATTTCAAAAAAATCGTCTTTGAAACTGGCCGCAAAAAACAAAAATCCAGAAGCTACGACTGGAATGATATATCTTTTTTTAAAGTAAGTAAGCATGGTAATTTTTTATTTTCTAATTTTTGCTAACGAATGTAACGTCCAAATATACTATTTAACCTTTAAAAACCTAAATTTTTAAAACTTCCTTAAGAATATTTATAATTAAATTAAGATTGTTGGTTTTTTGTAAGTATCCATTTTTCAAACAATTGCAGCGTTTTTTCGTGAATTTCCTGATAACTCAAGCGCTCTTTAGTTTGATAAAAAAACATCATGGCATACGGCTTGTCTAAATTTTCGTACAATAAATGTTTGTTGAGCCGATAACATTCTCGCAAAACACGTTTAAAATAATTTCTATCTACAGCATTTTTAAAATTTCTTTTAGAAACCGAAACGCCAAATAATAATTTTTCATCCACTCCAACTGTAGGCGCATAAACCAATCGCAAGGGATATTTAGAAACTGATTTTCCTTCCGAAAATAGCAAGTCTATAATCTTTCGGCTTTTTAATTTTTCTGCTTTCGAATAAGTAAAATCTTTATTTTCAGTCAAAATTATTTGGTGTTATAGATGTTATACACCATTTTCAAATCGGTATAATTGATGTAAAACTGCATTCTGTTATTCTCTTTTTTTCTGGTAACGATCAGGATAATACACTTAGCACCATCGTTATCGGTGCAATTGAAACCCAAAGTATCGTCATTTTCAGTAGAAACTTTTTCTAAATAAGAATCTATTTTATATAATTGCAAGTCTTTAGAATTTACTAAAAACCGGTCTTTTTTACCATCTAAAGTAATTATTATTTCTGCCTTTTTAAAATCCGACCATTTGTTCCAGGCTCCTTTAGCGTTTTTGTCCATAACACTAAGGCTACTGGTTTTAAAACGATATACTTGTGCAGTAGTTTTTTGAAAACCAAAGCACAGCATTGCAAAAAGTATTAAATAACGTAAAGATTTCATGGTGAAAATTTAATCGGGTGTAAAACTACAAATTCTATTCTAAAAATAAAGCGTTCTGGTAGAGAACGCTGTTTGAATTATTATATTTCATAAAAATTATTCTCTGGCTTCACATCGGCCATTAACCCCATTTCTCGGATATCAAATTACTATATTAATATGCGTTTAGCGGGTTTTCTAGTTTATTAATCATCACAATTTAAACGGTAAATTGCTATTTTATTTCCGTTTTTAATTGTAAATTCTTTAGAATTAGTTTTCTTTATTATTGAATCCCCTTTCTCATAATAATAATCCTCAGGAAAACCTTTTTTATAAATTGTCTTTTCTATTATAATTAAAACACTCTTTTTTAAACCTGATACTTCTATGTAATTATATTTACTATCCTTGATTATGCCAATTATTATTCCTTTAACTTCTTGCTTTTCAAAATTGCAAACATCCTCATTCAAATAGTTAGGTAATTTAACTAAACAGTATTTGTAAAAAATAGTTAAACAGATTGTAAAAACAATTATGATTAAATAACTTTTATTTAATTTTAGTTCCATAATTCATTATTATTATTTATTAACATTAGGATCTATTTTGAAGTTGATGGTTGGCACGGATTGCAACCTTAAATCCGCATGTGTATTTTAAAAATAACCGCAAAGATTTGACTACAAATGCTTTGCGGTTTGGGTATTTTCACCTAAATTGGTGTTGCAACAAATACCAATTATGAAAGTAATAAATTCTTCTCACATAAG
>CANFZM010000007.1 GCA_947451525.1 Flavobacteriaceae bacterium
GATACTTCGTTCAATACGACGATTGTGCCTTTCATCCCATTCTGCATCAATAATCATAGACACAAATTGGTCGAGTGTGTAATGGTCTGTTTTTCCGCTTTCAATAGCTGTTTTAAAAGCATTATGCATACCATAAAGCTTCATTTGTTTCATTTTTGTTACTGTTGATTCATTCATAATTATTTGATTTTAATTTAGTTATAATAGTGTTTACCTCTAATGTTGCTATGATTTGGGAGTTCTTGCTCGGATTCTTGTTCAAAATCAACATGGTCTAAGTTGTTTTCTAAAATATTCTGAATGGTCTTAAAATTGTATATCTTAAAATCAAGAGCCCGTTTACAAGCATTTATTAATCGCTGTTTTCCAACCTTTTTCTCGAAGTTTAGTATTCCCAAACAACTTTTATAGGCTTGTTCAGGATGGTTTCTACTTTCGATTATTTGCAGGATATAATCTCCTACAAACTCATCAATGCTATTGGCCCAATCAATGAAGCGAGAAGCACTCCATTGGGCTACAAATTGATGTGTACTTGCTAAATGTTCAGGTGTTGTGGTATAGACATAAGGTTTGTAATTTCGCGTATGGACTGCTATTCGATTGTATTTATAATAAATCTCTACGGTTGATTTAGTGTACAATAGTTTTGCTTTTTTCTTTACATATTGATAGGGAACACTGTAATAGTTTTTATCCTGACTTAATTGAACATGTCCATTCTGCATTACTGTTGCAAAGCATTGGTATTTGATTTCAAAACGTTCCTGTGGCAGTGGACGTAGTTTTTGCTGTTCATCTTCCAAAAACAATTCCAAGCGAGAATAAGGACGTGCAGTGAGTTTTCTATCATTATGAGAATCAAGTAAATCCCATATCTGCTGATTTAATTCTTCTAGAGAAAAGAATTTGGTTTCTTTTATATTTACATAAATCCTTCTATACAATATCTTGACAGCTCCTTCAACTAATGACTTGTCTCTGGGTTTATATGCTCTAGCAGGTAAGATTGTAGTTTCATAGTGTTCCGCTAAATCTGCCAAGGTTTCATTAATTGTTGGTTCAAAGCGACTGCTTTTTATTACTGCAGATTTTAAATTATCTGGAACAATTGCAGCAGGAGTTCCTTCAAAAAAACGCATGGCATTTTCTACAGAAGTAACAAAATCTTCTTTTTGTTGGCTCATGGAGGCTTCGGCATACGTGTATTGACTCGCTCCTAATATGGCTACAAAAAACTGTACTTCTTTGATTTCTCCTGTGTCTTTATCAATAATAGAGAGTGTTTTTCCGGCATAATCCACATACATTTTATCACCCGCTTTGTGATTCATGTGCATTACAGGATTGACTCGTTTGCCCCATATTTTGTAATGATAACAAAATTGTGAACTTCTATAACCGTCAGGGTTTAATGAGATATATTGTTCCCACATGTGCTGTACGGTAACGCCAACTTTTTTTAGTTCCCGTTCCATTTTAGGGAAAAAATCATAAAGAATTTGCAGTTTGGGACTAATGGTTTCCACAGTTGTATGTGAAAACATAACTTCTAGTTCAGCATCTGATTTTTCATTAATTGCTTCAAAACTTAGTCCTAGTGTTTCAAATAAAGAAATATACTTCTTTACAGTATTTCTGGAAAGCGATAAGTACTTACTTATAAACAACTTACTTTTTCCGTTACAATAGAATTTAATTGCTTTTCTAATTTTACTCATGTCTGTTATTTTGTTTGCCATAATCCGTTTTTTTTTAAACGAATTTATGGTTCTAACAACATGAAAAAAGTGGGTAGTTTTTTATTGTCAATTTAACCCCAAAATTAGGTGGTCAATTTAAACCGGAAAGGGGTGGTCAGTTTGCTCCGGAAATGGTGGTCAATTTAGACTGGAAAGTGGAGGTCAATTTGACCGGATTTTCCACCGTGGCAATCTAGTGCAGTTTATTATTATGTTTACACAAGTAATAGATCTTTGGGTACTATTAATAGTGATGTAACAACCAATGGGCAATCGGTACATGATTTATCCACACTAGAATTAAACAATAATGGAGGTTCTAATTATACCTATGCACCACCTACAGGTGCAATTATTGTAACTAGTTCAGGAGGAACTCTTGCCAATATTCCAACGGCCTATTCTACTTTTACGGTTGCAGGAGGTCTTTTCTCAGTATTAAATACAGGGACAGCACATACAGGAACAGTTACAGTATTAGTAACTGCAGACAGTACTACCGAAACAGGAGCGGTTACTTTAACAAATTCTACTAATTGGACTTCATTATTGATTAACCCAAGTGGAGCCAGAACAATTAGTGGTTCGGTTGCTCTTCCTTTAATTGATTTTGCTGGAGCAGATAATGTAACTATTAATGGATTAAATACTGGAGGTAATAGTTTAACTATTTCTAATTTAAGTACTGCTGCAACTTCTGGAACTAGTACCATTAAATTGGATACGGATGCTACTAATAACACTGTCACTAATTGTAATATATTAGGTTCTGCAACAGTTCCTGCAACCACTAATGGGGGTACAATATTTTTTAGTACTGGGACTACTGTTGGAAATAAAACAAATACAATTTCTAATTGTAATATTGGTCCAGCTGGTTCCAATTTACCTTCAAAAGCTATTTATGGTAATGGTTCCACAACTATTGCAAAATGTAATAGTGCAATTACAATTACTGGAAATAACATATTTGATTATTATTTATCAGGTGCTCATGCTGCAATATATTTAAATGATGGAAATTCAAGTTGGACAATTTCTAATAATAAGTTTTATCAGTCAGCATCAAGATCCTTGTCAGGTTTAAATTCGGTGATTTATTTGAATGGCTCAACATTAGCAAATGATGGTTCTTCTATAAGTGGAAATGCTATTGGATATGCAAGCAATGCTTCAACGGGATTATATACCGTTTCACTTGCTTCAGGAGCAACATTTATTCCTATTAATTTGAATGCTGTTGGTACTACTACAGCAACTAGTGTTCAAGGAAACACTATTAAGGCTATAGCAGTTAGTGGTGCAGGAAGTGGTACTACAACTTCATCACCATTTATTGGGGTATATGTAAGTTCTGGTTTAACAACTATTGGGGATGTTACAGGAAATACTATAGGAGATATGTCTTCTACAGGAAGTATTACTTATACTTCTTCTTCCACTTCTACATCCGATATTATTGGGATGTTAAATTGGGGTACTAGTAATTGGACAACCAATAATAACAATATTGGAGGAATTACGGTATCTAATTCTAGCACTGGCGCAAGTAATTTTTATGGGTTGCGATGCTTTACTAGTTCAACTGTTGCTTGGTCTGTTATAGGAAATACAATTGGAGGAACTATTTCTAACTCCATTAGTAATACAGCAATAGCAACAGGTTCAGTAACCGAGGGGATTTTAAATTCTGCTCCTGCAATGACTGCAACCAATAATACGATAAGAAATATTACTGCTGCAGGAGGAACCGGTACTGGAACAACAGCATCTTTGGTGGGAATTTCCAATCAAGGAAGTTCTGCTAATCATAGTATTGCCCAAAACACTATTTATGCATTGAATAATAGTAACTCTGGTGCAACTGCAGTAGTTGTTGATGGTATTTATTTTACAGCATCAACAGGAACTAACGTAATTGCAAAAAATAATATCCATTCGTTTTCAGTTGCAACTTCTGTTGCTTCTTCTATAAATGGAGTTGAAATTGCTGGTGGAACAGCAACCTATCAAAACAATATGATTCGCTTAGGGGTTAAATCAGACGGAACAGATTTAACAGGAGGTCATACAATTAGTGGTATTAAGTCTACTAGTGGAACAAATAATTTTTATTTTAATAGTGTATATATTGGTGGAGCTTCTGTTTTAGGAAGTGCAGCTAGTTATGCTTTTAATAATTCAAGTACTAGTACTAGAAGTATTAGAAATAATATTTTTTCAAATGCTAGAAGTAATAGTACAGGAACCGGTAAACACTATGCTTTTATAGAGCCAAGTTTAACGGGATTGACTATTAATTATAATGATTATTTTGTAAGTGGCACAGGTGGGGTTTTGGCAAGTGTGGTTGGTACAGACAGAACAAGTTTGGCTAATGTGCAAACAGGAACAACACAAGATAGCAACAGTTATAATGGAGATCCACAATTTATTGCGCCTGCTGCAACTACACCTGATTTACATATTAGTGCTTCCAATCCTACACCAGTGGAAGGAACAGGTTTGGCTATTGGTACTGTTACAGAAGATTTTGATGGGCAAACTCGTTCGGGTTTAACCCCTACCGATATCGGAGCCGATGCAGGGAATTTTGTTCCGTCTGTAAGTGCTTGTGTAGCGCCAACAACACAACCATCAACTTTAGCTTTTTTAGCTATAACTACAACAGCATTATCTGGATCTTTTACAGCAGCTACACCTGCACCAACAGGATATTTAGTAATAAGAAGTACTTCTTCTACTTTGGCAGGTAATCCTGTAGATGGGACTGCATATACTGCAGGAAATTCTTTGGGAGGTGGAACGGTAATTGTACCTACTGGAACTACTTTTACCGATTCTGGTTTAATTGCTGGAACTACCTATTACTATTATGTTATGTCTTATAATAGTGGATCTTGTACAGGTGGGCCAAAATATTTAACAACAGCTCCATTGACAAACAGTCAAGCAACCGTTTGCTCTACTGCTACAAGTTTGGCAGCTGGAACAATTACCTCCGCTGGAGCAACCTTATCTTGGACAGGTTCTGGAAACTATATTGTAGAATACGGTGCTGCAGGTTTTACACCCGGAACAGGAGCGACTGCCGGAACTGGTGGTACAATAGCTACTAGTTTGGCTACAACTCCATATTCTTTAACAGGTTTGTCTAGTTCTACTACTTATGATGTGTATGTTAGACAAGTATGTTCTTTAGGAGGTTTGTATAGTGCCAATAGCACTAAAACAACGTTTACAACATCTTGTGTTGCAATTTCTTCTTTCCCTTATTTTGAAGGTTTTGAAAGTTTAGCAACAGCTAACACATTACCGACTTGTATGGTTGCTTCTCCATCGGTAGCATCAGGAGGTAAAACACAAACCTACCTTGCCTCTGGAACAAATTCTGCTCTTGTTGCTAGAACAGGATCTAAATTTGCTGCGGTTTATTATAGCCCATCAGCAACAGGTGGTTATTTCTTCTCTGCACCATTACAATTAACAGGAGGTGTTAGTTATACAGCTACTGTTTATTATAAAACAGATGGCGTGGCATGGACGGATGCTACTCTTTATTACGGTTCAAGTGCCACTTCAGCAGCTATGACAAATACTATTGCTACTGTAGCAAGTGCAGCGTCAACTGTATATGCACCAATAGCTGGCGCATTTACCCCAGCAACTACAGGTGTTTATTATGTTGCTTTTAGAGCTTATAATTCGACCACAGCTCCTAATTATTGTGCCTTTGATGATTTCTCTGTTGATGTTACACCTGCTTGTGCTTCTGGACCTGCAAGTGTTTCTGCTACAACTGCTATTACAGCTACAACTGCTACTTTAAATTGGGCAGCTGCTGCCTCAGCACCTGCAAGTGGTTATGAATATTATTATAGTACAAATGGTACTGCACCAACTGCTGGAACTACAGTTTCTGGAAGTGTAGGAGCAGGTATTTTAACTGCAAATATTACTGGTTTATCTGCTGCTGCTACTTATTATTTCTGGGTACGTTCTAATTGTAATGGAACCGATAAAAGTAGCTGGATAGGTTCTGGTACATTTACAACATCATGTATTGTTCCTGTAATAACGCCATCTGCAAATTCAAGATGTGGAGTAGGAACAGTTAATTTAGGAGCAACTACAACTCAAGGAGTTGTTAATTGGTTTTCTTCTGCAATAGGAGGAGTATTATTAGGAACAGGAACTTCTTTTGTAACTCCAACAATAAATACAACAACTACCTATTATGCAGAAGGAGATTCGCAATCTACTAGTAATGTTGGCATTGCTACGGAATCTGCTTCCAATTTTTCTCCCTATGGAGGTTATGGAATGTATTTTGCAACTACAAATGCAGCAATTATCAATTCGGTAGATATCTATCCATCAACTGTAGGAACACTAACAGTTACTTTGTATAACGCATCAGGAGTAGCACAAGGAACTAAATCGTTTGCTATTGCTGCAGGTGACGTAAGTACAACTGTTAAAAAGACATTGGCATTAGGATTTTCAATTCCAGCTGGTAGTACTGGCTGGGAATTGTATTATGATTTAACAATCAATAGAGGGGCCTCAACATATACATATCCTTATACTTATAATGGTTTTTCAATAACAGGAAATACTAATGATGGTAATAACATTGGTTCAAGCGGAACGAGATATTATTTTTATAATTGGAATGTAACTGCTATTTCATGTTCTTCTGCTAGAACTGCAGTTGTAGCAACAATTAATAGTGCCCCTGCATTAGCATTGAGTAACACTAATGTTAGTTCTTGTTCTGCAGGTTCAACATCAGCTGTAACTGTTGTAACAGGAGCTTCTGATTATGATACTTATGTTTGGACTCCAAGTACAAATGTAACTGGTAGCGCAACAACTGGTTGGATATTCAATCCTTTGGTTTCTTCAACTTACAGCTTACTAGCAACTAATTCTATATCTGGTTGTACCAAGAATGCAACTTTAAATGTTAATGTTACGACTTCGCCAACAAGTATCATTTTAACTCCTAGTTCTGCTTCAATTTGTCCTAATTCAATTCAGACAATAACTGCTACTGGAGGAATAACAACTATTACTTCATTTTCAGAATTAGCAAATAGTTTGCCAAGTACTTTTACAGTAGCTAATTCTAGCGGTACTGGTTCTGCTACTTTAAATACTACTTATTATAGTGAAGGAACCGGTTCTGTTTTATTTAATACTGCATCTACAAGCGCTAATGTTCAATATGCTACAAATAGTAATATTGATTTATCAGATTCGTCTTCAGCAACTCTAACATTCAGTCATATTTGTGCCACCGAGGACGGATTTGATTATGGTTATGTTGAATATTCAACTAATGCAGGTTCAACCTGGACAACATTTCCAACGAATTCTTATTCAGGAACTGCAACTTTAAAAAACAGTCTAGTTAGTTTTGATAAATCAAGTTATTTAGATTGGTCAGCTCAATTTAGTACAACTACTTCAACTCCAGGAACTGGTCCGGCAACATCTTTATGGAAAACAGAAACTATTGCTGTTCCAGCTGCTGCATTAACTAGTTCACAGTTTAGAATTAGATTTAAATACACTGCAGATTCCTCAAGTAATTATTATGGTTGGTTAATAGATAATGTTAAGATTACAAAAATAGCACCTTATATTACTTGGTCTCCTGCAATTAATTTATATACCGATTCAGGAGCTACTACAGCTTATGTTGCAGGAAATAAAGCAATGACCGTATATGTTAAATCTGCTACACCGGGGTTAACTACTTATACAGCAACTTCTGCGAATGGTGTTTGTACAGCATCCAATACATCATCAATTACTGTTAAAACAGCAGTTGCAATTACCTCTGCTACAGTAGCTTCAAGTCCAATTTGTACTTCTGCTACCACTACTTTGACAGCTAACGGAGTTGTTGGAGACAATGCATTAGTTACTTGGTGGACAGGAACAGGTGGAACTGGAATAAATAAAGGAACTGGGTTGACTTTAACTGCAGGTCCTAGAACTTATTATGCAAGAGTTACTGGAGATTGTGGTGCACCTGCTCAAGCTAGTGTTACCATTGGTGCTAAAATAAATGTCGCTATTTCAAATATTACTGCAACTGCTAATCCAATATGTGCTACAAATACTACAACACTTACAGCTAATGGAATTGTTGGAGATAATGCTACAGTTACTTGGTTTACGGGAGCAGGAGGAACAGGAACCAATTTAGGTACTAGTGCTACTTTATCAGCGGGTCCTGGAACTTATTATGCTAGAGTTACTGGCGATTGCGGTATTGCTGCAGAGGCTAACTTTACTATAAATGCTATTGCAGCACCTACTTGGGCTAACATACAATGGCCTGCAACTGGAAGCATTTGTCAAGGAGGAACTATCAATACTTATGGACAAGTGTACCTATCAGGAGTTACTGATAGCGCCGGACAAGGTACTGGTATTACAGTGGAATTTGGTTATAATACCACTAATACCAATCCAGCAACATGGGCTAACTGGACTACTGCTAGTTATAATGCAGATAGTGGTAATAATGACGAATATAAATTCACCTTTACACCACCATCTACAGGGACTTACTATTATACATTCCGCTATCGTCCAAGTAACTGTGCATGGCAATATGGAGGATATAGTTCTGGTGGCGGAGGTTTCTGGGATGGAACTACTAATGTTAATGGTCAATTAACTGTTAATACAAATGTTACTTATTATGCAGATTCAGACTCAGATGGTTATGGTAATTTAGCAGTAACACAAGTATCTTGTTCGGGAGCACCTTCTGGATACGTCACAAATAATACGGATTGCGATGATACTAATGCTACAAAATGGCGTACAGGAAATTTCTATGTTGACGTAGATGGTGATCATTATACTATTGGCTCTGCAGTATCTTTATGTTATGGCGCAACAACACCATTAGGATATTCTGCAACTACTTTAGGGACTGATTGTGACGATACTCGCGCTAACACCCATCCGGGTGCAGTAGAAGTTTGTTATGATGGAGTGGATAATGATTGTAACGGATATATAGACAACGTTGGTTTACCTGGTGGATGTATTCCTATAGTTTCAAATGTAATTCCGGCACAATGCGGTGTCACTTTAGGATTAATTGATGACCAAGTAATGGCAGTATTAGTTGCAAACGCACAAGGATACCGTTGGAGAATAACTAAAATTATTTCTGGTTTAGTAAGTAATGATCCTGCAGACATTCAAACATTTGACACAGGTTTAAGAGTATTTAAATTTACTCAATTAGCAAGTTATGCTTTTGATACTTACTATCAAATAGAAGTATCGGTTCGTTTAAACAATGTATGGCAACCTTTTTATGGAACTGCTTGTGAGGTTAAAACTCCTGCAACCACTTCTAAAATAGTGGATGCACAATGTGGAACTACTCTTGCTTTAATGACGGATGTTGTATATGCTAATTTGGTTTCCTATACAACAGGTTACCGATTTAAAGTAACCAACCTGTTAACTAGCAATGTTCAAATTATTGATAGAAGTGTAAGAGAATTTAGATTCAACTTGTTAAGTAATATTACTTATAACACTGCTTATAAAATTGAAGTTGCTGTTAGAAATACCAACGGAATTTACATGCCTTATGGACCAAGTTGTAATGTTAACACACCGTTATTTCCAACAACTAGTTTGCAAAATTCCCAATGTGATTATACTGCAGTAAGTGCAATGGAAACAATCTATGCTAATTTAGTAGCAAATGCTACTAATTATAGATTTAGTATTTCAAATACTAATATTGGTTATGGTTATGTTTTTGTTACTACTCTACGTTCGTTTGCCTTGAATACGGTTCCTGGATTGTTGCCCTCAACTACCTACTCGGTTAAAGTAATGGTGAGGATAGATGGAACTTGGGGTCCTTTTGGAAAACCATGTACTCTAACTACTGCAGGTAGCGGTAAAGCAATTGTTTCAACACAAAAAATGGAAACATTATTTGCTGCAACAGTTTATCCAAACCCATTTGCGGAGAACTTCAAACTAGATATTAAAACTAGCAGCGAAGAAACTTTACAAGTGAAAGTTTACGATATGTTAGGAAAATTAATTGATAATAGAATCCTAGACGCTTCACAAGTAGAAGGATTTGAAGTAGGGGTTAACTATCCAACTGGGGTTTACAATGTTATTGTAAGTCAAGGTGAAAATAGCAAAACCCTACGAGTAATTAAAAGATAATCATTTTATAATGTACTTAGCAAAGCCTCCTCAAGTAATTGAGGGGGCTTTTTTAATATAATTTTTAATGAAATTCACCACTAATAATGGTTGAAGGGTTAAATTAAACATTGTTAATTATTGCATTTTATTTTTTTTCATATCTTTCGTGGTTTAAAGAGGCTAGATATCGATAATTTAGTTTTATTTTGTATTGTTTTAAAGATTGGTATATATTTACTAATCGCTTAAATATCAGGTTTCATCTGCTATTTCGCTAGGTATTTTGTGAATCAAAGGATTATTATTTTAACTATTAAGGTATTTTTTATTTAATGTTGCCAAAAAGACACACTTTTAAACTTCTGTTTTTATCCTTTTTGTTTGCCATTGCAGGTATTAATAAAGGTAATGCACAGGTTAGTGCTTATGGATTTTCTCAATTAGTTGCTTCATATGTTCCGTTAACAGGTGTTCCTACAGTTGCTTATGCTTCTCCATGGGATGATGCTGTAGCGCCAATTCAAGTTACAATTCCTTTTTCTTTTGTTTTTGACGGCAGTTCATATACCCAATGTTATATAAGCCCCAACGGGTTTATTACTTTTGGAACGACTATTCCAACTAATACTAATTATTCTCCATTAAGTAATACTTCTTTGTATAATGGAGCTGCTTCTGTTCTAGGTATGGATTTAATTTCTAATGGATCTCCTATAGTATATGATGTAGTTGGAACTGCTCCTAATAGAACTTTTGTTATTCAATGGATTAATGCCGCACGTAAAGCTGCTCCTGGAAATTTTAATTTTCAAATTCGATTAAACGAAACTACTAATAGTATTGAATTCTCTTATGGATCTTGTGCTCCAACCGGAGTTGCAAATGTTTTGGCTCAAGTTGGTTTACGTGGTCCTAGTAATGTTACTGCACAAGGAAATCTTACTAATAGACAACAAGGAACTAGTACTCCTTGGTTTAATGCAACTTTTACGAATACTCTAAGTTATGCATCGACAATTACATCGGATACAGGTTATCCAGATAATGGATTGTATTATAAATATACCCCAGCAGTAACTTGTGTAGCTCCTACAGGATCTCCATCAAATTTAGTTATTGGAGCAACAACTATATCCGATGTTGCTTTTACTGGAAATAGTTTTACTGCAGCGTCACCAGCGCCAACGAATTATTTAATTTTAAGAAGTACAATTAACGTTGCTCCAACTTCTGCGACTATTATCAATAGAAATTATTATATAAATAATGGAGTCTATGGGAATTATACTGTAGTAGGGAATATCACTAATACTACTTTTAGTCAATCAGGGTTGTCACCTGCAACCACCTATTATTATTGGGTAATCCCCTATAATAACCTCTGTACTGGAGCGCCATTTTATAATTTAACTAATAGTATTACAGCATCTGCTTCTACTTGTTTTAGACTAACTACTGCAAATGCAGCAAGTGTTGTCGGAGGTAATAATTTTACAGCAAGTTGGAATGCTGTTCCGGGAGCAACCGGTTATGCAATTGATATTTCAACTAACAGTACCTTTACTGCAATGTTGCCAGGATATACTAATTTACTTCTAGGAAGTGGAGTCACTTCTTTACCAATTACAGGTTTATTACCTGCTACTACCTATTATTATAGAGTGAGAGCTTTTTCTTCGGTTGCAAGTTGCTTATTAAATAGTGCTACTATTACTGTTACTACAACTTGTGGATATTATACAATTCCTTACACTCAAAACTTTGATAGTTTTGCGACAGGAGTTTTGCCTACTTGTTTTACTAGAGATGATGCAAATGCGGATGGATTTCAATGGGAAACACAAAACATTAATTATGCATCTGCTTCAAGATCATTAATGATTGGTAAAAACCCAACTATCGCTATGAACGATTGGTTTTTTACGCCAGGTCTAAATTTAACAGGAGGTGTTTCGTATCGTTTATTTTTTAGATACAATACAGGAAATACGTCTAGTACATTAGAAAATCTAAAAGTGCGTTTAGGAAATGGAGCATCAGTTGTAGCAATGACCGAAACTTTAATGGATTTACCAAACAGAACCAATTCTAATTTTGAAATTGCAATTGTAGATTTTCTTCCAGTAACTTCTGGGATTTATTATGTAGGATTTCAGGGCTATAGTTTGCCAAATCAAAGTTATTTAGTAATAGATGATATAAGTGTAACTATTTCTCCAACTTGTTTTGAGCCTACCGATGTTACCGCCTCTGCAATAGGATCTAATAATCTTACACTTTCTTGGACAGCGGCTTCTCCTGCTCCTGCAAATGGTTATGAATATTATATTTCTACCTCTAGTACTCCGCCAACAAATACTACAATTCCAACAGGAAGTGTTGCTGCAGGAGTTACTTCAGTATCTATTTTGGGTTTGCAATCTAGCACCTTTTATTATGCTTGGGTGAGAGGTAGTTGTAGTGCTTCAGATAAAAGTGTTTGGTCACTCGAAGAATCTTTTAATACCGAATGTACAACTCCTTCCATAATAAGTACGTCACCTGCTACAAGATGTGGTTATGGTATAACATCGATAACTGCTGTTCCTAGTTCTGGGGCTTTTATTAATTGGTTTGCAACTAGTACTGATGATACTATTTTGGCTACCGGAAATACTTTTACTACCCCACTACTTTCGGCAACAACAACTTATTATGCTCAAGCAAAAGCTTATGGGGCTGTTGCAAAATTAGGGCCTGTAAGTCCAATCGCTCAAGGAGGCGTAATAGATTTGCAAAATTACCAGTCTAGTGTAAATTTTAATGTTACTTCTAGTACTACTTTATTGTCGTTTGATATATTTCCAATGGCATCTGGGCAATCTGGATCATTAATATTAAGAAATTCTGCCAATGTGTTAATGGCGACTTTCCCTTTTACAACTTCTGTTTCTGGTGGAAATGTAGCACAAATAATTCCAATTAATTATTTGTTAGCTTCTGGAAATTATAGTATTTATTTTTCAGTAGTTCCAACTTCTGGAGTACGGATGAATTCTACGGATGTTTTTTATCCATATAATTCATCTGTTGCAAATATATTAAGTAACTCTACAGACAATAGTAAATATATAGGATTGTATAATTGGAAATTCACAACCGAATGTCTTTCTACAAGAGTTCCAATTACGGTCACCATTAGTTTGCCTCCTTTGTTAACAATAAGTGCAGCTTCTAGTTCCATTTGTAATGGAACCTCTTCTGGATTAATTACAGTAACGGGTTCTGCGGCCTACGATTCATTGGTTTGGTCACCTTCAACAGGAATTTCTGGTTCTGTTGCTACAGGATTTATTTTTAATCCAACAACTACAACTCTTTATACATTAACTGCAAACCAATCTTTCCATGGCGCTTGTGGTAATGTACTTACTCATAATGTTGTAGTAAAGCCTACACCTCCTGCTGTAACTGTAGTTCCTAATGTAGTAACGGTATGTCAAAATACTACACAATCGTTAAATGGTGGTGCAGGTCCGAGTGTTACAGTTCCAGTTTTTACTGAAAATTTTAATACAGCAACCAATAATTGGGTAGTTGAAAATACTTCAGTAGGCGGAGATACTAATGCCTCACAATGGACACTTCGTCCTAATAATTACCATTATGTAAATAGTTTGGGATGGGATGTAACTTTTTCTAGTAATGATGCTTCTCAGTTTTATATTGCAAATTCCGATTCGCAAAGTGGGGATGTGGGAACATTAACTCGAACTACCTTAACCTCTCCTAATATCAATTTAGTTGGATATACAAGTGCAGCACTTGGGTATTGGCAATATTTAAGATATGTAACAGGTGATGAGGTTTTAGTTGAAGTTTCTTCCGATGGTGGTGCGAATTGGAGTACTGTAAAATCCTATAATTTAGCACAAGGTGCGGCAGCAAATTTTGCACATGATACCGTTAATTTAGATTCGTATTTAGGAAATATGAATGTTAAAATTCGGTTTAATTTCACCTCGTTATGGGGCTATGCTTGGGCATTAGATAATGTAGCCGTAACGGGTGTTTTAGCAACAGAATTAACCTGGACTCCAAGCACTAATTTATTTACCGATGCTGCAGCAACCCTGCCTTATGTTGCTGGAACTCCAATAGGAGTTGTTTATACCAAGCCAACGGCTAATATTACTTATACTGCTACAATTACGGGTGCAAATGGTTGTACGCAATCTGGCACCTCTGTGGTAACACTTGGGCCAGCAACACAACCCGGGGTTTTGGCTAGCGATCAAATAATTTGTAATGGGGGAGTAGTATCTGATATAGTTCTAACTGGAAATATTGGCAATATTATTCGTTGGGAATATGCAGATGATTTTGATTTTACAATGAATGTAATGCCTATTGCAATTACTTCTAATACGCTTACTATGTTGCAAATGGGAAGTTTTACAACCATTCGTTATTTTAGAGCGGTAGTTAAAAACGGAATTTGCAATCAGGTTTTTTCTAATGTAGTTTATGTTTCATTTTCTTCCACTACTTGGGATGGAACTTATTGGAGTAATGGAGTTCCAAATGCTAATACTCGTGCTATTTTTAATGGTAATTATTCATCTACTGCCAACCTTTACGCTTGTTCTATATTAGTAAATTCAGGTAACGTGGTGGTAAATGCCAACCATAATTTTGTAGTAACTAACGATGTTTTTGTTTCAGGTGGTTCGTTGGTCTTTGAAAATAATTCTAGTTTAGTTCAAATAAATAATTCCGTTAATACTGGAAATATTACCTATAAACGATTTACTACACCAGTCAAGAAATACGACTATACCTATTGGTCTTCACCAGTGTATCCTCAAACTTTAACTGGACTTTCGCCGTTAACTTTATTTGATAAATATTTTAAATTTGACCCTACTATCGGTAATTGGTCTAATGTAATCTCTAGTGCTACTATGGATATTGGTAAAGGGTATATTGTTAGAGCGCCACAAAATTTTAATGCGGCAACTCCTGCTGTATTTAATGCTGTTTTTACTGGAACTCCAAATAATGGTTCCATTACCACACCAATAGTTGTGTCGGTAAGTAATTATAATTTAATTGGAAATCCATATCCAAGTGCTTTAAGTGCTGATTTGTTTTTATCCAATGCATTAAATACTTCAATTGTAGATGGCACTATCTATTTATGGACACACAATACCCCCGTTACTAATCTTCAATATTCTGCTAACGATTATGCAGTTTATAATTATTTGGGAGGTACAGGAACAACTTCTGCACCTAATATAGGAGGGAATAATAGTTTGCCTAACGGAAAAATTGCTTCCGGACAATCCTTTTTTATTAAAGGTTTAACCTCCGGCAATGCAACTTTTTTGAACTCCATGCGATTGCTAGGCAATAATAGTCAGTTTTTTAGAATGAATTCTGCTACTAATTCGGATAATGAAAGTTTTGAAAAAAATCGAATTTGGTTAGGAGTTAATGATGCACAAGGTAATTATAAGCAAACTTTGTTAGGATATTCTTTAGAAGCCACTTACGGAATAGATAGGGGATATGATGGAGAACTTTTAGATGAAACTCCTGTTTGTATTTATACCATTGCAGATGCTACAGCACTTTCCATTCAAGGTCGCCCGATGCCATTTCAGGATACCGATGAAGTTCCTGTGGGATTTCATGCAGATGCTTCTGGAGAATTTACTATTAATTTGTTTGATTTTGACGGTCTATTCACTACACAAGTTATTTATATTAAAGATACGCAGTTGAATATTATTCACGAATTAAAAAATGGTGGGTATTCTTTTACTTCAAACGCTGGAACCTTTAATAGTCGATTTGTTTTGGTGTTTAAAAACACTTCCACTTTACCTGTGTCAAATTCTACTTTTAACACCAATTCTATTGTTTTGTATAAACCAAATCAAGAGTTATTTATAGATGCAGGAACTACTTTAATAAAAAAGGTACGAATTATTGATGCAAGAGGTCGACTATTGTTAGAAAAAGAATCTATAAATGCCAGCAAAACTTCTATAGATGTTGGTACTACTAATCAAGTTTTGCTAATAGAAATAACTTCTGAGGATGGCAAAATAGTTACTAAAAAGTATGTTAATTAATAGTTGGTATTCTTTCTAACTTTTTTTATGTATTTACAAATAAATCCATTTTTTTGTCAGAAAATTCAAGTATATTCTTAAACAAGGCGATTTTTATAATAATATAATATTATTGGTTGCTTTTTGACTATTTAGACCTTAATTTAATAAATTGATTGCGAATAACTTTCTTTTTGATGCTTTTCGCGTTTTAATTTTTAATTTTCTCACTTAAATTAAAACTGGCTCAATGTCATTTTGTCGAGTATTTTTGACTTTAATCGATAAAATATGTTAATTGTAATATTTATTATTAATTAATATAAAAATAATGTATTTTTAACGATTCGTAGATATAAATACCCAAAGCAAAAAGTTATGATAATAAAATTACTCCATAAATTAAAAATAGAATTTAACTTTAAAAAAAGCATAGTTGTTGTTCTTTTTGGGTTATTAGGTATGAGTAATTTAAATGCTCAGGTTTCAGGATATATAGTAAGTCAACTTGCTACAACATCCACGTTTCCTTTAACTGGAAAAACCACAATTTCACCAACTACTGGTAATGTCGATGATGTAATTTATACTTTGCCTTTGCCAATTCCATTTACTTTTAATGGTGCTGCATATCCTGCAACAACCTCTAATGTATTTATTTCAACAAATGGATTTGTTACTTTTGGTTCTGCTCCTACTGCAGCAAATTATGTTCCTATTTCAAGTGCCGAGAGTTATGCAGGTGCTATTTCTGTTTACGGAAGGGATTTAGATTTTGTTCCTGCTACTGCGGCTAAAAATATTGGCTATGTAGTAACCGGAACGGCTCCTAACCGTATATTAAAAATAGAATGGAATGCACAACGTTCAATTGGAGCTAATTCCTCTGTTGATACAAATTCAATGTTATTTCAGTTATGGCTTTATGAAACTACAAATGTAGTAGAAATGCATTACTATACTTTTAATCCAACTGGAGCTGCTTATAATGGACAAATAGGTTTGAGAGGAAGTTCTAATGCCGATTATAAAAATTTAAATTATACAACTCTTGCAAATTGGCCAACTTTGCCATCCACCATACCTTTTGGTACTGTCAATACTGCTTCAGTTGTGACCAAATATACAACAGCACAAATAGCCTCATCTTCCAATCGTCTTTTTAGATGGACTCCAGTAACTTGTTTTGCACCATCCGGATTAACGATGAGTGCTATTACTGCAACTTCAGGAACACTTACTTGGACTGCTGCTTCGCCAGCACCCACTTTAGGTTATGATTATTATGTTACTACTTCAGGAACAGCACCTACTTTGGGAACAGTTCCAACAGGAAGCGTAGCTGCAGGTGTATTAACTGTTAATCTTTCTGGATTAGTAGGCGCTACAACTTATTATGTTTATGTTCGTTCTAAATGTAGTGCGATTGATACTAGTTCTTGGTCTATAGTGAATAATTTTGGTACCCTTTGTGATTCAGTAACAGATCCTTATTATAATTACTTTGGGGAGTATGATGCTCCTTATATGTATACCGTTCCATCTATGCTGCCTTGTCATTCCATTCAGAATGTTGGAGTAGGTCCTTTAAATGTTTGGAACACTAGTTACGCTACTACGCCAAGTAGCAACGGAGGTTTTGTTGACGAACATTTAGTATATGATGCAACAATAAATACTGGTGGTACCGATGATGCTAATGTTTGGTTTTTTACCCCTGGGTTTAACTTGGTAGGAGGTACCACTTACAAATTAGATTATATGTATGGTGGCTCAACTGAAACTTCTACTATTACTAATAAAATGTTGGTTAAATATGGTACTTCTCCTACAGATGCAGCTATGAGTGCAGGTGCTTTATTGGTAGATCATAATAATATTAAAGCCTCTCCACTTACAAGTTATGTGAGTTTTACTCCAACAACAACAGGTGTTTATTATATTGGGTTTAAAGCCTATTCGCAACATGGTAACGGACGTTTGTTTTTGGATAATATTGAGTTAACTAGACCTGGATGCGAGGTGCCAACAGCTCTTGTTGTTTCTAGTGTTACAGGTACTTCTGCTACAGTTTCTTGGACTGCTCCAACACCTGCTCCAATAGGAGGATATGCTTATTATTTAACAACAACTAATACACCCCCTTCGTATACACAAACTCCAACAGGTTTTGTGGGGCCTGGAACAACTTTAGTAAATTTAAATGGATTGACAGGAAGTACAACTTATTATGTTTGGGTAAAAAGTAGATGTAATGTTACTGAAAATGATTTTAGTGATTGGTCCGGAATGCAAACTTTTACAACCTTATTTCAACCATTATATTGTACCCCAGCTAACGCACTTACTACCTCTTATTTTAATAATTTTGTTACTACAGGTGGTATTGCAAATATTTCTAACGCATCAGGATTTTCAACAGGCGGATATGGTAGCTATATTTCACAAATAGTATCCCAATCTGCTGGAAGTTCAGTAAATATTAATTTTGGTATAGTAGGAGCTACAGTAGGGGTTGCGTTATGGATAGATTGGAATAATGATGGTGCTTTTAGTACAGCCGAAAGAATGTATAACACAGCTAGTTATGTGAGTGCAGCTTCTGGTAGTTTTGCAGTTCCAGCAGGGCAAGCTCTTGGAGATTATAGAATGCGTATTGTTATGGATTATTTGGCAACTAACCCTTCGCCATGTACTTTTACTGGGGCAGGGGAGGCTGAAGACTATACATTTAGAGTTGTAACTCCACCACCACCATTAACATTAAATATAACAACGAGTACTCAATGTGCTAGTACAAATTCTCCTTTAGTTCAAATTTCTGCCGCTACATTAGGCAATTTTAATTCTTATACTTGGTCACCAAGTATTGGTGTTAGTGGTTCGCCAACGTTTGGATATACTTTTAATTCGAATACCTCAATAACCTATACTTTAACAGGAACACAAACCGTTTCTCCATATGCTTCTCGAACCGTTACTTTTAATTATATTGCGAATCCATTACCTACTCCTATAAATATAACTCCTGCGACTACAACAGTATGTCCTAATGGAACAGGGACGTTAATTAGTGCTACAGGGGGTATTGTTTCTGGTATTGCAATCTTGTCAGAAGATTTTAATTCGGGCGCTACAAATTGGACAACAACCAATACCTCTACTGGAGGTAATGCAGCTGGCGCGGCTTGGACGATTAGAAATAGCGGTTATAATCCTGCTGGATCTTCTGGAATTAGTTCAGTTGTTAGTAACGATAGTTCTTCGTTTTACGTGTCCAATTCCGATACTCAAGGTTCTGGGACAAATACCTATGTTACCTTAACTTCTCCAATATTTAGTTTAGCTGGGTATACAAATGCTTCTTTAAGTTTTTACCATTATTATAAACCATGGATTAATGGAAGTGCAACAGTAGAAATATATAGTACAGGAACGTGGACAACTCTACAAACATGGGGAACAAGTTCTACTACAACTGCTCAAGGTACGCCAACTGCTTTTGCCAATCCTATCTATAATTTAAATTCCTATGTTGGGCAAACTGGACTTCAAATTCGGTTTACTTATCAAGCAAGTTGGGGATTTATTTGGGCTATAGATAATTTCTTAGTTTCAGGAAGTGCAACTTCTGCTATAACTTGGAATACACTACTTACTCCAGTTGCCAATGGTCTAGCTGTTCCAGGTTTGTATTCTAATGCAGCTGCAACAATACCTTATATAGCCGGTACAGGAACTAATACCGTTTATGTTGCGCCAAGTGCAACTACAACCTTTGTTGCTGGTGCAAGCACTCCAACGCCAGTTTGTTCTGCTTTGCAAAATATTATAGTAAATGTTTCTCCTGTAATTGCAGGAACTGCGTCTAGTGACCAAACAATATGTTTTGGATCTCCTGCGGATTTAACTTTAACTGGAACTTCAGGAACAATTACAAAATGGCAATATTCTAATACATTAGCTTTTACTACTCCGGTAGATATTCCTTCTAGTAGTAGTGCAACCTTAACTTCTGCCCAAATGGGAGTACTCACTGCCGATCGTTATTATAGAGCAGTGGTTACAAGTGGTTCTTGTACCGGTTATTCTAATATTATTAAAATTACTTACAGTTCAACAACTTGGGATGGATCTGCTTGGTCTAATGCAGCTCCTACAAGTGGAACCGCAGTAATATTCAACGGAAATTATAATTCTACCGCCGATTTAAATGCATGTTCGGTAACTATTTTAAGTGGAAATGTTATTTTTAATTCAGGAAACTCTTTAACAGTTCAAAATTTTGTAAACACTTCTGGTGGTACCTTGACTTTTGAAAATAATGCAAGTTTAGTGCAAGTTAACAATGCTTCTATTAATGTTGGAAATATTACTTATAAACGAAATACTACCCCGGTAAAAAGATTTGATTATACCTATTGGTCAACACCAGTAGCAGCTCAAACTTTATTTGCATTATCACCATTAACTTTAGCAGATAAATACTTTGCATTTGATGCTACAGTTGGAAATTGGGCTATGGTTTCTTCTGGCAATACAATGGCAATCGGAAAAGGATATATTGTGAGAGCGCCAAATAATTTCGATCTAGTAATCCCAACTATTTTTAATTCACAATTTGTTGGAGTACCTAATAATGGTATAATTACTACACCAATTATAGGTGCAAATAGTTTTAATTTAATTGGAAACCCTTATCCAAGTGCTTTAAATATCAATACGTTCTTTGATGTAAATGGTATTACTACTGGAACAGGTGTGACAGATAAAACTATCTATTTATGGACACACAATACTCCAGTTGCTACAAATGCATATATTGATAATGATTATGCAACCTATAATTATTTGGGTGGAGTAGGTACAGGTTCTGCTGCAATTAATTCAGGTGTTAATAACTCTATACCACTTGGTAAAGTAGCTTCAGGACAAAGTTTCTTTATTAAAGGACTTACTAATGGTAATGCTACATTCAATAACTCTATGCGAGTTAGTGGTAACAACTCACAGTTTTATAAAAATAATAGTAGTACTAGCGATGATAGAAGTAGAGTATGGTTAGAAATGTATAATAATCAAGGGGCTTACAAACAAACCTTAGTAGGTTATACTGCTAATGCAACTAATGAATATGATAGTGGATATGACGGAGAATTATTAGACGGTGGAAATTCTATTGCATTTTATTCTACTTTATCCCCAATGAAATTGATTATTCAAGGAAAAGGATTACCATTTAGCGATCAAGATATTGTGCCATTAGGATTTCAGGTTACAACAGCAGGAACGTATGAAATTAAATTATCTAACTTTGATGGTGTTTTTAATACTCAAAACGTTTATTTAGAAGATAAATTACTCAATATAATTCACAATTTAAAAGAAAGTAATTATTCATTTACTACTAATATTGGTTCTTTTGATTCCCGTTTTGTATTGCGCTACACAGATACTTCTTTATTACAATCAACGAATCATTTGTTTTCTGACGATTCAGTAGTAGTGTATAAAGATGTCCAAGCTATACATATTAATTCTGGTACAACGGATATGGAAGAAATTGCAATTTATGATGTAAGAGGAAGCTTGTTGTATTTGAAAAAAGGACTTCAAGTAGCTAATTTTTCAATTTCTAATTTAGAATCTTCCCATCAAATGATATTAATACAAATTACATCAGTAGATGGCAAAATAGTAACTAAAAAATTAATCTATTAATAGCCAATTCTTAAAATACAATTAAAATGATGTATTTTAGCGACATTTAATGAATTTAATCGGTTTTATTAAATTCGCAATAACAAATATTTAACAATTTTTATATATTAACACCTTTATTTAACCCAATTTATTAATTTATGATGAATAACTACAATTCTCTGAGTTCTCGACTAGGTTCGAAACTCGGTTTGTTTGGGCCAGATTTGGTTGGGGATTCCCCCAATACAAGTGGCAATAAGCAAAAATCCTGGCTTGTGAGTTTATTACTTCTTTGTTTGTTTCTTACAAGCACTATAAGTTTTGCTCAAGTTACTTTAACTGCAACGGCAGGAACTGCAACGGGTAGTTTTACTACTGTTAATGCTGCCTTCACTGCTATTAATGCAGGAACACATCAAGGTGATATAGTGATAACAGTTACGGGATCTACTACTGAGCCAGCTACGTCAGTCCCATTACTTAAAAGTGCTACTCCTTCAAGTTACACTTCAATAAAAATTACTGCAAGTGGTAATGCTGTTATTAATTCAGCAGCTGTACCAACAGCTAGTAAGGGAGTGCTTGAATTTAATGGTGCTGATAATGTTACCATTGATGGAGATGATTCAGCTACTTCAGGTGTTCAAAATTTAAGCATAATTGTTGCTACAAATACAACAACTGGTACTGCTGCAGTTCGTTTTTCATCAACAAGCACTACAGGTGCTGACGGTGCCGATAATAATACAATTAAAAATTGCATTATTACTGGCGGTAGAAGTTCTGCTACAGCTACAACTACCAGTTATGGTATAGCAATGTCTAGTTCTTCGGGAATTACAACAGGTGCTTATAGCTGTTTGAATATGAAAATAATTAACAACTTTATTACACGTTGTTATGTTGGTATTAATACTATAGGAGCAAGTGCGACTTATCCAAATACGGGCATTCAAATTACAGATAATGTAATAGGGAGTGCAACTTCTGCAAATAATATAGGGTTTAGAGGTATATTGTTAACTTATTCTGCCGCAACAACAGGAGGTGCATTAATTCAAAATAATGATATTCGTGTTGGAGATTATGGTACAACAGGATATAGTGCAACTATTGCAGGAATTGAAATAGGTGCTGTGAATTATGGTTTTTCAATTTTGAGAAATAACATACATGACATTAATCAACCTTCAACTTCAGGTTATGGTGCGATGGGTATCTATGTGACAAGTTTAACAAATAATACGACCTCTACAATTGCTAATAATTTTATTAGAGATTGTAAAATGTACGCCTATCAATCAACAGTAGCAAGTACTTATACTCCTAATGGTGTTTATTTTTCTTCAGGTGCTACTGGTGTAAATTTTGTAAATAATACAATTGTGATGAATACGCAATTAGTTACAAATGCAACATATTCATCAACTTGTGTTCAAGCTGCAAGTACTGTAGTTTTTGCGAAATTTTTAAATAATATTCTAGTTAATAATATGACTAGTACTGCTGCTTATGGTTTTTATTGCGGAGGTACTGGAAATATATCTTCGGGTACAGTAAATAACAATGATTATTATGTTGCAGGTGGTAACGTAGGATATTATAATGCTGCTGCTAGAACAAGTTTTTCTGCTTGGCAAACTGCAACAACTAAAGATGTAAATAGTTTAAATGTCCCGCCTACTTTTGTGTCTGCAACAGATTTACATATTCCTGCAGCAACTACTACTACTCTTGAATCCTCAGGAGCAATTGTATCAGTATCGGGTATTTCAATAGATTTTGATGGTGATGCTCGTCCAGGACCTGTGGGTTCTGTTAATGGAGGTGGTGCTACACCAGATATTGGTGCAGATGAATTTGATGGTACATTATCTTTATGCCCACAAACTCCTTCCGCATTAGTATCCTCTGCTCTTACATTTACTTCGGGAACTATTTCTTGGACAGCTGCATCTCCTTCTGCAGGAAGTGGTTACGACTATTATTATAGTTCAACAAATTCAGCTCCTACGGCAACTACAACACCGAGTGGTTCAACTGCCGCAGGTATTGTAACTGCTAATTTAACTGGATTAACAGCAAATACAACCTATTATTATTGGGTTAGATCCAACTGTGATGGTACCAATAAATCTACTTGGAGTGGTCCTAGTAATTTTTATACTGGATACTGTGTGCCTACTTCTACGTATGGTTCCTCTAGTGGTACTTATGGTGTAATTAATAATGTTACGGTTAACACTTTAAATCATACTACAACGGGTTATTTAGCAGCTCCGTATTATGTAGATTATCCTACTACAACGGCTACCACATCGGTAATGCAGTATTTAGGTTATACCATGACCGTAAATACATCAGGTTATAATTATGTTGGAGCTTGGTTTGACTGGAACAACAATTTAGTTTTTGAAGCAAGTGAGTTTGTTACGTTTTCTCCAAATGTTAAAACAACAAGTGGTGCTTGGACGGCTACTGCAACAGTAAACGTTCCTGGTAATGCTGTAATAGGTAATATAAAAATGCGTGTAGCTACAGAGTATTATGGATATACTTTAGCGAATACTAATGCTTGTGGTCCTCATACTTATGGTGAGACTAAAGACTATACCATTTCTATTCAGCAAGCGCCAAGTTGTATCCCTCCGTCTGGAGTTACAGTTTCTGGATTGACATATACATCTGCTAACGTGAGCTGGACTGCTGCTCCTGTAACACCTACTAATGGTTACGATTACTATTATTCTACTAACGGAACTGTACCAACAGGAGCTACAACTCCAACAGGAAGTTTAGCTAACACTGTTTATTCAGTTGCATTAACTGGTTTAACTGCGAATTCAACTTATTATTTCTGGGTAAGATCAAATTGTAGTAGTTCTGATCAATCTTCTTGGACTGCTGTGACTTCTTTTTATACCGGTCAATGTGTTCCATCAGGTTCAACTACCTATTATGTTTCTAATTTCACAACCACTGGTGGTTATTCTAATATTAATAATTCTACTGGCGCTAGTACTGGTGGTTATGGTGATTATTCAGCTTCTTTCAGCGCATCACAATCACCAGGAAGTTCATTAAATCTTTCTATTACAGAAACAGGTGGAACAAGTTATTTTTATGTTTGGGTAGATTGGAATAACGATTTAGATTTTCTTGATGCAGGGGAAGCTATGGTAGCAACAACTAGTTATGCTGCTTCTTATTCCGGTTCTATTACTGTTCCAGCTGGTCAAGCCTTCGGTTCTTATAGAATGCGTATTGCTAATAGTGATTCCGGTGCTCTATCTTCTTCTTGTGGTCCTGCTGCTTATGGAGAATTTGAAGACTACACATTAAATGTAATTACAGCTCCTACTTGTTTTGCGCCTACTGCTTTAACAGCAAGTGCAATTACAAATACAACTGCAACTATTTCATGGACTGCTCCTACGCAAGGAACGCCATCATCTTATGATTATTACTATTCTACGAGTCCTATTACTCCTTCTGTTTCTGCTACTCCAACTGGAAACGTTGCTGTAGGTACTACAACAGCAAACATTACAGGATTAACTGTTAATACTAAATATTACTATTGGGTACGTTCTAATTGTAGTGGTTCAGATCAATCTTCTTGGTCTTCAACGGCTAATTTTTATACAGGAGCATGTATTCCAGTATCTACATATGGATCATCAAGTGGAACTTATGGTGCGATTAATAATGTTACAATTAATGATTTAAATCATACAACTTCAGGTTATTTAGCATCTCCATTTTATGTAAATTATCCAACTTCTACAGCTACAACTACATTATCACAACAAGTTACTTACGGAATGTCTGTAAATACTTCAGGATACAATTATGTTGGGGCTTGGTTTGATTGGAATAATAACTTAATTTTCGAGTCTACAGAGTTTGTTACTTTTACTCCAAATGTTCAAACAACAAGTGGTGCTTGGACTGCTACTGCAAACGTTGCTGTTCCAATTACAGCCACTCTTGGTGATGTTAGAATGCGTGTAGCTACTGAGTATTATTCATATACTTTAGCGAATACTAGTGCTTGTGGTCCTCATACGTATGGTGAAACCAAAGATTATTTAATTACTATTGCTCCAGCACCTACATGTTTTCCTGTTTCTGCTATTGCAATTTCTGCAATTACTAATAACTCGGCTACAATTTCTTGGACTGCACCAACAGGTGGTACTCCAGTTTCTTACGAATATGAAGTCCGTTCTTCTGGCGCTGCAGGTAGTGGATCAACTGGTTTAGTTGCTAGTGGTACAACTACTGCTCCAACTGTTACTGCTGCTATTATAGGTTTAAGTGCAAATTCTACTTATAAAGTTTATGTTAGAGATTTCTGTGGAGGTTCTGATTACAGTCTTTGGACTAGCTCTTCTAATTTTAAAACATATTGTGACCCTTCTTCTGTTCCTTACAGTGAAGGATTTGAAGGTATTACTATTGCTGGGCAAACTCCAGATTGTATGAATGCTTCTCCTGCTATTTCAGCAGCGGGAAAAATAAGAACTTATATCGCTGCTGCAACTGGTACAAATGCTGCACTAACTCCAAGAACTGGATCTAAATTTGGTTCTGTTTATTATTCTCCAAATGCAAAAGGAACTTTCTTTTCTGCAGGATTACAATTAACTGCAGGAGTTTCTTATACAGCTAGTGTTTATTATATTACTGATGGTGTTTCTTGGCCAACAGTTGGTCTTTATTATGGTACTAGTGCAACAGATGCTGCTATGACTAATACTATTGCAACTGTTTCTGGTGCTACAGCTACTACATACACTCAAGTAAAAGGAGCGTTTGTTCCTGTAACTTCGGGTATTTATTATATAGGGTTCTTAGCGGATAATACTTCAACAAACGCACCTAATTATTGTTCATTTGATGATTTTAGTGTCGTTATAACACCTACATCTGTTTCAAGTTTTGCTCCATCGGCTGTATGTTCTCAAGGTGGTGATACGGTTACCATAAATGGTGTTTCTTTTACCGGAGCTACTGGTGTAACTTTTAATGGTGTAAATGCTACTTCATTTACTGTAGTAAATAACACTCAAATTACTGCTGTAGCACCTCTTGGAGTTACTTCGGGTACAATTGCTGTTATAGGTGCTAATAATACAGGAACTAGTACTACTTCTCTTTCTATAACAAACAACCCAACGGTTGCTGCTATTACTGGTGGTAATACTACTACTTGTTATCCAACAACGTTACAATTAGGAGACACTACTCCTTCAGGACTATGGACTTCTTCTAATTTAAATATTGTTACTGTAAATGGTAATGGTTTAGTAACTCCTGTTGCTTTTGGTACTGCTACTATTTCTTATACAGTAACCAATTCAGGTTGTCCTACAGTTGTAACAACACCAGTATCGGTTAATATGCCTCCTACTATTAATACAAGTTCTACGACAGCCTCTCAAACGGTTGTTACAGGCAACAATGCAACTTATACTGTTGTTGCTACAGGAACAGGTTTAAGTTATCATTGGTCAGTTTCTACAGATGGTGGAACAACTTTTACGCCTTTAACTGAAACTGCTCCATATAGTGGTACTGCTTCTAATGTATTAACTATTACTTCCACTCCTGCGGAATATAATGGTAATTTATACATATGTTCAATTACAGGAACTAGTCCATGTTCTCCAATAGATACTAACCCAGCTATATTAAATGTTGGAGATACGGGTATTACTACCGATCCAGCTAATGTTACTTTATGTGATTCAGGTTCTGGTCTTGCAAGTTTTACCGTAGTTCCTTCAGGAACTGTTAACAGTTATTTATGGCAAGAAGACCAAGGTTATGGTTTTGTTGACATTACTAATACAACTATTGGTGGTGTTACCTATTCTGGTGCAACAAGTGCAACTTTATCTCTTTCTGGATTAACAACAGCTAATAACGCATGGAATTACAAAGTAATAGTAACAGGTCCTGCAAATAGTGCGACTTCAAACAGTGCTTTATTAACGGTTAATCAAGGGGTTTCTTTTGCTACAAATCCTTCAGATCAAACGATTTGTTACACAGGTGGAAGCGCAACTTTTACAGCGGTTGCTTCAGGTTCTTATAATAATTACCAATGGCAATATTCTACCAATGGTACAACTTGGGCTAACGTAGTAAATGCTACTCCGGTAGGCGCTACTTATTCTGGTGAATTAACAGGTTCGTTACTTGTAACCACTACAGCTTCAACTCCAGTTTCTGGAACTTATTATTACAGAGCTGTCGCTAACGCAAGTGCTCCTTGTTCTAATGTTAATTCTGTAAGTGCACAATTAATTATTAATAACCCAACAGTTACTTCTCAACCTATAGCATCTACTTTAGTTGCAGGTAACACAGCAACTTATTCTGTTACTGCAACAGCAAGTACTTTACCTTTAACTTACCAATGGAAGTATTCTACCAACGGAACTACTGGTTGGGCTAATGTAGTAAATGCTACACCAGCTAATACTACTTATTCTGGTGGTACAACGGCTACATTGTCTGTTGCTATTTCTGCTGCTGCTACTGCTAGTTCAGCAAATTATTATAGAGCAGTAGTTACTTCAAATGGTTGTTCTGTAAACTCCAATGGAGCTCAAATGACTGTTACTACTTATTGTCTATCAGCTGCTTCATCTACAAGTGATGAAGAAATAACTAACGTGACAATTGGAACTTTAAATAATAGTTCAACTTGTGCTTCTTTAACTGGGTCTCAAGGAACTGCTACAGGTACTGCAGATTTTTATAGTAATTTTGCTGGTTCTGTTCCAGCACCTGCTATTCAAGCTGGTACAATTGTTCCTATTTCTGTTGAAGTTACAGAATGTGCAGGAAACCCTTATAGTCATGACGTAAGAGTTTATGTAGATTTAAATCACAATGGTTTATTTACAGATGCTGGCGAAGAAACTATTATTTGGGCTTATGCTTCATCTAATACACATATCATTACTTCTAATATTACAATTCCAACATCTGCTTTATCTGGAAATACTAGAATGCGTGTTGTTTGTAAAGAATCTTCAACTAATGGTCCTTGCATTGTTTCTTCATGGGGAGAAACGGAAGATTATACTTTAAATATTATTCCAGCTCCAGCGTGTTCTGGTACTCCAACGGCAGGAACAGCAGTTGCTTCTGTAGCTTCTGTATGTGTATCTGGAACTTCTACACTTACGGTTTCAGGTTATACTACTGGTGTAACTGGAATTTCTTTCCAATGGTATGATACTAATGGACTTATTAGTGGTGCTACTGCTACTACTTATACAACTCCTGTAATTAGTACACCAAATACCTACTATTGTAGAGTAACTTGTGCTAATGGTGGTGCGTATGCTGATACAAATTCAGTTACTATTGGGGTAAACAATCCTTCTGTAACTGGTACTACATCTGGAACTCGTTGTGGAACAGGTACTGCCTCATTAGCAGCAACAGGTTCTACAGGAACTACCTTAAGTTGGTATACTGCTGCAACTGGTGGAAACGCTCTTGCAACAGGAACTTCTTTTACTACTCCAATTATTGCTACAACTACTAATTATTATGTAGAAGCCAATATTGGTGGTGGTTCTGGTACTGCCGGGGCTACAGGCAATGCTACTTCTAACAATGGTATAAGTTTAGGAAGTCATGGTATCATGTTTTCTACAACTGTACCAAATGTAAAAATAGTAAGTGTTGATATTCCATTTACTGGAACTGGAACCTTTACTATTGCAGTGAAAGATGCAGCAAATACATCAGTTGTTTCTTCTGTAACTACAAGTTCTGCAACAGGAAATGGATTGACTCCGGTAACAATTCCACTTAATATTACAGTTGCAACTCCAGGAAATTATACTTTAATAATGACTGCTGTATCAGGTTCTGTTGGCGCACTTGGATATAGTACTTCTACTTACCCTTCTTCAGCTTTATCTGGTGGATTTAGTGTAACAGCTGGTTATTGGTATGGTTCATCTGCTTCAAATATGTATTTCTACAATTTGAATGTGTCAAATGCTTGTTCGTCTAGCAGAACTCAAGTTACTGCTACAGTTACACCTCCACCTACTTTAACCATTAGTGGTTCAAGTGCTACAATCTGTAACGGAAATGCTACTACAACTCCAGTAACAATTACTTCAACTGTAAGTGATTATGATACTTATGTTTGGTCTCCAAGTACAGGAGTGAGCGGTAATGCTGTTGATGGTTATATTTTTAATCCAACTGCTACAATCACCTACACTTTAACTGCTAACAATGCTGCTGGTTGTGGTAATTCAGTGAATTACACAGTAACGGTTAATGCACTTCCAAGCGCATTTGCTATTAATCCTGCGACTTCTACAGTTTGTAGTTCAGCGGCTCCACTTTTATTAAGTGCTGCTCCAGTTAATCCTACACCTTCACCAAGTGCGTGTACAGAAATGGGAGTAGGACAATATCCTTCTGGATCTTTTACGCCTACTACTTGTAATGGGACTACATTAAATTCAATTACAACTGCAGGTTATGCAGGTGAATATTCATTAGTGAATGTTTCAAGTAATACCGTTTATGTTTTCTCTTCTTCTTTAGCTGGCGATTATGTAACGATTACAGATTCTACAGGTTCTACTGTATTGGCTTATGGGCCATCACCAGTAACTTGGTTCTCTGCAACTGCTACTTCAGTAAGATTAGTATCTGTTAATACAACATGTACTACTGACTCTACTTCAAGAACTCGTGGTGTAATTTGTAAACCAGTTGATTCTGCAGTATTCTCTCCAATTACAGGATTGTTTACTAATGCCGCTGGTACAGTTGCCTATACAGGAACTGCTGTTACTAGCGTATATGCTAAGCCTACATCAAATACTACTTATACTGCTACAGTTACTAATGCTAGTGGATGTATTAGAACAGCTACTGCTTCAATTTCTATTGATCCAATATCAGTTGCTGGTACGGCTTCTGGAGCGGTTACAATTTGTTCTGGTAGTAATGCTACTTTAAGCTTAACTGGAAATGTTGGTACTATTCAATGGCAAAAATCTGCTAATGGAACAACAGGATGGACTAACGTTGCAAGTGCAACTTCAGCTTCTTTAGTTACTGCTAACTTAACTGCTACTACCTATTATAAAGCGGTTGTTACTAGCGGTGTTTGTAGTGCATCTTCAAGTAATGTGATTGCTGTTACGGTTAACCCTACTTCAGCGGTAGGAATAGCAACTGGTGCAACAGCAGTTTGTCCTGGAACTGGTGCTACGGTTTCAGTTGCTGGTACTACAGGAGCTATTCAATGGCAACAATCTGCAGATGGATTAACTGGATGGGCAGATGTTACAGGAGCTACTTTAGCTTCATTAGCAACTGGTAACTTAACAGCTACTACTTATTATCACGCTGTGGTAACTAGTGGAGTTTGTCCTTCAGTTACTAGTAATTCTGTTAAAATTACGGTTAATGCTAACGTTACTTATTATGCCGATGCAGATCATGATGGATACGGAAATCCAGCAGTGACACAAGTGTCTTGTTTTGGAGCCCCATCAGGTTATGTTTCTAACAATACCGATTGTGACGATACTCGCGCTAACACCCATCCAGGTGCAGCAGAAGTTTGTTATGATGGTGTAGATAACGATTGTAATGGAAACATTGATAATGTTGGTTTGCCAGGAGGTTGTACTCCTATAGTTTCTAATGTTATTCCAGCACAATGTGGAGTTACTTTAGGATTGTTAGACGACCAAGTATTGGCAGTTTTAGTTGCTAATGCTCAAGGATACCGTTGGAGAATTACTAAAATGGTTGCAGGTGTACCTAGTACACTTCCTGCTGATATCCAAACTTTGGATACTGGCTTGAGATCATTCAAGTTTACTCAATTAGCAAGTTATGCTTTTGATACTACGTATCAAATTGAAGTTTCAGTTCGTTTGAACAGTGTATGGCAACCATTCTATGGTTCTGCTTGTACAGTTAGTACACCAACTGCTACTTCTAAAGTGTTAACTACTCAATGTGGTACTACATTATTATCAATGACAGATGTAGTTTATGCTAACCTAGTTTCTTATGTTACAGGGTATAGATTTAAAATAACTAACTTGTTGACAAGTAACGTTCAATATTTAGATAGAAGTGTAAGAGAATTTAGATTCAATTTGTTGAGCAATATTCCTTATAACACTGCTTACAAAATTGAAGTTGCCGTTAGAAATACTAACGGAGTTTACATGCCATACGGACCAAGTTGTAATATTAACACACCGTTATTCCCAACTACTAGTTTGCAAGATTCACAATGTGATTACACAGCAGCTAGCAATACGGAAATGATCTATGCTAAATTGGTTGCTAATGCTACTAATTATAGATTTAGCGTTACTAATGCTAACATAGGTTATGGTTATGTTTTTGATACTACTTTACGTGCTTTTGCCTTGAATACTGTTCCAGGATTGTTACCATCAACTATTTACTCTGTAAAAGTTATGGTGAAAATTGATGGTACTTGGGGACCTTACGGTAAAATATGTACTCTAACAACACCAGGTACTGGTAGAGCAATTGTTTCAACACAAAAAATGGAAACATTATTTGATGCAACAGCTTATCCAAACCCATTTGCAGAGAACTTCAAACTAGATATTAAAACTAGTAGTGAAGAAGCTTTACAAGTGAAAGTATACGATATGTTAGGAAAATTAATTGATAATAGAATCCTAGACGCTACTCAAGTAGAAGGATTTGAAGTAGGATCTGCATATCCAACTGGAGTTTACAATGTTATTGTAAGCCAAGGAGAAAATGTTAAAACCCTACGTGTTATTAAAAGATAAACCGTTTTAAATTAATTTCACTAAAACCTCCTCAAGCAATTGAGGAGGTTTTTTTATTTAACCTCCAATCCAAACACAGCATAGATGCATTCCAATATCTTATTGATTCATTCCGACACTTCATTGATAAATCCGGATCAATAATTAGTATAATAAAACAAATTTCAAAACAACTCCGAAAGATAAATAGTAGGTACAAAAAAAGCCATCGTTAAATGGCTTTCATAGATACACATAAAAAAAGATTCCTAAGTGTTAGTAGTAATGTTTCTAATTTTTATTCAAATTCTGAAGTGAAAAATAATTTTACACTTGGATATTTACTTTGGGTCATTTGAATAGTAAAATCAGAATCCGCTAAAAACACTAATTGGTTATATTTGTCATGGGCTAAGAATTTTTGCTTCACACGTTTAAATTCTCTAAACTCTTCATTTTTGGCATCATCAGGTTTTACCCAACAAGCTTTATGTACTGGAAAATTCTCATAGGTACATTTAGCTCCGTATTCATGTTCTAAACGATATTGAATTACTTCATACTGAAGCGCACCAACTGTTCCAATTACTTTTCTGTTGTTCATTTCCAAAGTAAATAACTGTGCAACCCCTTCATCCATTAATTGATCAACTCCTTTTTCCAATTGTTTAGCTTTCATTGGATCGGCATTATTAATGTATCTAAAATGTTCTGGAGAGAAACTTGGAATTCCTCTAAAATTCATTATTTCTCCTTCCGTTAAGGTATCTCCAATTTTGAAATTACCTGTATCATGCAATCCTACAATATCTCCTGGGTAGGAAATATCAACAATTTCTTTCTTTTCTGCAAAAAAAGCATTCGGACTAGAAAACTTCAAACTCTTATTCAATCGGACATGCATATAAGGCTTATTCCGTTCAAAAGTTCCAGATACAATTTTGATAAAAGCAAGACGATCGCGGTGTTTGGGATCCATATTAGCATGAATCTTAAACACAAATCCCGAAAGTTTTTCTTCTTCAGGCATAACCAATCGAGTGTCTGATTCTTTTGGTCTTGGCGTTGGAGCAATTTCTACAAAACAATCTAACAGTTCGCGAACTCCAAAATTATTTAAAGCCGAACCAAAAAAAACAGGTTGTAAATTTCCTTCTAAATACTCTTCTTTATTAAATGGAGGATATACTTCCTCAATCAATTCTAATTCTTCCCTAAGTTTAGTTGCAGGTTTTTCTCCAATAAGTTTTCCTAATTCGGGACTCATTAAATCTGAAATAGCAATAGTGTCTTCAATATTTTTTCGGCTATCCCCACTAAAAAGATTGATGTTCTTTTCCCAAATATTATAAATTCCTTGAAAATCATATCCCATTCCGATAGGAAAACTTAACGGAGTTACATGAAGACCAAGTTTCTTTTCTACTTCATCCATTAAATCGAAGGCATCTTTTCCTTCTCTATCCAATTTGTTGATAAAAACAATAATAGGAATTTTCCGCATTCTACAAACCGATACTAATTTCTCCGTTTGTTCCTCAACTCCTTTAGCAACGTCAATTACAACAATTACGCTATCTACGGCAGTTAGGGTTCTGAAAGTATCTTCGGCAAAATCCTTGTGACCCGGGGTGTCTAGGATATTTATTTTTTTGTTTTTATAATTAAAAGCCAAAACCGAGGTGGCCACAGAAATACCTCTTTGGCGTTCAATTTCCATAAAGTCACTAGTTGCACCTTTCTTAATTTTATTGTTTTTAACCGCACCAGCCTCTTGAATTGCTCCTCCAAAAAGCAATAATTTCTCGGTTAAAGTAGTTTTTCCAGCATCGGGATGCGATATAATTCCGAAAGTTCTGCGACGTAATATTTCTTTTAAAAAACTCATATTTATTATAATGGATTGCAAAAATACTATTTATTAAATAAATAACTAATGCAACTTTACTTTTCAAAGGGATATCTTCAAATTCTGTTAATAAATTTTTGTTAATACTAGATGCTATACTTGTTTAATACAGCCGATTTGTTACTTTTGTTGATTGTAACTTCGGTTTTGCTAAAGGGTAAATCCGTGTAATTTTAAAATAACTTAATTTAATAGAATAGGTAATGAAGTTAAAGCACATTTTTTTAGGGTTGCTAATGGGTTTTGTTTTGGTAGCAAAAGCACAAACTAACTCCAAAGAGGTTTTATTTACTATTAATGATAAACCTTTTTATACGGATGAGTTTATTAGAGTTTATAATAAAAATTTAGATTTAGTTAAAGATGAATCCCAAAAAGATTTAAATCAATACTTAGAATTATTTGTAGGATACAAACTTAAAGTATCAAAAGCGAATAAGTTAGGATTGCAAAATAACACGCAATACCAAACCGAACTTAAGAGTTACAGAACCCAGTTGTCTAAAAATTACACAACCGATTCTAAAGTTACCAAAGAATTAATAGACGAAGGATATCAAAGACTTTTGAAAGAAGTTAATGCTTCTCATATTTTAATTTTAGTAGATGAAAATGCTGCGCCTGCCGATACTTTAACTGCTTATAATAAAATAATGAGCATAAGAGATAGAGTAACTAAAGGAGAAGATTTTGGTACACTAGCACAAGAATTATCTCAAGACCCTTCTGCTAAAGAAAATAAAGGAGATTTAGGATATTTCACAAGTTTTAAAATGGTTTATGCTTTTGAAAATGGTGCTTATAATACACCATTAGGCTCCGTTTCTAAGCCCGTTCGAACTCGTTTTGGATATCATTTGATAAAAGTTAACGACATTAGAGATAATAGAGGTGAAGTTGCTGTAGCTCACATAATGATCTTAAAAAATAAAGAGGGTGTGGCTAATCCGGATGCAGAGACTAACATTGATGATATTTATAAAAAAATACAACAAGGTGAAAAATTTGAAGAGTTGGCAAAACAATTCTCCGAAGATAAATCTTCTGCTTCTAAAGGAGGGGTTTTAAACCGTTTTGCTTCTGGACAATTGAGTTCTGAAGAATTTGAAAAACAAGCATTTTCATTATCTAAAGAAAATCCTATTTCAAAACCATTTGAAACCCAATTTGGATGGCATATTGTGAAATTCATTGATAGATTTCCTGTAAAATCTTATGACGATTCTAAAGTAGAATTAGAAAATAAAATAAGTAAAGACGATCGTTCTAGATTAATTACCAATTCGTTAACCGAAAAATTAAGAGTAAAATATCCAATAAAAAGAGATACTAAATTATATAATTCTTTATCTAAATTAGTGACCAATGATTTCTATGATAACAAATGGGCGCTTCCAACCGATACCAAGAAATATGCTAAAACATTATTTACTATTGGAACTAAAAATTACACTGGAACTGATTTTCTAGATTATGTTTATTCCAAACAAAAAGGTGGATCTACTCTAAAACCAATTGAAAAATTAACAGATAATTTATTCGAAACATTTGTTAATGAACAACGCAACCAATACAATAACGATAATTTGGAAAACGAATTTCCAGAATTTTCTGCTGTAATGGATGAATATCGTGATGGATTATTGTTATTCGACTTAATGGATAAAGAAATCTGGCAACGTTCTAAAACAGACACTACTGGTTTAAAAGCATTCTACGAAACCCAAAAAGACAAACATCTTTGGAAAACTAGAGTGGATACTGAGATTTATTCTTCTACCGATTTAGAAAAAATGAAAAAGGTGTTAAGCATGTTGAAGAAAAATCAAACTGCTAAAGACATTAAAGAAAAATTCAATACCAAAGAGAATGTAAACGTAATGTATTACCAAGCAGTCTATGAAGAAGGAGCAGAAGGTTTGCCTAAAGGAACTAAAATGGAATTAGGACTTTCTGAAATCACTGCCAAAGGGGATTATTACTATATTACAAATGTTGTGAAAGTACTTCCTTCAGGTCCTAAAACACTTGAGGAATGCCGAGGAAAATTGGTAAACGATTACCAACAATATTTAGAGCAAAATTGGGTAGATGAACTCAAAAAAGAATTCACAGTAAAAGTAAACCAAGATACTTTTGAAAATGTTAAAAAGCAAATTAAAAAATAAAACAGAGTAATGATGAATGTATTGAATTGTAAGCGAGTACTAGGTATTTTCCTTTTTTTAATTGGTTTTTACGCAAATGCACAAGAGATTATTAAAGAAAAAGAGCCAGAAAAAAAGGTAGTCTCTACACAAAAAAGACAAAAAGTTGATGGTATAGTTGCTACTGTTGGTGACTATATTGTTTTAGATTCCGATATAGATAAAGCATTTTTAGAAATTGAGGGATCTGGTGGTTCAACCAAAGATATCACCCGTTGCCAAATGTTGGGTAAATTACTTGAAGATAAATTGTATGCGCACCAAGCCATTCAAGATTCTATTGTAGTTAAAGACGAAGAGGTTAAAGAAAAAATGAACCAACAATTAGACTATATGGTGGAGCAACTTAAGTCTATGGATAATGTAGTGAAGTATTTCAAAAAAAATAATGAAGACGAGTTCAAAACAGAACTTTTTGAAATTTTGAAGCAACAAAAATTGGCTGCCGAAATGCAAAAAAAGATTATCGACCCAATTCAAATTACTCCAGAAGAAACTAGAAATTTCTTTAAGAAAATTCCAGAATCCGAAAGACCACTTTTAGGTGCCCAATTAGAAATTGCTCAAATTGTAATCACGCCAAAGGTTTCTGCTGCCGAAAAGCAAGCAGTGATTGACAGACTAAAAGAGATTAAAAAAGAAGTTTTGGCAGGTGCAAGTTTTACAACCAAAGCAGTTTTATATACCGAAGATCCAGGTTCAAGAGCGAGTGGTGGTTTCTATAAAATAAACAAGAAAACACCTTTTGTAAAAGAATTTAAAGATGTTGCTTATTCCTTACAAGAAGGTGAAATATCCGAACCTTTTGAGACCGAATTTGGCTTTCATATCATCTACTTAGAAAAAATTAAAGGACAAGATTTGGAATTACGTCATATTTTAATGGCTGCCAAAATTACTCCCAACGCTTTAAAAGAAGCAAAAGATAAAATTGAATTGATTAAAAAACACATTCAAGATAAAGAAATCACTTTTGCTGAGGCAGCAAGAACCTTATCCGATGAAAAAGAAACTCGTGCTAACGGAGGAACATTAATCAATCCAAAAACGCAAGATACTCATTTTGAATTAACAAATATGGATCCTGCAATTTATGGTCAAGTATCTAATATGACTAGTGGAGAGATTTCTCCAGTAATTTTAGATGAAGATCCTAAAGCAGGAAAACGTTTCAAAATTATTATGGTTACAAATAAAATTGAGCAACACGTTGCTGATTTTAGCAAAGATTATACTAAAATTAAAGATTTAGCGCTTAAAGAAAAACAAATAGATGCCATTGCAAAATGGTCTGAAAAGAAAATTAAAGAAACCTATATCAAGATTAACGGAGAATATAAAGATTGTAAATTCACTAATAATTGGCTTAAAAAATAGTCAGCAGTAAGCAGTTGTTAGTTCGCAGATTTTGCAAACTCCCAACTCCCAACTTCAAACTCAAATAGTATGTCCGACGTAGCAGCAATTCAAAATCTAGTTCAAAAACGATTAGAACTTAAAAAAGAAATATCTAAGATAATCATTGGTCAAGATGCCGTGGTAGACCAAGTGTTGTTGAGTATCTTTTCTGGAGGTCACGCACTTTTAGTTGGAGTTCCTGGTTTGGCCAAAACCTTGATGGTGAATACTATTTCACAAGCATTAGGATTGGGTTTTAAACGAATTCAGTTTACTCCCGATTTAATGCCATCCGATATTTTAGGAAGTGAAATTCTAGATGAAAACCGTCAATTTAAATTCATCAAAGGACCAATTTTTTCTAATATTATTCTTGCCGATGAGATAAACAGAACACCGCCAAAAACACAAGCCGCTTTATTAGAAGCAATGCAGGAACGTTCGGTTACGATTGCAGGACAAAACTATAAATTAGATTTACCTTATTTTGTATTAGCAACCCAAAACCCTATTGAGCAAGAAGGAACTTATCCTTTGCCAGAAGCCCAATTAGACCGTTTTATGTTTGCTATTAAACTAGATTATCCTTCTTTTGCAGAAGAGGTAGAAGTGGTTAAAAGCACTACTTCCGATGCGAAACCAACTATAAACCCATTATTTACAGCGCAAGAAATTATTGATTTCCAACACTTAATTCGCCGAATTCCAGTTGCAGATAATGTAATTGAATATGCGGTAACTTTAGTTAGTAAAACACGACCAGACAATTCGCTTTCTAATGAATTTGTAAAAAATTATCTCGACTGGGGTGCAGGACCAAGAGCTTCTCAAAATTTAATTTTAGCAGCCAAAGCCAATGCCGCTTTCAACGGAAAATTCTCTCCAGATATTGAAGATGTGAAAGCTGTTGCCGTTGGAATACTTCGCCACAGAATTATTAAGAACTACAAGGCCGATGCCGAAGGAATCACCGAAGAAATGATTATTGATAAGTTGATGTAACTTATTAATTAACTAAATATAAGCCTAACCATTTCCTAAAATTGGTTAGGTTTTTTATTTTCAATAAATTAGTGTTTATTGAATATTTTATTTACATTTGATTTGTTAAACAAATATTAATTATTCAATGAATAGTTTTTTCTGATAGAATTATTAACAACCTACTGTTAAAATTTTATCAGTTCGTTATGGTGAAAGCGCCATTAAAGAGTACATTTCTTTGTTACTCTACACGAAGGTTTGCAAGTACACAATGCCCTAAGCATATTTTAATTTAAATTGAGTGAATTTCTAAACACTATTAATCTAATAGTATTTTAGATTTCAAATAGTATTTTTTTATTTTTTCAAAAACAAATAGATTTTGATTTTTCAAAATTAAAATCGGAATTAATACCATTTAGTTAAGAATTCAATACAGAAAATTCTTCCTTAAAAAATGGCTTAACCAAACTAATTAACCTTTAAATTCTTTTTATTATGAAAAAAAATCTACTATTTTTGATTCTTTTATTGTTTGGAGCAAGTAAAAGTTTTTCCCAAAATGCAAGTTTACCAGCGGCATTGTACAAAATGATGCACTTTTTTTAAACACAGTTTTCGATAATTATGGTTCTCTTAACTCTGGAAATGGCCATAATATTATTACCAATGACTTCTATGCTGCCGATTGTGGGTTGAATGCTCCCAATAGTTTTACTCCTGCTGTTTTAGATGGAAATGTGAGTAATTTAACTGTAGATATAACAGGATTGCAAGGGAGGTTTACAATAGATATAAATGGTATTGTTAATCCAGCAGTAGGGATTCCACCAATACCTGGTTCCTATCCTATCACTTATACTATTTGCGATAGTAATAACTCTATGGTTTGTTCTGATGGTTATGGATGGATATCTGTTATTACCGATGATGCAAAAATGTCAAATGTGCATTCTGCAGTAAAAGATTTAGACATAGAAAAAATAGTAATTAATCCAAATCCTTCAGATGGTGTTTTTATAATTTCTTTTCAAAATAATATTAAACAAGCAAGTATCATCGTGTATTCTCTTCTTGGGCAAGAGCTTTATAGAGATGAAGTAAAAGAAACTAACAAAAAAAGTATTGAATTAAGTGATTTATCAAGTGGTACTTACGTTCTAAAAATTTCCGATGGAATCAATACAATTAATAAACTAATCATTAAAAAATAACACATGAAAACAAAATTATCTTTTTTCCTTTGTCTATTAGGGTTATTAGCCCATTCTCAAAATATTAATATTCCTGATACTAATTTAAAAACTATACTTTCATTGTCTAATACAACAACGTATTTGTATGCTAAAAACCTTTCTGGTCAATGGATGAAAGTTGATACCAATGGCGATGGCGAAATACAACCTATTGAAGCCACATTGGTTAAGGAGGTTTATTTACAAAATAATAATTTTTCAACTCCTAGTTACTTTGTTACTCATTCGTTAATAGGTTTAGAAAGTTTTCCAAATATGGATAGCCTTTATTGTAATAATAATCCTTTTAGCTCGAATATGGATTTTTCATCACTAATTCAATTAAAATATTTAGGAGTTAACAGTTGTAATATTAATTCTATTAATGTAACGGGGTTAAATTTATTAGAAAATTTTATCTGTGGTACTAATAATCTATCAAGTATCGATATTTCTGGATTACCTAATCTTAAGTCGTTTTACTGTCAGTATAATCAAATATCATTATTAGATTTAAGCAATAATCCTTTATTAACTACTGTGAACTGTGATTATAATCTACTAACATCAATAAATTTAATTAATAATCCTTTGTTTACTAGTCTATATTGTAGTGATAATCAAATTCATTCATTAGATTTTAGTAATAATCCAATGTTAAAGCGTTTAAAATGTAATAACAATAATTTAAATTATTTAAACATCAAAAACGGTATCAACCAAGATTTTTCTATGCTGGTTTAAACGACTGCTGGAAAACCGGTAATCCTAACCTAACCACTGTGTGCGCAGATGCTAGTGAGCAAGTAGCGGTACAAAATTACCTAAACGGTTGTGGTAATGCCACACAAGTAATAACTGTAGTTAGTGATTGTACCATGAGTAATGAAGAGTTTGGTATTAATGAAATAAAAGTATTTCCTAATCCAACCAATAGTACTATCAATATCAATGGCAATAATACTATTAAAACCATAGAGTTGTATGATAATCAAGGTAGGGTTTTAGTAACCAAAGAAGTCAATGCCAACCAAACCAATCTGGATATTTCTGGTTACACCAATGGGGTTTATTTTGTAAAAATCACTACAGATGCTGGCATAAAACTAGAAAAAGTTATTAAAGACTAAATAACTTAAAATCCTCACCCCCCGACCCCTCTCCTTTGGAGAGGGGTCGGGGGGTGAGGATTTAAAAAATTACAGGATAATTCCCAAACTACCTAACCATTTTCCAAAATTGGTTAGTTTTTTTTATATGACAAATTTTAGAAATTTATTAATTAGGCAGTATAAAATTAACAATAAGCAATTAAAGAGCAATAAAATGTTATTTTGATAAAAATGCTATGCCATAAATCGCTAATTCGTAAATTATTCAAAACAAACAACTTATTTGACTAAAAATTTTTTAATAGTACATCGATTTCGTAAATTTGCTCTGCAAACAAATAAACCTATTATATTATGGCTTTTGATATTCAAATGATTGAAAAAGTATATGCGTCTATGGCTGCCCGTGTGGATAAAGCAAGGGAATTAGTTGGTCGTCCGCTTACTTTAACTGAGAAAATTTTATACAACCACCTTTGGGATGGTACTCCAAACACCGTTTTTAAACGTGGAACTGATTATGTAGATTTCGCTCCAGATAGAGTAGCTTGTCAAGATGCAACTGCTCAAATGGCATTATTGCAATTCATGCATGCTGGTAAAAAAACAGTTGCTGTTCCTACAACCGTGCACTGTGATCACCTTATTCAAGCTAAAGTTGGTGCTAAAACCGATTTAGCTGTTGCAACTTCCCAATCCAAAGAAGTTTTTGATTTCCTTTCTTCTGTTTCTAATAAATACGGAATTGGTTTCTGGAAACCAGGAGCTGGAATTATTCACCAAGTAGTTTTAGAAAATTATGCTTTCCCAGGTGGAATGATGATTGGAACCGATTCACATACTGTAAACGCAGGTGGATTAGGTATGCTTGCTATTGGTGTTGGTGGTGCTGATGCCGTTGACGTTATGTCGGGTATGGCTTGGGAATTAAAATTTCCAAAATTAATCGGAGTAAAATTAACAGGAAAATTAAATGGTTGGACTGCTCCTAAAGACGTTATTCTTAGAGTTGCCGATATTCTTACTGTAAAAGGTGGAACAGGTGCAATTGTAGAATACTTTGGTGAAGGTGCAATCAATATGTCTTGTACTGGTAAAGGAACTATTTGTAATATGGGTGCCGAAATTGGTGCAACTACTTCTACTTTTGGTTACGATGATTCTATGAGAAGATATTTAGCTTCTACAGGTCGTCAAGATGTTGTGGATGCTGCCGATAAAGTAGCGTCTTACTTAACAGGAGATGACGAAGTTTATGCTAATCCAGAAACTTATTTCGATCAAGTTATAGAAATTAATTTGTCGGAATTAGAGCCTTATATCAACGGACCTTTTACGCCAGATAGAGGAACTCCAGTTTCTAAAATGAAAGAAGAAGCAGCTAAAAATGGTTGGCCTCTTAAAGTTGAATGGGGATTAATTGGTTCTTGTACTAACTCTTCTTACGAGGATATGGCTCGTGCAGCTTCTATTGTAGAGCAAGCAGTGGCACACGGAATTACTCCAAAGGCAGAATTCGGAATCAATCCTGGTTCAGAACAAGTACGTTACACTATTGAAAGAGACGGAATTATTGCTACTTTCGAGAAAATGGGAACTAAAGTATTTACAAATGCTTGCGGACCTTGTATCGGACAATGGGATAGAGAAGGTGCAGACAAAGGAGAAAAAAATACTATCGTGCATTCGTTTAATAGAAACTTTTCTAAACGTGCCGATGGAAATCCAAATACACATGCTTTTGTAACATCACCAGAAATGGTTGCTGCATTAGCAATTTCAGGAGATTTATCGTTTAATCCGTTAACCGATACTTTATTGAACGATAAAGGAGAAGCTGTAAAATTCAATCCACCAACTGGAGACGAATTGCCAACTAAAGGTTTTGCTGTAGAAGACGCAGGTTTTCAAGCACCAGCTGCTGATGGTTCAGGTGTTCAAATTTTGGTAAGTGAAACTTCAGATAGATTACAATTATTGGCACCTTTTGATGCTTGGGATGGTAAAAATTATACTGGAGTAAAATTGTTAATCAAAGCTTTTGGAAAATGTACTACAGACCATATCTCTATGGCTGGACCATGGTTACGTTTCCGAGGACATTTAGATAATATTTCCAATAATATGTTGATTGGTGCGGTAAATGCTTTTAACCAAGAGGCTAACAAAGTGAAAAACCAATTAACAGGTGAATACGGCGCAGTACCTGCTGTTGCAAGAGCTTATAAAGCTGCTGGTGTTGCTACAATGGTTGTAGGAGATCAAAACTACGGTGAAGGATCTTCTCGTGAGCATGCTGCTATGGAACCTCGTTTCCTTGGTGTGAAAGCAGTTTTAGTAAAATCTTTTGCTCGTATTCACGAAACAAATTTGAAAAAACAAGGTATGTTAGCATTGACATTTGCTAACGAAGCAGACTATGATAAAATTCAAGAAAACGATACTTTCGACTTTGTTGACTTAACAAGTTTTGCTGCTGGAAAACCTTTAACTATTGAAATTTCGCATGCAGATGGTTCTAAAGAATCTATCTTGGCTAACCATACTTATAACGATAGTCAAATTGGTTGGTTTAAAGCGGGATCGGCATTAAACTTAATCGCAGCTGCAGGTAATGCTTAATTAGTAAGTAAAAATATTTTTGCAAATGAAACTCTCAAGGAAACTTGGGAGTTTTTTGTTTTTATCAAAAATAGGTAATAGACTTAAGGAATCTTAATTTCTTAATGGTTTAAATAATAAACCCTTCCAAAGTAATAACTCTGAAAGGGTTGAATTAATAATTAAATTTAATCTACTAATAATAAGTGAATCTTCTAACTTTAGCAATATATTTTGCCAATCGAATTACTTGGTGGCTATAGCCGTATTCGTTATCATACCAAACATAAAGTACAATGTTTTTTCCGTTAATAGAAACAATAGTTGCATTGCTATCAAATATAGATGGTGCCGAAGTACCAACAATATCCGAAGAAACCAATTCGTTATTTAAGGAATATTTTATTTGTTCTACCAATTCGCCTTCTAAAGCATAGTGCTTCATGATGTTGTTAACCTCTTCAATAGAAGTAGCTTTTCCAACTTCTAAATTCAATACTACCAAAGAACCATTTGGAACCGGAACCCGAATAGCATTGGAAGTTAATTTCCCTGCTAAATCTGGTAATGCTTTTGCAACGGCGCTTCCTGCACCTGTTTCAGTAATTACCATATTTAAAGCTGCTGCTCTACCACGACGGTATTTTTTATGCATATTATCAACCAAATTTTGGTCATTGGTATAAGCGTGAATAGTTTCAAGATGTCCTTTTACAACACCAAGCGTATCTTCAACTGCTTTTAAAATAGGAGTTATTGCATTAGTAGTACAAGATGCCGCAGAGAAAATAGAAACTTCATCTGGGTTAAATTCGTTATGATTTACACCATAAACAATATTCGGAACTCCTTTACCTGGAGCAGTCAATAACACTTTATCCACTCCTTTAGAAACTAAATGACGTTGCAATGCTTCTTCGGTAGTAAAGGCTCCCGTATTGTCAATCACTAATGCATTGTCAATTCCGTATTGCGTATAATCTATTTCTTCTGGAGAATTTGCAGTAATAACATGCACGGTAGTTCCGTTGATGATTAAGGCATTGTTCTCGATATCTGCCGAAACCGAACCTTGAAAATCCCCATGAACCGAATCGTATCGCAATAAAGATGCTCTTTTTTCTAAAGATTGTGCATCATTTCTATCGCGAGTAACAATAGCACGTAGTCGTAGTTGTTGTCCTTTTCCAATTTTGCTCATCATTTCACGAGCCAAAAGTCGACCAATTCTACCAAAACCATAAAGCACTACATCCTTCGGAGTTATTTCTTCGGAGTTTTTTGCTCCTTTTAATTTGTCGATTACAAAAGCACGGGCATTGTGGTATTTATTGTCTTCCAAATGGTATTCGTAAGTTAATTTACCAATGTCAATTCTAGATGGTGGCAAATCTAAATTTAAAATAGCGCGTGCAATTTCTACAGTATCAAAAACATTAATAGGTTTTTGAACAAATTCCCCTGCATATTCGTGCAAGTTCATGATGTCACTAACCGTAGTGTCAATTAATTGGTTTCTAAAGAAAATTAATTCAATGGATTTGTCGTACCATAAATCACTAGTAATTTTAATAAATTCAACTCCGGCTTTACGTCGGTCTGCTTGAAGCGATAATTCTTTTTCGTACAAAGTGTTTTTGTTCATGTGTAGTAAAATAGTTATGTTGTGTGTTTATTCTAAAATTTGGTGCAAAAGTACACAACTATAACGTTTTCGTAAAATTATTTAGCATTTATTTTGCATAAAAAAACCACCAACGATAAAGTTGGTGGTTAGTAACCTAAATTAAAAATTATATTAAATGATGATTCGTATTATTTGTCCCATTTTATTAATCATTTCAATGCTCACTCCTTGATTTTCACCTTTGTCATTGGCTAATTTGGAAACAGTTTCTACATCAGATGCTTTTGCGCCATCAATAGTAAGAATAATACTTCCGTTAAGTTCATTTTCATAAGGTTTCAATCGGTCGTTAGTAACCTCTTTAATTTTTACACCATAATCTATTTTGAATCTTTTCTTATCCGATGCATCAATATTTTCCAATTCTAAACCTTTAAAATCGGTATTAATAATGTCATTTTTCACCAAAGTAACTGGAATAACTTGATTTTTCCCGTCCCGAATAACCGTAACATTTATTTTATCGTTTGGTCTTTTGGTACTGATATACCCCGTTAATTCTGGGTAAGTTGTTATTGGCTGGTTATCCAATTTAATAATTACATCTCCTTTTTGTAAACCAGATTTTTCGGCACCCGAATTTTTCAAAACTTTAGAAATATAATAGCCTTGGGTTTCTTTAATTCCTAATTCTTTAGAAGTTTGCCCGTTGATTTCATTTCCAACAATTCCCAAAGCACCTCGTTGCACATTTCCGAATTCCATGATGTCTTCAATAATTTTCCGAGTAATATTAGATGGAATTGCAAAAGAATATCCGGCATAACTTCCTGTTGGAGAAGAAATCATAGTGTTAATTCCAATTAATTCCCCACGAGTGTTTACCAATGCACCACCTGAATTTCCTGGGTTTACTGCGGCATCCGTTTGAAGAAACGATTGAATTCCGTTTGTGTCTAAATTTCTGGCTTTCGCCGAAACGATGCCCGCGGTAACCGTAGAAGTTAAATTATACGGATTTCCAACTGCCAAAACCCATTCGCCAACCTTCACCTGATCGGAATCTGCAAAAGTAGAATAAGGTAATTTATCTTCAGTATCAATTTTTAACAAAGCAATATCCATCTTGGCATCGGTACCAATTAATTTGGCTTTGTACACTTTTTTGTTATTTAAAGTTACTTCCAACTCGGTTGCATCTTTAATAACGTGGTTGTTGGTAACAATATATCCATCTTCGGAAATAATCACTCCAGAACCAGTTCCAATTTGTTCTTGTTGTTGGGCTCCTCCATTTGAACCATAAAAAAATTGCATAATCGGATTGTAAACGGTTCGAACCGAAACATTTTTCACGTGTACCACGGTATGAACTGCATTTTCGGCAGCCATGGTAAAATCAATGTTTTCAGGGCCCATGCCAACTGTTCTATTATAATTTTCGGATGCTTGTGTGATAATTGATTTCTTTCCAAAATCTTTTTCTACAAATAATTTATAGCCGCCAAGTGTAGTGGCGCCACTTAATAATGCTACTAAAAACAAACTGGAATATCGTTTCATATATTTGGGATTTTATTATTTGAAAGTAAAATTATACTTTTTTTATTTTCAAAAAAATGCTTTAACGCTCGTTTAACAATCTTTAACGTATCATTAATAATTGTAACTTTGCGAAACACGAAGTAAATTATGCTTTTTTATTTAATAATCGAAGAATGAAATTTCACAAATACCAAGGAACCGGAAACGACTTTGTAATGATTGATAATCGGGAGCAATTTTTCCCGAAACAATCGGTGCAATTAATTGAGAAACTTTGCGACCGTCGTTTCGGAATAGGCGCCGATGGATTGATTTTATTAGAAAAGGATACGGATACCGATTTCCGAATGGTATATTACAATTCCGATGGAAACCAAAGTTCGATGTGTGGTAATGGTGGAAGATGCCTAGTTGCTTTCGCGAAAAGCCTCGGGATTATTAAAGATGCTACGACTTTCATCGCTACAGATGGTTTGCACCATGCAACTATTCTAGAAAACGGATTTGTTTCTCTTCAAATGAAAGACGTACCAGAAGTGAAAATAGAGGAGGAGTATGTGTTTCTAAATACAGGTTCTCCCCACCATGTAACTTTAGTGAATGATATTGAAAATTTAGAGGTTAAAACTAATGGAGCCGCCATTCGTTATTCCGATTTATATGGAAAAGCAGGTAGTAATGTGAATTTTGTAAGCCAACTAAGCGAAAATAATTTCCGTTTACGAACCTACGAACGTGGTGTTGAAGACGAAACTCTTTCCTGCGGAACTGGTGCCACAGCAACAGCCATTGCCATGTATGCCATCGGAAAAACAAATTCTAACAATATTGCTATTGATGTTGAAGGCGGAAAACTCAAAGTTTCTTTTGATAAAACCGATAATGGATTTGAAAATGTTTTTTTAGAAGGACCTGCAACTTTTGTTTTTGAGGGAGAAATTAAAATCTAAACTTTTATGACATTATCTGGAACCAACCTATATCTCCGTGCACTAGAACCTGAAGATTTGGATTTTATTTATCAAATAGAAAATGACGAATCGGTTTGGGAAGTTAGTAATACCCAAACTCCGTATAGTAAATTTTTAATTCGGCAGTATCTAGAAAATGCCCACCAAGATATATATGAAGCCAAGCAATTGCGGTTGGCAATTTGTGTTAAAAATTCTCGAACTCCAATTGGTTTAATCGATTTATTCGACTTTGATCCTAAAAACAACCGCGCTGGAATTGGAATTGTAATTCAAAAAGAAACCGATAGGAGCAAAGGCTTTGGCAAAGAAGCATTAGGGATTTTAATTGCTTATTCCTTTAAGCAATTACAATTACACCAACTTTTCGCAAATATTGCAGTAGATAATGTTTCTAGTTTAAACCTTTTTGCTACTTTTGGATTTGAAAAAATAGGCGTCAAAAAAGATTGGATTTATACTAATAATTCCTACCACGATGAAGTTCTTTTTCAGTTGATTAACCCAAAAAATCACAAACTAACCTAAAACTGTTTTTATTTTGAACAAAAAGTTAAAAACCATATTAATTGCTGCAGCAGGACTTTTTTTAGTTTTTGCTATTATTGTTTATGCCAAATATTTTACCAATAATACCAAAGACGTTTCGAAAGAATTTTACGTTGAAATTCCAACCGGTTCCAATTACGATAAGGTGTTGGAGATTATTTCTCCGTATGTAACAAATATCAATGATTTTAAATTTATAGCTGGACTTCGTTCGTACGATAAGAATGTAAAATCAGGTCGGTTTTTATTCAAAAAAGGACTAAGTAGTTTTGGTTTGGTTTCCACTTTAAGAAGAAATGTACCAGTAAATTTGGCCTTTAACAACCAAGAACGTTTAGAAAATTTATGCGTTCGAATTAGTTCCCAAATAGAACCCGACACTACTAAATTACTTTCTGTTTTTAGAGATTCTCTGTTTTTAAAACAAAACGGATTCACTAAAGACAATGTAATTGCAATGTTTATTCCAAATTCGTACGAGTTTTATTGGAATGTTTCTGCCGAAAAATTTAGAGATAAAATGCTAAAAGAGTACCAAAAATTTTGGACTCTGGAGCGAATAATGAAAGCCAAAAAACTAGGCCTTTCTCCAGTAGAAGTAATGACCTTGGCTTCCATAGTACACAAAGAAACGGTTAAAAAAGACGAACGACCAAAAGTAGCACGAGTTTATTTAAACAGGTTAGAACAAGGAATGCCATTGCAAGCCGATCCAACCATTATATATGCGGTGAAATTAAGAGACAATGATTTTGATCAAATTATTAAACGAGTTTTGTATGGCGACTTAACCATCAATTCTCCATACAATACTTATGTAAATATAGGTTTGCCTCCAGGACCAATTGCAATGCCCGATATTACTGCAATTGATGCTGTTTTAAATCCAGACAATAACGATTATATTTATTTCTGTGCAAGTGTAGAACGTTTTGGGTACCATGAATTTGCATCTACCTATCCACAGCATCAAATAAATGCTAAAAAATATGCCGATTGGTTGAATGGAACTGGGACAAAAAGATAAACATTGAGAAGGATAACCCTACTATTTATTTTTCTAATACTGTTACAATCCCCTTTCGGATTAGCACAAACCAACATCCAGTCGTTCCTTAAACCCTCCGATACCTTACAACCTAAAAGGCTAACAGGAGTCATTATTTCCGAAACCACTATGGCTTCTGGAGCATTAATTGGCTTAAACCAACTTTGGTATGCCGATTATGCCCATTCTAACCTGCATTCGGTGAACGATAATGACGAATGGCTACAAATGGACAAAGCAGGGCATTTATTTTCTTCCTACCACTTGGGTGCATTTGGTGCCAATGCTTTGCAATGGAGTGGCTGCACTAAAAAAACCAAACTTATTTATGGCTCCACCATTGGCTTGGCATTTATGACTGCCGTTGAGGTTTTCGATGGGTATTCTGCCGAATGGGGTTTCTCTTGGGGCGATATGGCTGCCAATACTACTGGAACGGCTCTTTACGTTTCGCAAGAACTAATCTGGAACGAACAACGAATAGTTCCTAAATTTTCCTTTCATACCACCCAATATGCAAGTCTTCGGCCAAATGTTTTAGGGAGTTCTTTATCCGAACAAATTTTGAAAGATTATAACGGACAAACCTATTGGCTTTCGGCCAATGTAAATTCCTTTTTTAAATCTTCTAAAGTTCCAAAATGGATAAATATTGCAGTTGGTTATGGAGCCGACGGAATGATCACTGGAAGAACCGAAAATAACCCTCTTTTTTCCTCTTTTGAGACCAAAAAGACGCGACAATTTTACCTAAGTTTCGATGCCGATTTGACTAAAATTCATACAAAATCACACTTTTTGAAAACTTTTTTCGCAGTTTTTAATTCTATTAAAATTCCTGCTCCAACGTTAGAAATCAGCGGTTCACAAGGATTTAAATTCCATTATTTATACTTCTAAAAAACATAACTACTTGATTTTCAATTTTATTTAAAATAAAGTTGTATATTTGTCCCGTTAATATCAAGATGGTGACAGCGCTTGGAAATCACACTTTATGATAAATAGATGGTCGTTTTACATAGGAATCGTTATGATAATTGGTTTTATAAGCAGTGCTTTTAAACCCATAGAATCTTTAAATCATAAGCGGCTTTATGTAAGCGAAAAGGAGGAATTGTTATACCAATTTCCCTCCGAAAAACCTTCTGATTATATCGGTCAAACTCTACCTTTTATCGGAAAACATTTCATTGGTTTTAAAGAAGCAATCGGAATCAGAGAATCACAAGGGCAATACCATTTGGTAAATTCCTTAGGCTATATGGGTAAATACCAATTCGGAACTTCCGCTTTGCGCTTTTTTGGAATAAAAAATAATACACTTTTTTTGAACAGTCCAGAATTGCAAGAAAAAGCCTTCGTTGCTTTAATAAAATTCAATAAATTTAAGTTGCAAGACGTTATTGAAGAATTTAGAGGACAAACTATTGATGGCGTTCGAGTAACCGAATCCGGAATTCTTGCAGCAGCCCATCTTGGAGGCGCAGGATCTATTCGAAAATACTTAGAGTCCAATGGCAAGAAAAAATGCAAAGATGGCTATGGTACTTCTATAAAAAGTTATTTAAAACAATTTGGAGGCTACGAAACCCACAACATTAAAGCCGATAGTTCTGTAAAAGTTCATTAATTTTTTTATTGGTAGCGAAAGGCTCGGGCATTTTAGTATACTGGTTTCCCGCTTTCCGTTACAATCTGTCATTGCGAGGACGAAGCGTATTCAATACTACTTATAATTTATCGCAATGCCAGGATTTCCACTGCAATCGGGGCTAAAGGATGTACTTTGTTTTGTGAAATTCAGAATAAAATAACAAAATAAGTACATTCAAATTTACATTTTATGTACTATAAAAATAGTAGGTCTATTGTGTAAATCGATAGTTACTTTTTTCCAATCTGCAACTCGAAAAGTTTTGATGTATTCTGTTGGAAGCGTGATGTCTGCAGCAATACACAAGTGGGTGCTTGGCTGTAAGGTTTGTAATAAATCTTCTAATAATTTATTATTTCTATAGGGAGTTTCTATAAAAATTTGCGATTGGTTTTTATCGTGCGAAAACTTCTCATAATTCTTTAATGCCGCTTTTTTATCCGATTTATCAATAGGTAAATACCCATTAAAAGCAAAACTTTGCCCATTCATTCCAGAGCCCATCATCGCTAATAAAATTGACGAAGGCCCTACTAATGGCACTACTTGAATCCCTTTCTCGTGCGCTAATTTTACAATGGCAGCACCAGGATCGGCAACACCAGGGCAACCGGCTTCACTCATAAGTCCAACGTTTATTCCTTGAAAACAAGGCTTAAGCATTTCGTTGTGTTCGGCAATTTCGGTATATTTATTTAAAGTACTTAAAATTAAAGAAGATTGTACCTTTTCTGGCAAAACGCTTTTAATGCACTTGCGTGCAGTTTTTTCGTTTTCCACAATATAATGGTCAATAAATTGAATGGCTCTTTTTACCGTTTGTGGTAAAACATCCTCCGGATTACAGTCGCCAAGAGTAGTTGGAATGAGGTATAGTTTCCCTATTAAGTTCTTAGTATTCATTAAGAATGTTTCTCGATTAATTTTTTTGCTAATAAATCTGTGGCTTCGTCTAGCATTTCATATACCATATCAAAGCCATTTTGCAAACCATAATAAGGATCTGGAACGTCTACATTGTCGCCAGGAAAAAGTTCCTCAAGTATCAATTTTACTTTTTCTTTATGGGCTTCTGTTTTTGCTAAAGAAGTTACATCGTCATAGTTGGAACCATCCATAACATAGATATAATCAAATTCCTCAAAAAAGGTAGCGTTAAAATGTTTACCCTTTTGATTAGAAATATTCAAGCCGTGTTTTTTTGCAGTAGCAATAGATCGCGAATCGGGGTTTTTTCCAACATGCCAAGATCCAGTTCCAGCGGAATCTACTAGAAATTTGTCTTTTGGTAATTTAGAGGCTAAGATTCCTTCTGCCAATGGTGATCGGCAGATATTTCCTAAGCATACCATTACTATTTTAACCGGCATAATGATTTATTCTATATCCTAATAAAGGAAAAAGTTGAAGTAAAATTGCGTTTATAAAGATAATTTTTTATGAATATCCTCTACGAATTTTTTGAATTGTTTGTCGGTAGAAACCAAGTTGTCTACGGTTTTACAAGCATGTAATACAGTTGCGTGGTCTCTGTCTCCAATTTGAGATCCAATGTTTGCTAATGATGCTTTGGTGAATTTTTTTGCAAAAAACATAGCCAACTGTCTTGCTTGAACCACATGGCGTTTTCTAGTTTTAGATTGCAAAGTATCCAAATCCAATTGAAAATAATCGGAAACTACTTTTTGAATGTAGTCAATTGATATTTCACGTTTCACATTTTTAACAAATTTCTCTACAATGCTTTTAGCAAGTTCTAGAGTAACTTCTTTTTTATTGAAAGACGATTGCGCGATTAATGAGATAATAGCGCCCTCCAATTCTCGCACATTAGATTTAATGTTTTGAGCAACATATTCTACAATTTCGTTTGGCATTTCTACGCCGTCACGATATAATATGTTATTCAATATAGAAACTCTAGTTTCGTAATCCGGTTGGTGTAATTCTGCAGATAGTCCCCATTTGAAACGAGATAATAAACGTTGTTCAATGTCCTGCATGTCTACAGGGGCTTTGTCGGAAGTAAGAATTACTTGTTTTCCATTTTGGTGCAAATAGTTGAAGATATGGAAAAACACATCTTGCGTACCAGTTTTACCAGAAAGAAATTGCACGTCGTCAATAATTAACACATCTATCAATTGATAGAAATGAATAAAGTCGTTACGATTGTTTTTCTTAACCGAATCAATATATTGTTGTGTGAATACTTCGGCAGAAATATACAACACGGTTTTTTCAGGATATTTATCTTTAATTTCTACACCTATAGCATGAGCTAAGTGTGTTTTTCCTAAACCAACACCACCAAAAATAAGCAGTGGGTTGAAAGAAGTTCCTCCAGGTTTGTTGGCCACAGCCATACCGGCAGATCTAGCCAAACGGTTAGAGTCTCCTTCAAGGAAATTATCAAAACTGTAATTAGGATTTAATTGCGATTCAATTTTTAAATTTCTAATTCCAGGAATCACAAACGGATTTTTTAGTTCTGGATTTAAGTTTTTAAAAGGTGCATCAACTTCTTGTGATTTTATAGGGCTACGGTGAGCACTTGGCAATTGTTCAGTAAATGGTTGTTTATTACCATAAGTGTTCTCCATTTTAATTTTATAGAGTAACTTTGCGTTTTTTCCAAGTTCTTTTGTAAGAGCAACCTTAAGTAATTTAACATAATGTTCTTCTAGCCATTCGTAAAAGAATTTACTAGGTACCTGAATATATAGTGCGTTGTCAGACAACTCAACTGATTTGATTGGTTCAAACCAAGTTTTATAGGCTTGTTCTTGAATGTTGTCTTTAATAAAAAGTAGACAGTTCTCCCAAACTGATTGCGCAGTTTTGTTCATATTCGTGTTAAAATTACTAATTTAATTAATGGTTTTCCTACAGAAGATTAATAGTTTTACCCTCTGTTTTTTGGGATAACAAATATGTGGATAAAAATCGTTTAAAAAAAATTATAGACTATGGTTTTTTAAAAAAAAATGTTGTATAGAGTATTTTAAAAATAGATTAAAAGCAAATAAATATAGATGAACGAACATAAAGTAGAAGTTAGAGTAAGATATGGTGAAACCGACCAAATGGGGGTAGTATACCATGGTAGTTATGTGCCTTATTTTGAAATAGGAAGAGTGGAATGGCTAAGAAACAAAGGGGTTTCCTACAAATTCATGGAAGAAAGCGGTATTGCACTGCCAATAGTGTCTATGCATCTTAATTATAAGAAGCCAGCACGCTATGATGACCTGCTGACTGTGCAAACAAAATTGAAAAAACATAGCGGAGTTAAGATAGAATTTGATTGTGAAATCCGCAATGAAAATCAAGAGTTATTAACAACTGCACATTTTATACTTGTTTTTATCGATTTAAAATCCGGAAAACCTACTCAACCGCCGCAGTATATTTTGGATATAATTAAAGAATAAATTAGTTTAATAATTTAATCTTGATTTCATAAAAAGAATTAAAAATGTCGAATATTATTTCGGCATTTTTTTTTCGAGTTGCAATTTCTATTTCGCAACTTATTTCCATTTTCTGGGAGATAATGTCTAAGTTTTTTTCTTTAATTACTCGCATTACTTTGTTCATATTTTTGTAATCAAAGGAAATAGAATAATGTATATTAATCGTTTTTTCAACTATTTCTGACGCTTCTAAAGCCATTTGTGCCGAACTTCTATAGGCAGAAATTAATCCGCCAACGCCTAATTTTGTTCCTCCAAAATATCGAACTATAACTACAAGGACATTCGTAACTCCAAAAGACTGAATTTGTCCGTAAATAGGAGTTCCAGCAGTGTTACTAGGCTCACCATCATCATTGGCTCTGAACTGGATTTTTTCGGTTCCAAGTTGAAAAGCATAGCAATAATGTACGGCCCCAAAATGTTGCCTCCGCAAAATTTCTAAATGACTTTTAACATCTTCTTCGGTATTTATAGGAAAAGCGTAGCCAAAAAACTTACTGTTTTTTTCTTTAAAAAGTATTTCTTCCGAGGCAGATGCTATGGTTTTGTAGGTGTCTTTCAATTTTTTGAAGTGCGAAATAGAATTTTTTTTACAGCGCTAAATGTTTTTGATTGAATAAATCAATAACATCTTCTTTCCCAACTTGTAAATTCCATACTTGCATTCCTAATTTTTCTGCAGTATCCGTGTTTACTTTTTTGTCATCTACAAATAAAGTTTTTCTAGGATTTAAATCATGCTTGTTTAAAATAGAGGAAAAAATTGCTGAATCTGGTTTGCGCATTCCCATTTCGTAAGAATAATATACTTTTTCAAAACACTGATAAAAGTCACTAAAAAAGGAAATTCCAACTTTGTGTTCAAATCTACTAATGTGAATTTCATCGGTATTGGTTAGCAAAAATAATTTGTATTTGTAAGAAAGTAATTGTAAAAATTCCAATCGATATAGAGGGAAATCGCCAATTATGGTATTCCAGGCTTCTTTAATTTCTTTTAAACTTGCATTGGGTAAATATTTTTGAAAAGACTCTAAAAAATTTTGTGCCGTGATTTCTCCTTTTTCAAATAAATCGTTTTGTTTTATCAAGTCTTCATTTGGATTAGGTAATCCAATTTTTTTAAAAGCTTCTACTTGAGCTTCTTTTTCTAAATTTATAAAAATATCTCCAAAATCAAAAATGATGGTTGTAATCATAATTTAAGAAAGTTATAAGTTCGTCTTCTAATAGTTGTTCCTTTTTTGTATTTATTGCTCTAATTTCAGGAGCACTTGTACCATTTTTAAAGGTTGTAATTCCTTTGAATACTCTTGCTTCATCCCATATATCTGCATCAATAAATGTTTGCAAGGTTTGTCTTCCTCCTTCAATAATAACCGATTGAATTTCATTCTTAAATAAGAAATCCGCAATTTCAGAAGCAATAGCATTCTTGAAATTGATAGTATCTTTTGAAATTAAAAGAGTATTTGCTTGAGTATCAAAGATAGGGCTTTCTTTTGGAATTCTATTCTTTTGATCTAAAACAATTCTAATTGGGTTATTTCCAGTCCAATCTCTAACAGTTAGTGTAGGATTGTCTTCTAGAACTGTATTGGTTCCAACCAAAATTGCCTGCTCTTCACTTCTCCATTTATGCACCAATTGACGCGAAAATTCGTTAGTGATCCAAACGGGTGCTTTCTTTTCTTTGGTAAGAGATGCAATAAATCCGTCTTGGCTTTCGGCCCATTTTAATATAATATAAGGACGCTTTTTTGTGTGAAATGTAAAAAAACGCTTGTTCAATTCGTTGCATTCGTCTTCTAAAATTCCAATAGTTACCTTTTTTCCGGCTTCCAATAGTTTTTTAATGCCATTGCCTGCCACTTTTGCAAAAGGATCCATCGTGCCAATAACTACATTCGGAATATCATTTGCAATTATCAAATCGCAACACGGAGGGGTTTTTCCAAAATGGCTGCAAGGTTCTAAACTCACATATATAGTTGCTTTAGAAAGAAGCGATTTGTCTTTAACCGAATGAATTGCATTTACTTCGGCATGGGGTTCGCCTGCTTTTTGGTGCCAGCCTTCGCCAATAATTTCGTTGTTATACACAATTACGCTTCCCACCAACGGATTAGGATAGGTAGTTCCTAAACCATTTTTGGCCAATTCAATGCAGCGATTTATATATTTTTCATGTATCTTCACACCACAAAAATAAGTTTTTTTGAGTTTAGAAAGTTTAGAAGTTTCGTTTTTATGATACTAAGAGAAATCCAAAAAGAAGATAACAAGCAAATTGCACAGGTTATTCGGGAAGTTTTTATTACCGATGAGTATCCAAAAACTGGAACTGCCTTTGCAGATACCCAATTGGATTTTATGTATGAAGCCTACCAAAACCCCAAAGCAATTTATTTTGTTGTAGAAGAAAACGGAAAAATAATAGGTGGAGCAGGAGTGAACCAATTGGATAACTCTATTGATAACATTTGTGAATTGCAAAAAATGTATTTCTTGCAAGAGGCACGTGGCCGAGGAATTGGTATGGAAATGATTCAGAAATGTTTAGCAAAAGCAACTGAATTTGGCTATGAAAAGTGCTATTTAGAAACTCTCCCAGTGATGATAAACGCTCAAAAGTTATATAAAAAAGTGGGATTTGAATATCTTAGCGAACCGCTAGGCGGAACAGGACATACTAGTTGCCCGGTGTGGATGATTAAAGAATTAAATTCCAAATTTTAAATTCCAATGTTACTAAAAACCTACAAAACTACATTTCTACTAGAACTTTCTTCTTTATATGATGCGCAAGAAATTGAAAGTTTTTTTTACCTTATATTAGAATGTTTTCATAATAAGAAACGAATTGATTTGGCTTTGGATCCTAATATGGAAATGGATGCTATGCAATTACTTCGTTGGGAAAGTGTATTGTCCGAATTGAAAAAAGAAAAACCAATACAATATATATTAGGAGAAACCGAATTCTATGGCTTACCATTTTTAGTAAATGAAAACACTCTAATTCCAAGACCAGAAACAGAGGAATTAGTAGAATGGATTATAAAAAGTACGAATTACGAAATACAAAGTACGAAGTTACGAATTCTGGATATCGGAACGGGGAGTGGTTGTATAGCCATTTCATTGGCCAAAAATATTCTAAATGCAGAAGTTTCTGCTATTGATGTATCCGAAAAAGCATTGGCTACAGCCAAAAAAAATGCAGAGATTAATAAAGTTGAGGTGAGTTTTATTAATATAGATATTTTAAAAATCAACGATTTGGTAGAACTTCCAACTTCCAATTTCCAACTTCCAACTCAATTCGACATTATAGTTTCCAATCCACCTTACGTTCGAAATCTAGAAAAAGCCGAAATCAAACCTAATGTCTTGGAATACGAACCGCATTTAGCTTTATTTGTTGAAGATACCGATGCGTTACTTTTTTATAGAAAAATTGCCCAACTCGCGCAACAAAACCTTTCTGAAAACGGAAAACTATTTTTTGAGATCAATCAATATCTTGGTAAAGAAACGGTTCAATTATTAGAACAAATGAACTTTAAAAATATTGAATTAAAAAAGGATATTTATGGAAACAACCGAATGATTAGTTGTCGTTTATGAATAAATAACCTATTCGTAACGCAAAGCCTCAATTGGGTCTAACTTAGATGCTTTAATAGCAGGGTATAAACCAGAAACAAGTGCTACAAGAAAACTTGTAATCACAGCAGCAAGGATAGCGCCCCACGGAATAACAAAACCAAATTCCATTACGGATGCCATAAGATATCCGACTAATATTCCGAAGATAATTCCTACAAATCCTCCAATTTGTCCTATAATTAAAGTCTCCATAAAAAACTGCCAAGCAATAGTTTTACGTTTTGCCCCCAACGATTTTCGAACACCAATTTCTCGCGTTCTTTCGGTTACCGAAACAATCATGATGTTCATTAACGCTATAGAAGAACCTAGTATTGTAATAATTCCGATTATCCAAGCAGAAGCACTCAATACTCCCGTCATTTCGGCAATTCGGTTCACCAAATCATCACTTCTAGAAATACCAAAATTGCTTTCTTCCACCGGATTTAGTTTTCTTATTTTTCGCATGGTAACAGTTGCATTATCCACAGCCGCTTCAAATAATTCTTTTTTGTCCACCATAGTGCTAATGGTGTAATTAATACTTGGTGCCGAAAATAGGGAACGTGCCACTTGAATCGGAATCAAAACCCGTAAATCTTGATTGTTTCCAAAAGTAGAACCTTTTTCTTTTAATACCCCAATAACTTTAAATTTTGCACCACGAATCGATATTGTTTTATCAATAGGATTAACGTCTTTAAGGAGTCCTTTGGTTACAAAATCACTTCCTACAATACAAGAATAGGTGTTGTTGGAAATATCAAATCCATTAAAATTTCTTCCTTGCACCACATCAAAACCATTATTAGCAGTAAAATATTCATCCACCCCTAAAACAGAAATTTCGGGATCGGTTTTTTCGTTTTCAAATTTTACTTCGGCAGTTCTAGTGGCAGTAAAAGAAAGGGAAGTTCTTGTAAAAGGATAGTCGTATTTATCTTTATAGGCTTTGGCTTCGGGATAAGAAATAATAGGATTCACTTTCTCAATTTCGCCACCACCTTGATTTCTCGTATTGAATTCGTATTGGTTGATGCTAAAAGTATTCGAACCCATAGAAGCAAACTTTGAATTTAGGGTATAATCAATTGCCGAAACCACCGTTAGAATCCCCACTAATGCGGTAATTCCTATAGCAATAATCACAATTGTTAGAATCGTACGAAGCAGTTGGGCCCGAATAGAACCTAATGCAATCTTTATATTTTCTTTAAAAACTCCTTTCATAATCTCAATTTGACACGAAATTACGTTTTTTGTTACAAGTTTGTCCCATAAGAATTATAAAATAGTTGAAAAAGTTGGATATTTGCAAATTCAATTGATAATGAACAGTTGATAATTGACAATTCATAATTAAAAAGCAATGGCTACAAAACCAAGCATCCCAAAAGGCACACGCGATTTTTCACCAATTGAGGTTTCTAAACGCAACTATATTATTTCAATAATGCGCAATCATTTTGAAAAATACGGTTACCAACCCATAGAAACGCCAAGTTTTGAAAACTCCGATACCCTTATGGGAAAATACGGAGAAGAAGGCGATCGCTTGATTTTTAAAATATTGAATTCGGGAGATTATTTAGATAAAGTTTCTTCAGAAGAACTACAAACAATAAACTACAAACAATTAACAGGTAAAATCTCCGAAAAAGCACTTCGTTACGACCTAACCGTACCGTTTGCAAGATACGTAGTACAACACCAAAACGAAATTGAATTTCCGTTCAAGCGCTACCAAATCCAACCCGTTTGGCGTGCCGACCGTCCGCAAAAAGGTAGGTTTAGAGAATTTTTTCAATGCGATGCCGATGTTGTAGGTTCTACGTCTTTATGGCAAGAAGTGGAGTTGGTGCAATTGTACGATGCTGTTTTTGCAGAATTAGGATTGAATGGCGTTACTATCAAAATTAACAACCGTAAAATTTTATCTGGAATTGCTGAAGTTATTGGTGCTTCCGATAAATTAATTGATTTTACAGTTGCACTGGATAAACTAGACAAAATAGGGGAGGATGGCGTAAAAAAAGAAATGCTCGAAAAAGGAATTTCTGAAAAAGCATTGCTTAAAGTTCAGCCGTTATTCAACTTTACAGGAACGATACAAGAAAAAATCGAGAAACTTTCTACCTTACTTTCGGCATCCGAAGAAGGAAAAAAAGGAATTGAAGAACTGCGATTTATTTGTGAAAACGTAACCAAACTTGGATTGCATAAAGCAATTTTAGATTTGGATGTTACTTTGGCGCGTGGATTAAATTATTATACCGGAGCCATTTTTGAAGTTTCTGCACCCAAAGAAGTAGCCATGGGCTCAATTGGTGGTGGTGGAAGATACGATGATCTTACAGGAATTTTCGGATTAAAAAATATGAGTGGCGTAGGAATTTCGTTTGGTTTAGATCGTATTTATTTAGTTTTGGAAGAACTGAATTTATTTCCTCATACAGTTACTACTTCTACTAAAGTGATGTTTTTAAACTTTGGTGATGCACAAGCATTTGGGGCTATGCAGGCTATTCAAAAATTGCGAAATCAAAATATTAAAGCCGAATTATATCCAGACGCTGCTAAAATGGACAAACAATTTAAGCATGCCGAAAAAAGAGGAATTCCATTTGTGGTTAAAGAAATAGCAGGGGATTTATTTACTTTAAAAGATATAGTTTCTGGAGCGCAAACTCAAGTTAACTTTACGGAATTATTGCAAAAGTTAGGTTAGGTATTTGCTATCGTAATTACTTTATAAATTTAAATTTTTATTACCAAAAAACTTCTAATATTGATACTATTGGAAGTTTTTTTTGTTTAATTAATTTCTCGTTTTTGTAACAAATTCTGTTTGTTTAATTCATTTTTTTCTTTAAATCCCTACAATAACTTCAAAAATAAAAATTTCTAATTAAAGTTTTTTTAACGGATTTTCAAATTAGGAATTATATAAAAAAAGCAGATATTTTTTTCATTTTCTTTTTTTAAGCCTTAATTTCCTGGTTTCTGTACAATTTTACCCCTATTTTAGTATTGATCAGTTGTAAATAGTTATTAGTTTTGTCATTAGAAGAAAACTTTATAATTCAATTTCTATAGTTATTATTCTTTTTAAAATATATCAACTAAATAAACCTTTATGAGAAAATCATTACACAACTTTAAATTTCTTTTTCTAGCACTTTTGTTTTGTGCTAATGTAAGTTGGAGCCAAACAATTTTTCAAGAAACTTTTGGTTCAACTGCTTTTACAGTTACCAATAATTATTCTGGAGGAACTTCATCTCCTGCTGTTAATTATACTACAAACATTGCAGGGTATAGCGCTGTAGGTTTAGATACTAACAATAATGGTTTTTTAAACTTTATGCCAAATACAGGAACTGGTGCTAATAGAGTTAGTGTGGTTGGGGCTTTACCAACTGGTTCTGGTTTAAATGGAGTATTGCATTCTAATACTAATCTTGTTACTTGGACAGTAAATATGAAGTCTTCAAGATTATCTACCAATACATTTTCTTCTTCAACAGGTTATCCTGCAAATAAATATTTTAATGCTGTTGTTTTATGTGCTACCAATGGTAATTTAATATCCAATATGTCATCTCCAGGTACTGGTTATGCTGTAGTAGTGCAAAAAAGCAGTAATAATAGTGTGTCTGGTAAAGCAAGTATTAATTTAATCAAATTTAGTAACGGAATTGGGGATGTTGTAAATGAAGCTTCTGTAGTTACAAGATTAATTGAATCTCCAGAGTTAGCACAAATTCCAAGTGCAACAACGCCTAATAATTTAAGTGTTAAAGTTACTTACAATTCTTCAATTGATCTTTGGGAACTTTCTTATCGTGAAGATGCAGGAACAATTATTTTAGATGCGGCTACCGGATCTTTAACTCTTGGAGGTACAGCAACTGATGTGCCTACTACATCTGCAATGACAAATTTTGGATATGTTGTAGGTTTACAAAGCAGTACAAATGTTGCCGGTTCCTACCAATTTGATAATTTACAAATAACTTTAAGTCCACCACCAGCTTATACTGCTCCTCCAGTAGTTGAAAAAAGACAAGCATTAAATAGTTCTTTAAACCCAACAGTTGCTAATTTAGTTGCAACTGGAACAAATTTAAAATGGTACGCTGCTTTAACAGGTGGTTCTCCTATAGCATCTTCAGCACCTTTAAGTTATACTAATTATTATGTATCTCAAACGGTAAATGGTACTGAAAGTACTAGAGTTGCAACACAAGTATTTGTTGGAGATACAGCATTAAAAACATTACCATTTTACGAAGGTTTTGCTGGTTACAATATTGCTGATAAATTGATATTAATGAATAATGGTGCTAATACGCTTTTAACAACTAATAACGGAGTTGGTTTAGGTTCATGGTCTATTACTCCAAGTGCTAATATTACAGATGATGTAACTATTGTTGCATCGCCAGGATGGAGTGCAAATGTGCTTCCAACTGAAACAGGTAATGCAATTACTTATGCAGGATCTGGTATTGATCCAGAATTGCAATTTACTAATACCACTAGCGGAAGTTTATACTCTTCTTTTGTTTTTACTGCTGCAGATGCGACTTCAATTGTTGCTTCAACTACTACAGATTCTAACTATTCTATTCCAACTGGATTTTATAGTTTTTTATCAGAATCTATCAATTCTGGTACAGGATCTGTGTCAACTTACTACACATCGAGTGTTATGTTTAGAAAAAATATTGCTACGGGCAAATTCAATCTAGGATTATCTAAATCAAATAGTATTACAGAGTGTGTTTGGAGTCCTACAGAATATGACTTTAATACACAACATGTAATTGTAATAAGTTATGAAAATATTGGAGATGCGAATGATTTAAACCAGGTTTCTAATTTATGGATAGACCCAACAACTACTACACAACCTGCTGCTACTTTATCGCAAAATAATCCATTAACTCCAGTAACTAGAAGTAATATAGATAGAATAAAATTAGTTCAAGCATCTTCAGCTTCTACGCCATTAATTACAATGGATGAAATTAGAGTTGCAAATAATTGGGGACAAACTTTAGGTGGACCTTCAACCTATGTTGCTTTGCCAGTTGTTGAATCAAGACAAGCATTTAACAGTAATTCAAATCCAATAGTTGCTAACTTAGTTGCTACAGGAAGTAATTTAAAATGGTATTCCACTTCTACAGGAGGTTCTGTATTGGCAACTTCAACACCTTTAACTTACAGTAATTATTATGTTTCTCAAACGGTTAATGGCAACGAAAGTCCAAGAGTTGGAACCCAAGTTTTCGTAGGAGATACTGCATTAAAAACTTTGCCATTATATGAAAATTTTGGAAGTTATACTATTGCTGATAAATTAATTTTAATGAATAATGGAGCAAATACTCTTGTTGCTACTAATGCAGGTGTTGGTTTAGGATCTTGGTCTATAACTCCTAGTTCAAATATTACAGATGATGTTACTGTTTTAGCTTCTCCAACATGGACTCCGAATATTCTTCCTGCTGCAATTGGAAATGCAATTACATATTCTGGATCTGGAATTGATCCTGAATTACATTTTACTAATACTACAAGTGGTTCTTTATATTCGTCTTTAGTATTTACTGCAGCTGATGCTTCTACTATAGTAGCCTCTACTACTACAGACTCTAATTATTCTACTCCAACTGGATTTTACAGTTTTTTAGCGGAATCAATTAATACGGGTACAGGTACTGTTGCAACAGATTATGCTTCTAGTATTATGTTTAGAAAAAATATGGTTTCTGGTAAATTTAACTTAGGATTGTCAAAATCCAATAGTAGTACAGAATGTGTTTGGAGCCCTACGGAGTATGATTTTAACACACAGCATGTTATCGTAATTAGTTATGAGAATATTGGAATTACTAATACTTTAAACCAGATATCTAATTTGTGGATTGACCCAACAACTACAGCACAACCTGCTGCTACTTTATCTCAAAATAATCCTTTAACAGCTGTTAGCAGAGATCATTTAGACCGAATTAAACTTGTACAAGCTTCTTCTTCTTCTACACCTACAATTATTATCGATGAGGTTAGGGTTGCAAATAACTGGGGAGAATCTATAGGTGGACCTTCAACGTTTGCAGTTTTGCCTACTGTTGAATCTAGACAAGCATTTAATAGCAATTCAAATCCAACCGTTGCCGACTTAGTAGCTACTGGAACTAATTTACAATGGTATACTGCTTCTACTGGAGGTGCCGCATTAGTATCTTCAACACCATTAACTTATGCCAATTATTATGTGTCGCAAACCAATAATGGAATTGAAAGTCCTAGAGTTGGAACAGAAGTATTTGTTGGTGATATTGCACTAAAAACATTGCCTTTTTACGAAAGTTTTGGCGATTATAATATTGCAGATAAATTGATATTAATGAATAATAATTCTAGCACCCTTCTAGCAACTAATAATGGTGTTGGATTAGGTTCATGGTCTTTAACTCCAAGTAGTAATATTACAGATGATGTATCTATAGTAGCTTCTCCAGTATGGAATATACTTCCAGTTGCAACAGGAAATGCAATTTCTTTTGTTGGCTCAGGAATTGATCCAGAAATAAAATTTACTAATACTACCAGTGGAAATTTGTTTTCTTCATTTGTGTTTAATGCTGCCGATGCACCATCTATTGTAGCATCTACTACTTCAGACCCTAATTATTCTACTCCAACTGGATTTTATAGTTTTTCATCTGAAATTGTAGATTCGGTTTCAGGTTTAGTTACGGCTGGTTATGCATCGGATGTAATGTTCAGAAAAAACATGACTACAGGTAAATATAACCTTGGTTTATCCAAATCCAATAGTGGTACGGATTGTGTTTGGAGTCCTACAGAATATAACTTTAATTCACAACATGTTATTGTAATTAGTTATGAAAACATTGGAAGTGCCGATACATTAAATCAAGTATCTAATTTATGGATAGATCCTCTTTCTGTTTTTACATCACCTACTTTATCTCAAAACAATCCAACAACTCCTGTTGGTAGAGATCATTTAGACAGAATTAAATTAGTACAAGCATCGTCATCCTCTACACCATTATTTATTGTTGATGAAATTAGAGTTGGAAATAATTTTGCAGATGCATATTTAGAAACTACTTTAAGTGCTAATGAGGTAATGAATATATCTGGACTTAAAATGTATCCAAATCCAGTTGCAAACGGAAAATTATACATTACTTCTTCTTCTGATTTAGAAAAACAAGTGATTATTTATAACACTTTAGGTCAAGAAGTACTTCAAACTAAAATTACAACAGAAGCAATTAATGTTTCTAGTTTAAGTAAAGGAACTTATTTTGTAAAAATTATAGAAGAAGGAAATTCAGTTACTAAAAAATTGATTGTACAATAATTATTAATTCACTATAAATTGAAAATGCGGTATTTTTTTATAAAAGATATCGCATTTTTATTTAAAATTTAATTCTCTAATGAAAAAAAATATCTTGTTAGCACTAGCATTAGTTCTAATTGCAACAATTAGTACTGCACAAATTAAAGATTCAATTATAAAAAAACCTGTTGCTTTTCCTAAAAATTACGTGGCGCAACTCGATGTTGTTTATACCAAAGTAAAAGATTGGGAAGGTAAAGCCGATTTGTATTTGGCTCTAAACGAAACCAAACCAACTCCAATTATCATTAATATTCATGGTGGTGGTTGGAAAACAGGATCTAAAGATACCCAAGGAGGGTTTTATCCATTTTTTAAAGCAGGATTTGCTGTTGCCAATATGGAATACCGAATGAGTGATCAAGCAAAAGCACCTGCAGCAATAGAAGACACTAGATGCATGCTGGTTTATTTAATTCAAAATGCCAAAAAACTAAACATTGATCCCAATAAGATTATTATCATGGGCGGAAGTGCAGGAGGACATTTGGCATTAATGGGAGGTTTGTTAGGTAATGACCATCGTTTTGATACGAATTGCAAAGGAACCGAAAATATTAAAGTTGCTGCAATTATTGATAAATATGGTATTATGGATGTTTGGGATTGGACTTATGGCCCAGACCATAAAAGTTCTTCTCCTGCATTTTGGCTTGGTGACAATGCTAAAAATGAAGCGTTTATTAAAACAGTTTCTCCAATTACTTATATAACTAAAAATAGTCCGCCTGTTTTTATTGTTCATGGCGATGCCGATCCAACGGTTCCTTACCACCAATCGGTTGATTTGTATAAAAGATTACAGGAATTGGGTGTTAAATCCGAATTTTTCACTGTTCCAGGAGGCTTACACGGAAAATTTGAAAAAGATAAAAACACCGAAATTAATGAAGCGATACTGAAATTCATTGCCAGTTTAGCACCATTTAAATAAAATTACAAATTAGATAATTACCCCCAAATGAAATTATACCATGCCCTTTTTATTGCTGCATTTCCTATTGTTTGTCATTCACAAGTGATTTTAAAAGCAGACGGTCCCGGAAATACTTATGAATTAATTAATAGTGTTTTAGCCCCAGGAAGTGAAGCTGTAGAAAATCCAGAATGTATCCATGCGTCTTTTGGAAGGCATATTGCTGAAGTTTGGGATGCCGATTTAAAAGCGAATGTTTTCGAATTTTATTCCCATGTAAAACCCGATAACGACAGATGTGAAAAGGAAGATCGGCAACGTGTAGAAATAAAAACGTATGAGCAATCTCCAGATAATTTGAGAGGAACTTTAGGCGAAACAGTAACTTATAACTGGAAATTTAAGCTTCCAATTGGGTTTCAACCTTCTACGAGTTTCACGCATTTACATCAAATTAAAGCCGTTGGAGGCTCGCAAGATTTGCCAATATTCACAATAACAGCAAGAAAAGGTAAAGAAAATCAATTGGTTGTGATTCACGATAACGAAACCACTGTTGCAAGAGCTGATCTTTCCGAATTTGAAGGTGTATGGGTGGAAGTTACCGAGAAAATTAAAATTGGTGCTAACGGAACCTATTCTATATCCATTAAAAAAGTAAAAAACGGACAAGAATTACTTTCTTTTAGTAGCAAAGACATCCGAACCATTAGACCCGATAATAATTTCATCCGTCCAAAATGGGGAATATACAGAAGTCTTAAAAAAGCAGAAGAATTAAGAGACGAAGCCGTTCGATTTAATGATTTTTCTATTAACGAAGAAGCAAAATAGTTTAAAAAATGATTCGCATAAATTCTTTTCTTTATTTAATACTAATTTTATTTTCATTCCAAATAATTGTTGCTCAAAAAAGTAGCATAATAGGAGTTGTTTTAGATAGTCAAAATTTGCAACCAATAGAATATGCAAGTATTGCCTTATTGAATCCTATGGATAATTCGGTAATTGCAGGGGAAATTGCAAGTAAAAATGGTTCTTTTTTAATTTCAAATGTCTTGCCTGGAAATTATAAAATCAAAATTTACTTTGTTGGTTATTCCAATAGATTTATGGATGCTATCGTTTCTCCAAATCAAGTTTTGAATTTAGATACCATCCAATTAAAACTAAGTAGTAAAGTTTTGGAAGACGTTGCTATTAAAGGCTCTAAATCCAATTCCTATAATAAAATAGACAAACAACAATACAAATCCGATCAATTTGCTACAGCAAAAGGAGGAACCGCAATAGATATAATTAAAAATTTACCATCTGTTACAGTTAATGGTCAAGGGGATATTAGCCTAAGAGGTTCTAATGGATTTATGGTTTTAATAGATGGAAAACCTGTTTTAACGGATGCCCAAACCGTATTGAGTCAATTGCCTTCTAATACCATTGAAAACATTGAATTAATAACTGCTCCCTCTGCCAAATACGATCCCGATGGTAAAGGAGGGATAATAAATATTGTTACTAAAAAGGGAACGACCAACGGAGTAGCCCTGACTACCAATTTATCAGGTGGCTTGCCAAGTACTGGAGATTATAATAATCTGGAAAAACCAAAACGTTTTGGAGGCGACTTAACTTTTAATTATAAAAAAAATAAATTTGATATTACAGTAAGCGCAAATTATCTTCGAAACGATGTTAATGGTTATCGAGAAGGGGATGTGTTCACTAAAAATTTCGCCAATAATACCATTACGAGATTTCCATCCAATGGCGAACGAAGTTTTGATAAATACAATTACGGAACCAAAACAGCAATTTTGTATGCTGCAAATAAAAACGATGCGTTTAGTTTTGGATTTTATATTGGAAAAAAATTCCAAGCCCGACGTGCTGATTTGGTTTATAACAATACCACTTCCGATTTATCTACAGATGCATTAATAAGTCAAAACACTTATTTCAATTCTAATTTACAAACTAAAGAAGGAACTTTCACTTTATCTAATTTTGATTACACCCATACTTTTGCCAATAAATCCAATTTGATTACTTCACTTTTATATGAAAATGCCAATTTATACGGAAATACAATTAACAACAATTTAGATTTACCTACAAAATCTATTGTATTGCAACAAGTTAGTAATCCGTATAGTAACCCAATTAATGGACTTCGTTTTAAATTAGATTATTCGATTGCCATTGGTTCTGGAAAATTAGAAAGTGGTTATCAATATCGTTTTGATAAACAAAATGGGAATTTTGATTATATTGTTTTTCCATTAACCGCCCAGCCCGATACTGCTAGTTTTAGAGGAACGGCTAAATCCATAAATCATATTAATGGAGTGTATTCGCAATATAGCGGTAAAGCCAACAAATTAACTTATGTGGCTGGATTGCGCTATGAATATTCGGCACGAGAGGTTGTATTGTCAACAGATAGTAATACCCATGTATTGAATTTAAGTAATTTATTTCCTTCATCTAATTTGCTTTATACCTTTAATAATTCTTGGAATGTAAAATTAGGTTATAGTAAAAGAGTGCAACGCAACAATAATTTTGAGTTAAACCCAATTCCAGAACGAGAACATTCGGAAACATTAGAACAAGGCGATCCAGATTTATTGCCACAATTTGTAGATTTAGTCGAATTAGGAATGAACCACACTTTCAAAAAAGGAAATGTCTTTACCACTTTATATTATCAGAATATTAAAAACCCAATTCAAAGGGTTAACAGCGTTTATGCCGATACCATTTTGAATAGAGTTTTCACTAATGCCGATAGAGCACGACTTTATGGAATCGAATTTGGATCCAATGTAAAACCTGTAAAATGGCTATCGCTTTATGCAGGCGGAAACATTTACAATTATAAAATTACAGGAAATTTGAATGTTTTAGGAAAAACATCCACTATAGATAATTCGAATTGGGTTTATAATTTGAATGCCAATAGTACCTTTATTTTACATCAAAATTGGAGCCTAACTGCCAATGTAAATTATACTTCGGCTAAGCCAACACCCCAAGGAGAAGATTCCCGATTTTTATCTCCTAATTTATTTCTGAAAAAAACCATATTAAAAGGAAATGGAACTCTAGGGATGCAATGGCAAAATATCAATTTTGGACACATGGGTTCGAACCAACAACGCATTACCACCTTTGGTGCTGATTTTTATACCACCACTAATTATATCTACGAGACCAATGTTTTGCTTGTTAATTTTAGTTATAATTTTAATAAACTTAGCAGTAAAAGCAAATTGCCTACCAGTGAAATCGGAGAAAAAGAATTTTAGTTTTATTTGAAATTAATTATGAATGAAAAATCGCCAAATAAAAGAGTTAATGTAATAGCAATATTTTCATTATTGCTGATTCAATCTTTAGCCTATTCGCAGGTAACTTTAAATGCCAATGGACCAGGAAATACCTACGAATTAATTACTAGTGTTTTTGCGCCAGGAAACGGAACTGGTACTGTAGAAGCACCTGACGAAGCACCCGATGGATCCCACCAAGCATTTGGAAGACATATTGCTGAAGTATTTGATACCGATTTGAATAAATATGTATTCGAATTTTATTCGCATTCTGCTCTGGATAATGATGTTGCTACTTTGGCTACCGATAGGCAACGTGTTGAAATAAAAACATATGCCGCATCACCTGCCAATTTAATAGGAACTACCGCTGAAAATATAATTTATAAATGGAGTTTTAAACTACCAGTTGGCTTCCAGCCATCTACTAATTTTACGCATATACATCAAATAAAAGCAGTAAATGGTGATGATAGTAGTCCATTGTTTACATTAACTCCGCGTATCGGCACACCAAATAAATTGGAATTAATTTATGTTGCCAATGCAGCAACTAGTTCGGTTAAATTAAATATTATTGATTTAGTTCCCTTAGAAGGAAATTGGATAGATGCAGAAGAGAAAATTAATGTAGGAAGTTCAGGAACGTATTCCATAACACTTAAAAAGCACAGTGACGGAAGTGTTTTAATGTCTTACAGTAATGCCAATATTGCGACTATCCGCCCAGATAATACATTTATTCGCCCTAAATGGGGAATTTATCGCAGTTTAATTGATGTTGCCAATTTACGAGATGAAGCAGTACGTTTTTCCGATTTTAGTATTCAAGAAGTGGCTAGTTTAGCAATAGATTCTAATTCTATTGAAAAGGAATCTCTTTTTATACCCAATCCTGTTTTGGATAAAATGTATATTTCGGAAACCATTTTACAAAATTACGATACCATCCGCATCTTAGATTTAACTGGTAAAACAGTCATAAATCAAGATTTACTATATAATTTTATAGAGGTTTCCTCTTTAAAAACAGGAATGTATTTTGCTGCTTTTAGTAAGGAAGGAAAACCAATTAGTTATGTTAAAATCATAAAAAAATAAATTCGGATGAAAAAAATATTCTTCGCGTTTGTAGTGTTAGCATTAATTAGCAATCAAAATAGTTTTGCTAAAATAAAACTACCGGGTATTATTGGATCTAATATGGTGCTCCAACGCAATACTGCTGTTAAATTATGGGGTTGGGCAACACCAGGAGAAAAGATTACTATTACAACCAGTTGGGTTTCCAAAACAATAAAAATCATAACTCCTGAAAATGGGCGTTGGGAAGTTTCTCTAAACACTACTTTAAGTAAAGAACCGCAAAGTATTCAACTGAAAAGTAAGGAATCTAAAATAAACTTAGATAATATTTTATTTGGCGAAGTTTGGCTGTGTTCTGGTCAATCCAATATGCGAATGCCTTTAAAAGGATACACAGGCCAGCCAACATTTGACGGAAATTTAGAGATTGCCACTTCAAAAAACGATAACTTACGATTGTTTTCTATTATGGAAAATGGTTCTCCAATGCCTTTGGACACGGTTAGTAATTATAAAAAATGGGATAGTGCCAATCCAGAATCGGTGAAAGACTTTAGCGCTATTGCCTATTTTTATGGAAAAAAACTTCAAGAAATTTTAGACGTTCCGGTAGGATTAATAATGACCTCTTGGGGAGGAACCCGAATTCAACCTTGGATGAGTAAAGAGGCCATAACTCCTTATTTGGATATAAATAAAGTAAAAAAAGATACCACCGAAAAGTACAAGAGAATTCCTTCGGCTATTTATAATGCTATGATACATCCGATAACTTCCTACACTATTAAAGGTGCAATTTGGTACCAAGGCGAAACAAATCGCGACGAACCAAAAGTGTACCAACAGTTATTTCCTGAAATGGTGAAAGATTGGCGTAAGCAATGGGATATAGGGGATTTCCCTTTTTATTATGTTCAGATAGCACCCAATAAATACATCGACAAAACCAATTCGCAATACCTCAGGGAAGTGCAACTCAAAGCATTGGATTTAATTCCGAATTCGGGTATGGCAGTTCTTTCGGATATTGGTTCGGATGTTACCATACATCCACCCAGAAAAAAAGAAGTTGCCGAACGATTGCTTTTTAATGCCTTAAATAAAACTTACGGCATGAAAGATGTGGATTTTTTAGGACCCGTTTATAAATCCATGACAGAAAAAGATGGTGCTTTACTTTTAAGTTTTGACAGGGCCGAAACTGGTTTATTTTCTCCTGAAGCAGAATTAAGTTATTTTGAAATAGCAGGGGAGGACAAAGTATTTTATCCTGCCAAAGCAGAAATTATTGCTCATAAACAACTTAAAGTTTCTAGTTTGGAAGTTAAAGTCCCAGTGGCGGTTCGTTACGGTTGGAGCAATTGGTTTGTAGGAAAATTATACGATACTAATATGCTTCCTGCTTCTTCTTTTAGAACAGATAGTTGGGAATAACAAAGAAACTATTTTATACCAAAACACCCACGAATTTATTGTGGGTGTTTTTGTGTGAAAAAGTTGTGTGTAGGTTGTAGTTTTATTCTTTAATCTTTACCGTCAGTGGATTGTTAATTTTAATAGCATAGTTACTTAAATAGTTTTCCCATGCTTCTTTTGTGGTGAATTCTCCTTGTTTTTTCCATCCAAAACCAGTGTAATAAACCACTTTATTGTTTTTTACCTTTAGTGATGCATATAAATTACATAATTCTTTTTTTGGATTCATGTATTTTTCAAATTGCAACATGGTTTTTTTAGGAAAAACAATCCCAGTTCCTAATTCCGAATCGTCAATAGGTTGCCAATAATCGATCCAACCAGCGGTTAAATTTCCTTCGGTTTTCCCATCGTTATTATGTAAGGTAATTCCGGTTGAAAGTGCTTTGGTTCCAGTAACATCAATTTCAAATTTGGATAAGAAACTACCATAATCTAAACTAATATTTTTTACTTCGGTAATTTTATTTCCTGCAGCATCCCAATCGGCATAGGTTAAAACAAAACTAGTTCTAATAGGACCTGTAGTTATGGTTTTCCAAGTAGTAAAATTTTTAGAAAAGTAATACGTAGAATCTACTTTTACGGCTACACCACCAATTCCGCGGCTGTCTCCAACGTGAAAATTATCCAATCCTTCACCAGTATCCTTGTGGTACGTTCCAGTTCCGTTAGTATATTTTTCGTACCATTTATTGATAACCGGATATTCTACTCTTTTCAACCAAGCGTCAATTCCGCTAGTTAATGTACCTCCTTTTACCTTGTCTTCTGCCATTTTTTGAGCAACAGGTCCATAGGTTCTAAAGGCAACTTTGTTGTTTTCCCAAGCATAATCGTCGGTTCTTTCTGGAACAAATCTAGAATAACAATAAGTAATAGGATCTTTAGTAGTAGCATCCGTATTTAATACTAATTCGTATTTATTAGTAGCAGAGGCCTTAATTTTTGGTTGAAAAAGTAGTATGTCGTTTATACCATCTCCGTTTTCATCTACACATTGGGAGATTAAAAACTCGGTACTTCCAACTTCTCTAATTCTAAAGTTTTCTAATACATCCGAAGATTCTAAATCCAATTTACTTTTATATAATTCTACTGTTTCAAATTCTCTATCCATATTTAATGGATTGGTAATTATAATAAATTTTGCCTCTTGAGAATACGAAAGTAATCCACAGGAAAATAGAAGAATTACTACTGTTTTTGTGATTTTCATATTAAATTTCATTTGAAGGTTTTCCAATAGTTGCCAAAATTCCACCATCTACATATAAAATATGTCCGTTTACAAAATCACTTGCTTTAGAAGACAAAAATATTGCAGCACCGGATAAATCGTCTGGATTTCCCCATTTGGCAGCAGGGGTTCTGTTGATAATAAAATCGTTAAACGGATGCCCGTCAATTCGAATTGGAGCCGTTTGTTCGGTAGCAAAATAGCCAGGGCCAATTCCGTTTACTTGAACGTTGTGTTTTCCCCATTCGGTAGCCATGTTTTTGGTAAGCATTTTAAGGCCACCTTTTGCAGCAGCATAAGCACCAACACTATTTCTTCCTAATTCGCTCATCATCGAGCAAATGTTGATTATTTTTCCTTCTTGTCGAGCAATCATTCCTTTGGCAACGTGCTTAGAAACAATAAAAGGACTCACTAAATCAATATCAATAACTTCTTTAAATTCGGAAACTTCCATTTCAATTAACGGAATTCTTTTAATGATTCCTGCATTGTTAATTAGAATATCTATTGCGCCAACTTCGCTTTCAATTTTGGCAATTGCTGCAATTACTTCACTTTCATTAGCAACATTAAATTTATATCCAAAAGCCTGAATTCCTTCTTTTTTAAATTCTAAAATGGACTCGTCAATTTTAGGTTGCGAAGAGTTTCCGTTTACGATAATTGTGGCTCCTGCACGACCTAAACCTTTAGCCATTGCCATCCCTAAACCATGCGTGCTACCAGTAACGAGAGCAATTTTTCCAGTTAAATCAAATAATGAAATTCCCATAGTTATCTTAAATCGGTTATTTTACAAACATCCATATCGCCATAATCTAGATTTTCTCCTGCCATTCCCCAAATGAACGTATAATTGGAAGTTCCAGCACCAGAATGTATCGACCATGGTGGCGAGATAACTGCTTGGTGGTTGTTCATCCAAATATGTCTTGTTTCTTGTGGTTGTCCCATAAAATGGCACACTGCTTGGTTTTCAGGAATGTCCAAATAAAAATAAACTTCCATTCTTCTATCGTGAACATGTGCTGGCATGGTATTCCAAACGCTTCCGGTTTTTAATTCGGTCATTCCCATTTGCAATTGGCAAGTGGTTACAATACCGCCAATAATCATTTGGTTTACCGTTCGGTGGTTTGCTGTTTCCATTGCACCCAATTGTAATTTATTTGCTTGAGCAAGCCCTACTTTTTTATTAGGATAATTGGTATGTGCTGGAGCAGAATTCAAATAAAACATGGCAGGATTAGAAGCATCGGCACTATGAAAGACCACTTCTTTATTTCCACATCCTAGGTAAAGAGAATCTTTGAAACCCAATTCATAAGAAATTCCATCGGCAACTACAGTTCCTGTTCCGCCAACGTTTATTATTCCTAATTCTCTTCTTTCTAGAAAATAAGAAGATTTTAAGGGATCAATAGTTTCTAAAGTAAGTGGCTGTAAAGGCACTGCAGAACCAGCAATATAGCGATCATAATGAGAATAGGTAAGATTTACTTTTCCTATTTCCATTAAATTATCAATTAAAAATTCGGCTCTTAATTGTTCGGTATCGTATTGTTTTACGGCTTGCGGACTAGAAGCATATCGTGTTTGGTAGGATGCAGACATTATTAGTGTTTTATATTATTTTTTTTGTTTTCTACTTTTAAAAAAAACAGTGTATAAAAATTATACACTGTTTTTAATTTATTTATTAATAACTAGGGTTTTGTTGGATAGTTATAAACGAATTGGTATCTATTTCATATTGTGGAATTGGTAATAAAAAACGATCCGGATTAGCATTAGAAAGTAATTGCGTTAGCGGAATTGGCAATACTGTAAATCCAGAATATAATTTAGACCACATGTTGTTAAGGTGTTTTTTCATAACATATTCGGCACCTTGCATTTTTAAACCTGGAAATTGATCAGTAGATGGTGACAAGGTAGTCATGGTAGATGAAAAACGCAATAAATCAAACCAACGTTGGTTTTCAAAAGCAAATTCCCATCTTCTTTCTGTTGCTAGTGCTTTTTCAAAATTAGCAGTTGTGTTAACATTAGTTGCAGTTAATGCAGTTAATCCTGCTCTTAATCGAACTTGATTTATGTATCCTAAACTAGAGGTAACGTTGCCGTCTGCTTCTGCTTTCATCAAGATAACATCAGCATATCGCAATACAGGCCAATCACTTTCTGAATCATAAGCAATTATAGTTGGCGACATGTATTTATTTACAAAATAAGTAGTTGCTGCATTTCCTTTTGTATAAGAACTAATATTAGTAGTGAATCTGGCAAGAGAAGGATCAATATAATTGGTGTAAGAAGAAGATGTTTTAATGATTTCTAAAGCAGGAGCATTATATCCATCACCATCCCCATTTATAATTGCATTTCCACTATTTACAGGCGCAAAATTATTTGGCAATGAATTCCCCATTCCTAAACCGCCTCCTTTAAAACGGATTGCAAAAAGTAGTTCCGAATTCATTTCATTGTTTACAGAAAAAACATTTGAGTAGGAAGATTGAAGTCCATAACCTGAACTACTAATTACGTCTTGTAATAATGCAGATGCTTCTGCTTTTCTATTAAGAGTTAAATAAACTTTCGCTAATAGTGCTTCGGCTGCCCATTTATTGGCACGTCCTAAATCGGAAGAATTTGCGGAATAAGCAGTAGCAATTCCATTGGTTATAGCGTTTTTTAAATCGGCTTCAATAAGTCTATACATAGCAGTTACCGAAGTACGGTTTATTTGCTTTGCTTGTTCTGGAGTTATAGGCTCATGAATTAAAAATACACCACCAAAAAGACGAACTAAATTAAAGTAGTGGTAGGCTCTAATAAATGATGCTTCTGCAGCAATGCTTTTACACTGAGTTAAAGTTACTGGAATAGTCACAGGCTCATACTCTATTGCACCACTAGTTTCATTATAATTTGCTCCAGCAGCATTTAAAACTATATTAGTATTTCGGATATTATTATAAGTTTTTAGCCAATAATTATAAACTCCTTGGTGAGTAGTTGGAGGATAAAACTGATCTAAATAGGTTAAATCATGTTTAACTGTTGAAGTACTAGTACCTGAATTTTCAACGGTATTATCACTTCGAAGTTCGGTCATGGACCATTCTTCTGATAATGGCGCCTGCATTCCTTTATAGCAACTAGTCAATCCTACTTGAAGATCGGTATAATTGGCATAAAAATTTTCTACACTAATGTTTGATTCTGATTTTAAATCAATAATATCGCTACAACCGAAAGTTATTAATAAAAAAGTAACACTTAAGTATTTAAATATATTTTTCATAATTACAAATTAAAAATTAATATCAACTCCAAATGCAAATGCTTTTGCCATTGGGAAACTTCCTCTTTGGTATCCACCAATTAGGGCAGATGAATACGGTCCTGATGTTGCTCGTCCTTCTGGATTTATACCTCGGTAACTACTAGCAAAATGAAAATATACGTTCTGTGCAGTTGAATATAGTCTTAAGGAAGATAATCCAATTTGTTTGGCATATTTTTCAGGTAATTTATATCCTATACTAACATCTCTAAGAGAGAAATAGGAAGCATCTTCTACTACATAATCAGTTAACATCCAGTTGAATCCTATGTCTTCATAAGGCGTTTTTCCGTCTCCAGGATTGGCGGGACTTAACCAACGATTAGCCATGTAACTTAAGTTTTTGGATCTAGTTTCGCTGTAGTTAGCATCTCCATTAATTACTTTACCTCCTTGAACTCCTTGCCAAGTGAAACTAAAATCAAATGCTTTGTAGGTAAAAGTATTAGTTAATCCCCAAGTGAAATCTGGATACGGATTACCAATAATAGTTCTATCATTAGTATCTAAAACTCCATCGCCATTTACATCGACCAATTTTAAACCTCCAGGGCGTAATGCAGATGGAAGATTAGAAGTTAAACCAGAAGCATTTATTTCTGCTTGCGAAGTCCAAACTCCATTAGTTTGATAGCCATAAAATTGAATTAGTGGACCACCAACTACACTTTTATATATTTCATTTCTTTCACCATAATTAAGTAAATAGGCTTCGTTTCCTAATTCTCTAATTTTGTTTTCAGTATGTGATAAATTCGCCGAGGTTGTCCATTTAAAGGAATTTGTTTTAATATTTGTAGATGATAATTCTATTTCAAAACCTTTATTGTAAAGACTTCCAATATTATTCCATGCTAATGGTACTCCAGAAAAAGCCATTTGAGCCTGTTGTAATAATAATTTATCGGTCATTGATCTATAAGCATCAACAGTTAAATTAACACGGTTTTTTAGAATTGAAAAGTCAACTCCGAAATTAGTTTGATACGTACTTTCCCAAGTAATATCACTATTAGAAGTAATGGTTGAGGTTTGTGCTTGACCAGCAGTTTGAGATCCATTAGTAGGTCCAAACGAATAATTAGCACTGTAAAGTAAGTTTTGGAAACCGTAATTTAATATGCGATTGTTTCCTGAAACTCCATAACTAGATCTAAAAGTCAATTTACTTAACCAATTTACATTGCTTAAAAACGCCTCTTTTTTAGCAACCCATCCAATGGATGCAGCAGGGAAAGATCCCCATTTATGGCCAGGTCCAAAATACGAACTACCATCTGCACGATAACTAGCAGAGACTAAATATTTGTTTTTAAAAGCATAGTTAACCCTTCCTAAATAAGACAATAAACCTATTTCATTTTTATAACCGTAGGTTCCAGATTTGTCAATATATAAAGCATTATTTAAAGTATTGATATCATTGCTAGGATAACCAAGTCCTGTAGTTTGACTAGTTTCAGTTTTTGTTTTTTGTGCTGTGTATCCCGCTACAATGTCTAAGGAATGATTGTCGAATTCTTTTTTATAATTTAAAGTATTTTCAGACAATAAATCAATGTAAGAGTTATAAGAATATACGCCTCTACTTAACATACCGTCTGCATCTGCATTTTTATCTGCCCAATCTTTTTTAGTATCGTATTTCAAATAAAAAGTATTCATTGTTTTAAAATCCAATCCAGGCATTAAATTAATACTTAAGGTTGCACCACTTTGTAATCCATACGATTTCGCATTAATGTCGTGCATCAATAGAGAAGACATTGGATTATTTTGAGAAGAATTGGATGGATTACCACCGATTACTGAATTAGTTTGATTACCACCAATTAACCAATATGGATTACCATCTGGCATTAATAGTTGTGAACCATTAGGATAAGTTGGGTAATAGTTTAAACCTAAAAAGTGTCTTGGTTGTGCATAATCACCTGCTTGTATTGCTCCCCATTGCGGTAATTGATTTACGAAAGCAGCAGTTAAATCGTTATGGTAAGCAGGTAACCAAGTTGGGTATCTCCAGAAATTAGTTAAATTTTCTGAAGGGGAATCTTTGCTTTGGTACGATGGATTTAAGTTGACGCTTAATTTCACTTTTTTACTTAAATCTAAATCCAATTTAGTTCGGAAATTCAATTTATCGAAATTACTTTTTAACATAATTCCTTCGTCACTTTGGTAACCTCCAGAAACATAATATTTCATGTTTTTTACGCCACCAGTAGCACTTAATTGAATGTTTTTGAAATTTGCTTTTCGCAAAACTTCATCTTGATAATTGTATCCTTTTCCACCAAGCATGGTTTGTTCTACAATGTAAGCGGCAATTAAATTATTCACTTTAGTAGCACTTCCTTGATAATACATGTTTAAAGCATTAGGATTAGTGATTCCTTCCGCTTGAATAGCAGGGTCACTATTTCTAATGGCTTGTTCTCTAAATAAAAGTTGTGTATATTCTGAAGTAGATAGAAGGTCGTATCTTTTATAATCGCTTTTTACTCCAGTAGTCACTTTAAAAGTATATTTTACTTTATCTGTTTTACCGCTTTTAGTTGTTATTAAAATAACACCGCTTGCTCCTCTAGATCCATAAATTGCAGCAGAAGCCGCATCTTTTAAGATCTCAACAGAGGCAACGTCTGCCATGTTAATAGAGGCTAGACCGTCTGGAATTGGCTGACCATCTACAACCACTAATGGATTTGCGCCAGCATTTATCGAACTAATTCCTCGAATAGTTATTTTAGTGTCGGCACCTGCTTCCGAAGAAATATTCTGAATCTGAACCCCTGCAATTTTACCTTGCAATGCTTGGTCAATTCTAGAAACAGGTGCGTCATCAAGTCTGTCATTAGTATATTTAGAAATGGACCCCGTAACATTTGATTTTTTCTGGGTACCATATCCAATTACAACCACATCGTCTAATTCGGTTTTGGATTCGGATAGCGTAATATTGATTTCTTTGTTTTTTCCAACTACTACTATTTGTGCAGCATAACCAATATAGGAAAAGCGCAAAATAGATTTGGAGTTTTTAACAGAAATGGAATAGGTTCCATCTAAGTCGGTTGTGGTATTTGTATCTTCAAAAGTTACCGTTACACCCGGAATTGTTTTTCCTTGCGGATCGGTTACTTTTCCAGAAATTTTTAATTTATCGGTTTGTGCATTAATAATTGTAGAAAAAATTAATAGAACCAATAGAAATGGTTTTTTCATAATTTGTTTGGTTTAGGTTTGGTTTTTGTCTCTTACTAAAAGACTGGTTTATTTAGGGTAAAAATAATAGTTCGTAAAAAACTCAAAGTCCGTTATTAGTATAAAAATTGTACAATAACTTGGAATTATTTTTTATAGTAAAGGAGGCTGTTTATTGGACTTACAGGTTGTTTCTCAAAACAAATCATTCTTCCTCTTTTGGTTTTTTCTTATTTACATTGCTTGCATGCCTACCACTCCCGCCAGCATTATCCAAAATTCCTTTCTCGGGACTTAATTCTTGTAATACTTTTTGCAGTCTTGCATGTGCTTCACTTGCTTCTTTATTGGAAGCATAATCGGTAACTAATTTTTCTTCAAATGGTGCATTGCTCATATCAAATAATTCATCTTCACGATTTAATTTCCATTTTGCTTCCCGAACGTACCATTTATTTCCTAATTCGGTAAATATCCATTCTCTAGGATTTCCTTTCTTTCCTATTAATTGGGGTAAGAAACTACGGCCATCTACACTTTTTTTAGTTGGCAATTTTGCTCCTGCAACATCCGCAAATGTTGGCAACAAATCACTGGAATCAATTAATATATTACTTACTTTATTTGCTTCTATAACCCCTGGCCAATTTGCAATGGTTGGAACTAAACTGCCACACTCTAGCATGGTCCCTTTTTTTCCTGAAAGTGCTTTGCCACCAATATTACTCCTAGAAGCATATTGACTTGCAGTACCATTATCGCCCATGAAAATAATAAGAGTATTTTCTCTTAATTTTAAAGCGTCTAGTGTTTGTAATAATTTCCCAACTAGTTTATCCATATAAGCAGTGTTGTCTTCGTATAAATCACTGCCCGGTTTACTATCTGGAGTACGTTGTATAACCGCATGAACATGCACCATAGAATAGTATAGAAAAAACGGTTTATCTTTATTTGTAGTAATAAAATTAACCAAGTGGTTGTGCATCAAATCGGGCATATAGGTTAGACTGTCTAACTTTTTATTTACTCCGTTTTCAATATAATTTTCTGATTTCTTTTTTTCGGTACTCCAATAATCGCCACTTCCTTGAAAAGTTAAATAGTCATCAAACCCAAAATCTCCTGGTGTTAAGGAAAACTGACTCCATTTTCCGGTTAACGAAGTTACGTATCCAGCAGTTTTTAAAACCGATGGAATTAAAACTTCGTCTTCTGGTTTAATATTTCCAACCATGTCTTGATTTACAGCACCGGTTCTAAAAGCATAGCGCCCCGTTAAAATCATTGCTCGTGAAGGCCCACACAATGGCGCAGTATAACTATGATTGAATCGAATTCCGCCTTTTGCAAGTTGGTCAATAATAGGAGTTTTATTATTATCCGATCCATAACAACTTACATCTCCAATTCCTAAATCGTCGGCAAGAATGTAAATAATGTTAGGTTTATTGGAAATTTTAGATTCCTTTTTGTTTTGGGCAAATAAATTTACAACGCATAAAAATGCTATTAAAAAGGGTAGGTTTTTTAAATTTTTCATAGTTGGGGATGTGAAAAAATTAATTCGTTAACTGAATAATATCCGAATTGTAGGTTTTTAAATCAATAGTTTTTGCTAAATTTTCATATTCAGGATTGGAATATCTTTTGGCAGCCAATTTTAGAATTTTTATAGTTTCACCGTAACTAATTTTCTGAATTTGTTCGTATTCCCATTTTTTTTCATTTTTCAAATAGGGGACAATCCAATCTAAGGCATTTTTCATGTTTTTGCCTTCCGTTATTTGTTGGTTCCAAAGAGAAATATTACTGTTTTCTGCCAATTTTGCAATTAAAAAATAGCCATACAAATTCATATTTACATAACCCCAAGATTTTGTTCGCAGGAGTTCAAATGGTTGACTTCCATCAGGCAGTAATTGACTTTCCATTCTGTTTTTAAAAACCTCAATTTCATTTAAAGTCACTTCAGGACGATCCGAAAAAAGAGAAAAAGCAATTATCTGCTCACTATAAAAAGTTCCGTGGTTGTTTTTTGCTTTCGCTTCCTCTTTACCAATTGGGCTTTCTATCATCCAAGTTAAATAATCCGAAAACCATTTTTTTAAGTCTTGGTGGTCTTTAGTAGACCAATTTGGCGTATTCTGAATTAATATTGCAGCATCTCCAATTCTAAATAAATCTCTTGTTTCAATAATTCCTGTTCCACGACCGGTATTTAAACCAGGTATTCCTTGACCAAAATTAAGATTTGGATTTTGTCTTGTTTCTGCATCCAAAAACCATGTTTTTAATAATTTGGAGGCAAAATCTGCATATTTATTTTCTTTTGTAAAATAGTAGACAAGTGCTAATGTCAAGGCAGCATCTTCTAATTTATCTATTTCTTGAGAATCCGAAATATCATAATAAGTTGGGTTTCGAAGACCATCTTTTTTAATGTAAGGTAAACCGTCTGGTTTAGAAGGGTCTGGCCACCAATAAGGACCTGTACTCATGTAATCGTGTTTGTCACCACTTGGAGGCACTTGCTTTTTGTCCATTACCGAGTATGTTTTTACATCTACCAGTAATTTGTCTGCTTTTTTCAAAAGGGACTTCAATGCCGCAACTTTATCGGGATCATTGGAAACAATTAATTCTTGATTTTTTTGTAAAATTTGCCCGTCAATTGCCAGTGTTTTTGGAAAACTACTAACTATTTCTGAGTTTTTTTGCGCATGTATAGTAGGAATACATGAAAAAATAAAAAGAAACGAAACAATTATTTTTGGATTTACCATTTTGAATTTGTTAATTATTGCAGCAAATAAAAGTTAAATATACTAATCTCCAGATGTTTTCCAATTTAAAGTATCGCCTTTTAAATGTCTTAATGCTTCGGCTTCCGTTTTGATACCTTTATCTCCTTGATCTGCCATCCATTTTTTTAATTCATCAAGTAATTTACCTTTTACGGATGCTAAAGATTTATCGTCCTCTAAATTATCCAATTCATAAACATCTTTCTTGATGTTATACAATTCATATTCTGGTCGGTTTCTATATAACTTAGCGTGTGCTGCTTGTTTAGGAGTTGTATTTGTTGCTTTTAACCAACTATTGTACAACTTGTTTTTTGGTTGGGAACCTGATGATAAAAAGGGTTCGTTAAAACTTAAATTCCAAATTAGTTTATAATTATGGTCTTGAATGGATCTTACAGGATAATTATCCGAACCATTTTTAATTCCTCTCGTGGTATGAACGCCATAAACATATTGACGTACTTCTTTTGGTTTTCCGTTTAAAGTAGCATAAAAACTTTTACCGTCAAGTTTCATTTTACCTTCTTTATCTCCTCTTAAGGATTCAGGATCCCCGCCTGCAGCCTCATAAAGAGTTGGTACAACATCAATATATTGTGCTAAAATATCGGTTCTAGTATCTGGTTTTATAACTTTAGGCCAACGAGCAATAAATGCCGATTTTAACCCCATATTATAACAAGTCCATTTTCCAAAAGGCATCGAACTTCCGTGTTCACTCGCAAAAAGAAATAAGGTATTGTCTTTGTTTTTTTGATTTTCTACCATTTTAGTACAGGTTCCAACAAGACTGTCCATATAAGTTATTTCGGCATAGTATTTTACTAAATCATCTCTAGTTTCTTTAGTGTCCACCATGTAAGGAGCAACTGTAATTTTACTTGCATCATATTGTTTTACATCTCCTCTATTCCAAGGACCATGCGGTTGGTTAGAAGCAACAATTAATAAATAAGGTTTAGAATTATCTTTATTTATCCATTTTTCGGCATCGGCAAGTTCTACATCTTTACCTTCGCCATTATCGCTATTTCTTCCTCCTAAATATTCAAACGGAAAGTTTGCCATTGGTGCATAATGTTGTTTTCCGATAAGGGCCACACGGTAACCAATTTTTTTGAAATGCTGCGCAACAGATACGATGTTATCATATACTTGAGCATGATTAGGATAACTACCATTTTTTACCGGAAATAATCCCGTATATAAACTTTGGCGCGTTGGGCCGCACATAGCAGTAGCATTATTCATGTTATCAAAAGACAAACCTTCTTTGGCTAATTTTGCTAAATTAGGAGTATGAACATCTTTATTTCCATAAGGTTCGCAATCAATTGAAGTCATATCATCGGCAATAAAAAGCAAAATATCTGGTTTTGCATTTGGCGTTTTAACCTTTGGAGTATTTTTCACCACCAATCCTTCATTAGTTAATGAGGCAACAACTGGTTTGTTGGTTTCTACTTTATCCGATAAAAAAGTATCTAATTCGGCCGAATTAAATTTTAAATTTTGAGATACATTTTTTTCAATTTGGTGCTTTTTGAAAGTTGAATCCAAAAGTTGAAAAGAGGAAGCGGTAATAATTACTAAACTAGCAAAACCTAGCAGCAATAACGATTTGTTTTTCATGTTGTATTATTTAATCTTATTTATTTTCGGTTGTATTTATAGTTTCCCAAACTTTAAAATTTCTGTAGGCAAAATGGGTCCACTGCATTTGTCTAAATCCAATTTTACCATCTTCAAGAATTTTTCCGTATTTTATTCCGTCATCTGTCCAGTCGATAACTTTTCTATCGTCAATAAACAATAGAATTTTTCCTTCTTGTTTTATTAATTTCATTTTATGAATTGCTGTCGATTGCACCGGAATTCCAAATTCACCTGTTTGCACTAAATTGAAACCTTTATTTTTTCTCAAATTGGCGGTTTCTCTATTGGGATTATCTCTACCATTTGCATAATACGATATATGGTAATCGTTCATGGCGCCTTTGGTATAATCGGTAAAGGTTCCCAGAGTTCTTTTGGGCATCGAAGCATCAAAAATACTTTCCCCTTTCAAGCCTTTAGCAGAGAAAAAAATAATACACAATCCGGCGTCAATTTCCTGATTTTGGGCTTCCCATTCGGCTATGAAATTTCCCGGAAAATCTATCGGACACCAAAAAACGTGATGGCCTTCTTCCTTTGGCGAATACAGGTGCATCCAATTGTCTTTGAATTCTACTTTTGCTGGACCTTCCAAAATCCAATCTTTTACCAATTCTGGATTAGACAAAGCATTACTGTACAGTAACTTTCCTTTAGAAAATTCTTGAGCGTAACTAGTACTAGTAAGTACTACTAATAGTGCCAAAAAAATATTTTTAATCGTTTTTTTCATCTATTAATTATGCTCAATTTTATATTCTATAACAATATTAAACAACGGAATATCACTAAGATTTTTGGTTACATGTACCATTGGCTCAGCAAATTTCACTGTGTTTGCAACTTGAATTCCGGTTCCGGGTTTGCCGTTTGGAGAATTTCGAGGGTCGGTTAATTGCACCTGATTTAGCCTAACCACAACTCGTTGCGCGTGGCTGTGCAATTCTCTAGTATCTCCTGGATCTAGTCGTTCTTCAAAAACTCGAAATTCGGTATTCTCATAAATTATCTTATTCTTTAATGGCTCCACCCATTCGGATGGTTTGGTTAAAGGCGGATGGTTCTTTTTCAAGGCAATTTCAAAATAAGATCCTTTAGGCATATTGTAAAATTCATCTTCTAGAAAAACTGCAATTTGACCACGATCCATAGTAATAATACCTCGATTACTTTTGAATTTTATTTTATCTAAAGCAACAATTATTCTGGTTCCGAAATTTGGAGTATTTGCTAAAGTACAAGCGGCTCCATCCCGAAGCACTCGCATATAAGCATTGTCTAATGCAACCGAATCTTTAGCATTTTCTATTGGATAATTTCCAATACTATTTGCTAGGGATACTTCGCCCTTAAATGCAATCCAAATAAAAAAGAAAAAGAAAATCCGCATACTATTTATTTAATTAGAAACACATCTAAATCCTAAATGCTCCATAGAAGAATCGGACGAACTTTTCATTCTAGCCGAAACTCTGTATCCACTACAATACGATTCATTACATAAAAAAGAACCGCCACGCAATACTCTTTTAGCCACTAAAGGCTCATCTGGATCATAACTTTTTAATGGCCCTTTTGGATTTAGTGCCACTTTAACTTTTTTGAAAGAATCATAATATAAATTATGGTATTTATCGGCACACCATTCCCAAACATTTCCAGCCATATCATACAAACCATAGCCATTTGGAGCGAATGATTTTACAGGAGCAGACCCTACAAAACCATCGGTACCTTCATTTTTATATGGGAAACTTCCTTGAAAGTAATTGCAATGCATTTTACCCTCGTCTACTTTTTCATTTCCCCAAGAATATACATTTTTAGTTAATCCTCCTCTTGCTGCATATTCCCATTCGGCTTCGGTTGGCAATCGTTTTCCTGCCCATTTACAATACGCATTGGCATCGTCCCAACTAATGTGAACCACCGGGAAATTATCTTTTCCAACAATATCACTATCTTTTCCTTTTGGATGTTTCCAATCGGCTCCGTGCGACCAACTCCACCACTGACTGTAATCTTGCAAACTAACTTCGCCCTGTGTGGGAACAAATACTAAAGAGGCTGCTTTTAACGTTTCGGAATCTGGTTTTTCGGTTTCTGGAGGTAATTGTTTTTTTAATTCTTCCCAATTGATGTCTTTTTCGGCAGTTGTTTTATATCCAGTTGCTGTTACAAATTTTGCAAATTGTGCGTTGGTAACTTCGGTAACATCAATAAAAAAACCAGTTACTTTTACAGCATGTTTAGGCAATTCATCTTGACGAGCTTGGTCGTTATCACCTCCCATAGCATAAGTTCCGCCATGAATCCAAACCATACCTTCGTGATTTGTTATAGTTATTTTTGATTTGCTTTTGGGTTGTGCTTTTTTAATTCCGTAACGACTCGGAATTTTTGCTGTACAACAAGTCTTTACAGTGTCCTTTTTCTGAAAAGAAAGTAAATTGACGGCTTCTTTTGCCTGCATGCCAAAACCGAAAACCACTAAAAAAAATACTATTTTATACATTTCGTTTTCTTAATTGTTATTTTATCCAACTTACGCCAACATCCTTCTTTTTCAATATCCAATTTGGATTAAATTCTGTAATTTCCTTTTCGGCTAATTTAATATTATGAATGGATAATCGATTATTGATTGCATCCAAAACTTTTTGGTCAATTTTTGTCTTCACTTTATAAATTCCATTTTGCAACGAAAACTGATTTAACTTTACTAATGAAAAACCAGATTCTGATGTTTTTCCATTGGTATAAAAATTATCTTTAATTTCAAATGTAGTATTTATATCGGTTAATTCAAATGGGGAATCCTTATCTCCAATGGCATTAATTATGGTGTTTCCAACTAAAACCACATTCTTTGGAGCAACCGTTGGTTTATTTACATCTTTATTTGCAACCCCCATTTTTATGGCTGGGTCATACGAATTCACAACCACATTATAAGCCATAATTGCATTGTCTGCAGGGTAATAACCATTTAATGGAGAATCTTTTAATCCATCCATAATTGAAATTGGAACTTTTGAATTCCCTTTTCCTCCTTCAATATCTTCTAAATAATTATTAAAAACCGTATTATTCGGATTAATAATTCTGATTCCACCACTTCTATTTCTGCCGGATTTTCCATTTATATAATTCCCATAAACAAAGCATTTTTGCCCATGTCGTAGCACCATCGCGCCATCATTTCCTATAAAAGTATTGAACCTATAAATATTATCCCAACTTTTATTGCTAATGATTTCGGCTTCAATTCTTTCGTCTTCAAAATAGTTGTATTCCACCAAATTAAATCCGTGAGTAAAAGAAGTTGTACTTGTGCCTACCCGAATTTGCTCTCCGCCATTAGAAGAATAGGTTCTATATCCAAAATAATTATGATGGATATGATGAAATGCAGAGGGAGCAACATCGCTACCTGGAACATATCCTTTTTCTTGTTTGTATTCTACAACTAACGTTGGTCCACCATTTAATTTTCCTACAAAAGTGCAATTATCTACTTCATTGTAAGTCCCAATAAGATTTACATAATAATTTCTTTTACCACTTTCTTCGGTTAAAGAATAATTTAGTATCCCACAATTGGTCAGTCGGCAATGGTTTGCTTCATTATTTATTTTTTTATCTTTCGATTTAAAATCAATAACATTTTGATTCGTTTCTAATGTACAATTTCCTTCAAATAATAATCCTTCCACAACCAGATAATTGCCACTAATAAATAATTGGGAACTCCCTGAAAATAAAACTTTACCAGCAGTTTGGGCTTTTAAAAAAATTGGCTGCTCTTTAGTACCATTATTAGCAGGGCTAAAATCGATTTTTACATCGGTATAATTTCCGTCTTTCCAGATAATGTAGTCTCCTGCTTTAACTTTTGTTAAAACAGTTTCAAATTCATTTATTGTACCAACTAAATATTCTGCTGCTTTTACTTTAGAAGAAAAAATCAAAAATAAAAGAATAACGAAAATCGTTTTTTTCATTAAATTATTTTACTTGTGCTGCAAAAAAAGCAAGCATTTTAGTTTTCAAATCTTTGGCAACCGATTTGTATTCCTTTTCATCCACTACATTGTTAGTTTCATTTGGATCTTTATCGTAATCGTATAATTCGGTTCCAACAATAAAATCGGGATTGAAGGCTTGCGTACTTCTAAAATTGTTATTCATCCAAATAGTATATCGGTATCTTTTATCTCTTAATGAATATCCCATAACTTTAGAAGAAGCATAGCCTTGACGTTCGGTTTCGGTAGAATTACCGCTTCTAGGATATTGGCTAATAGAATACTCTTTTACTGATTTTGCTGATTTGTTCATTAATGGCATTAAACTTTTTCCGTCTAATGTTTCTGGGATTGTAACTCCTGCTAAATCACATAATGTAGGAAAAATATCTACAAATTCAGTTGCAGCATTTGTTGTAGAAGGGGCAATTCCTGGAGCCGCAATTATCATTGGAGTACGAGTTGCTTGTTCAAAATTAGTATGTTTGCACCAAAGATTGTGATCGCCTAAATGCCATCCGTGGTCTCCCCAAAGTATAATTATAGTGTTTTTGGTTAAACCTAAAGCATCCAATTTATCTAATAATTTACCTACTTGAGCATCGGTATAAGAAACTGCAGCGTAATAACCATGTATTAATTCTTGTTGCTTGTCAATTGGTAAGGTTAGCCCAAAATCTTTTTGATCGGTAAACGATAACAATGGAGGGATATCCGTATAGGCTCTAATTTCACCAGCATTGTGATAGGCTACTTCTACACTGTTTTTTGATTTTTCTTGAAAAGGTGCTACCGGCATATCTTCTCTTTTGTATAAATCCCAATATTTTTTTGGAGCCACAAACGGCAAGTGCGGTTTTGAAAATCCGACTGCAAAAAAGAAAGGTTTTGTATCTGATTTTAATTTTTCTAAAATTTCAAAAGCACGTAAAGCATTGGCACCATCATTGTAAGCATTATCTGGAACGTCTACACATTCAACAGATGGCTTTATAGATTTGGATACAAAGTCATCTAATTCTTTATCCTTTAAGCCTTTTTCTTGACCTTCTTTCTTGAACTTAATTGCTAATTCTTTGGTTTCTGGCGATTGGTAAGCGCCTAAAATTGGCATTCCTGTTTCTTTAGCGTAATACTTTTCTTCTGTTTTAAAATAGTTGTAAAAAGGTACACTCCACGAAGGTTCGTCCATTTTTTTATCTACACAACGGTTGTCATATACTTTACCAATTCCTTGGGTGGAATAGCCTTGAGTTATTAAATATTGTGGCAAACTTACTATATCCGGATTAATGTCCCGCATTTTGGTTTTTAAATCCCAAACCTGTGTATAATCAGGACGTTTGCCTGTCATAATACTTGCTCTTGTTGGTCCGCATACGGCTTGTTGGCAATAATTACTCATGAAAACGGTTCCCATTTTTGCAAGCCGGTCGATATTTGGAGTTTTAATTATGGTGTTTCCATAACATCCTAATACCGGTTTTAAATCATCAATGGCAATGAAAAGAATATTTGGCTTACTTTTTTCTTGCGAAAAAACACAAGTAGTACTAAGTAGTGTAATAGCAAAAAGCACTAAATATTTTGGGAAAAGTATTTTTTTCATGGGGTAGGTTTATGGTAATTTGAGGTTTTTATTTTAAAATTTTGAATTATTTCTGAACGGCTAATTTAAATATTTTCGAATAGTTATCTAATTGCAATTCAACAAAATAAATGCCATTTTTGTAATCGGAAATACTAAATGAAAGGCTATTTTCAGGATCTAATAATTCATTGGTTATTTCGTTTTTTTGTAAAAGTTGTCCATTTATATTGTAAATGGATACCGTTCCATTTTTATTAGCAATATTTGGTAATATTAATTGAAAATTGTTTTTTGCTGGATTTGGATAAAGGATTGTTTTAGTATCCTGTATTTCAAATGAATTGCTTGCAAGTACCAAATAGGAGGGACCAACCTCAGGTAAAGTTAACGGATGGTTGGTTGTAGTTCCAGTAGTGTATTCATCACATCCCACATCTTTTAATGTAACAGTTGCAGGTCTGGCTTGTCCGCTAATGTCAAACAATAAAGTGGGATCATCGTCAATATTAGTTAAATCTAAAATTGCTGGATAACTTGCATTAGCGTTATTCACTGGACTGTTGACAGATAATCCGCGATACCCTTCTGAATTTAATGTAAGAAATGGATTAGTGCTTGTCATTCCAGAAGGTATCGTAATTCCAACGCTACCCTGATAAATATTACCTGCCCAAGTGGTACCAGTATTGGGATTTTTATAAATAGTTCCAGAACTCTTTTGGAAAATATTATTAGCCCAAGTATTACTTGCTGCTCCAATTCCACCTAAATCGATATCTCCACAATTATAAAAAGTATTATGAATAAAATTAATATTACTAAGATTTAAAGTTCTTGGACTTGCAGTTGTTGGCGGAACTAAAGGTGCCACATATACATAAGTTATAGCATCTGCAGAACTACCCACGCCTGAATTTTCAAAATAATTGTTGTAGCAAAATATATTATTGGCTTCTTTAACTCTAATTCCGCCTGCATTAATAAAGAAATTATTATAGGCTACATTATTATCGCCATTTCTAAAACAGAGCATTGCATTTTGTTGGTTGGTAAAAGTGCAAAAACGAATAACATTTTCTTGGCATTTTACCGACACGCTCTCACTATCGCCTAAGCCTGTATTATTAAAATAACAGTGTTCCACTATGGTTCTAGATTTATTAAGATATTCAGCACCTAAACCAATTCTAACGGGCTCATTTCCGTTATCGCCACCAATTCCATAATAATCTTGAAAAGAGCAATATTTAATTTTATGATATCCAGGAACTGTTGCTGAGGTAGATATTTGAATAGTACAACCAGCAATAGCATCGGCAGGTTTTTTCTCTAAATTACAATACGAAATTTCGTTATATGTAGTACCTGCTTTAATTTCGATATACTTTTTAGCATAATATCCGCTAAAATTTAATTGGGTTAGGATGTCATGACTACCGTATACTTCAATAACATAATTGGATCCAATATCGCCATTTGTAAATTGAAAACCGCTAAAGGTCACATAATTTCCATTAATATTGATGTCGTCAGCGCCATTTAAAAACACCCCTCCTGGAGTTTGTGCTTTAACAGTAATATTGCTATTATTAATATTTAATGTAACATCCAAATAGGTTCCGTTTGCAAGAATGATAATATCCCCTGAATTGGAAGAATTACATGCCGATTGTAAAGCAGCAATGGTACTTACATTGATTGTTGCTGCTTTTAAAGATAGTGGAGCAAGCAGTATCAATAAAAGACAAGCAGATAAAGAGTTATATATTTTTTTCATATTAAATTAATCTATTTTTTGACAATAAATTTAATGGTTTTAGTAATCCTATCGTTACTTATTTGAGCAAAATAAATTCCATCAGACAAATCAGTCACATCATAATTAAACGATAATTTATCTTCCGAAAAATCAACTACTTCCTTTTGATTTTTAACTAATTGACCATTACTTGTATAAATAGAAATTGTAGTTAGAGCATTAAAGGTTTCGTTAGAGTTAATAGTAATTTGAGATTTTGCTGGATTTGGATCAATAAATAAGGTATTTCCAAAACTTGCCGTACCTATTTGATTGTTAGATAAAGCACCTAATCTATCGTTTAATTGTGCAATAAATAAACTCGGAATTGCTGCTATGTGAGTTCCTTGCGACTGAACTACTCCAATTGGCTCTGTAGTAGCATCGCCAACACCCGTTATAACCGGACTAACACATCCTATAACCCAATTTATTTCATCACCCGGAGGGTCTTGTATAACCATTCTTGAGGCATTACAATTCCAAAACATAGTTTGTCCGCCAGCCCAGCCATGACCACTTCCCATAACCAATCGGTTTTGAACATCCATGCTTCCGTTACCCGTTAAATTATCAAATAATATCCCGGTAGACCATCGGTGGTGAGGGCCAATATCACTATTTTGAAGTGTAGAAGAAGAGTTGTAAAAAACATTAGGTCCGCAGGTTCTGCTTCCATTAACAAAATCGTGACGACCATCTCTAGTAACACAATTTTGAACCAAACTACGTTGTCCATCTACATTAAAAGAATACCTTCTTCCGCCATCAATCGTTGATTTAGGATCTAGCATTTTACAAGCATCAACAGTAATAAAACTAGCATGAGAATTTATATGTACTGCACAATATCCAAAATAATACACTTCTAAATTTTTAGCCCAACTATTGTAAATGTTTTCAAATGCTACTGCTTCCCAACCATGATTTTCGTCTGTAGCAGATGCATAAGTAGAGGAAATTCGCATATTTTCAATACCGCAATTTTGAATTCTACCATCGGTAAATTTTACTAATTCCCCAGTAGAATATACAGGATCAATAATGTCCATAATTGGCGCATCCAAAGTAATTAAATTTCCGCTTATTGCCATTATTTTTCTTTCGGAATTCATGTCGTAAGCACTTGCAGTCCAATCTACCGCAGTTGGATCTATTGCCGATAATAAATTCATTCCTAATAAACTTATCCAAGCGTCATTCGGGATTCGGTGAACAAAAACCTTATCGCCAACAGCAAATGTATGTCCGGAAGCAACAGTAATTTGTTTTTTGCCTATCGGTAAATATAAATCGGTTATTGCTTTTTTTGTTGCTGCTGTATAAATATATGGAGTCCCAGAAGCACCTAAAAAAGAAAATAATGTAAATTGGGATGTTTTAGTTCCAATAAAATTGGTACCGTTTCCGTCAAATCCAACTCCGCGAAGTACGATACCACTTGCTGGTATCGTTACCATATCACTAACATTGTAAGTTCCCGCAGTAAAAAGAATGGTGCCTCTAAATCCGTTAGCATCCAAGGGCATTGCTGCAACTTGATTAACTGCATTTTGTATGTTGGCTAAATTATCGCCAACTACAGGATTTACTGTAAGAACAACGCCAATAGTAGGAATTGGAGCCTCACTATTTTTATAGCCAACAGCACTAAAATCGGGAACACTATTTCCTTTGGCATCGGCAGTATAAACAAGATGACCATCCGTTCCAACAGAAACTAAAGTGGATGTTTGACCATAACTAGTTCCTTGTACTACAACAAGAAGTAATAATATAGATACAAGGAAATAGTTATTTTTCATTTTATTTATAATTAAAAGAAATTATTTTTTGGCTTCCTGACTTTTAAAAAACGCTATCATTTTAGATTTCAATTCTTTAGAAGTCGAAGTGTAATTTTTATCGTTAACAACATTTACGGTTTCCAAAGGATCTTTCATATAATCATACAATTCAGAAGCATAAACTTGCGCTTCATTAAACGATTGTTTACTAGTAAAATTATTCATCCAAATAGTAAAACGGAATTTATCGGTTCTTAAACTGTAACCCATAATTTTCGGATCGGTGTAGCCTAATTTTGTCATTTCGGCTTTCTTCAATTTTCTTGGATATTGACTTATAGAGTATTCTTTAGCAATTTCTTTATTGTTTAGCATTAAAGGTTTCAAACTTTTACCATCTAAATTTTTTGGAATTGCAACACCTGCTAAATCACAAATAGTTGGAAAAACATCTACAAATTCGGTAAGGGAATTAGTTTTTCCTGCTTTTATTCCAGGACCAGCAATTAGTAAAGGCGCTCTTGTGGCTTCTTCAAAATTGGTGTGTTTATGCCATAAATCGTGATCGCCTAAATGCCATCCATGATCTCCCCAAAGTACAATCACAGTATTATCAAGGGTTCCTAAAGATTCTAATGTATTTAATAAAATTCCAACTTGAGCATCCATATAGGATACTGCTGCATAATAGCCATGAATAAGTTCTTTTTGTTTTTCCAATTTTAAACCTATTCGAAGAGAATCTGCAGGTAAAGTTGCAAACTCTGGAATATCAACATAATTGCGTAATTCACCCGATTGGTGGTAAGCAATAAGAGGTCCGTTTTTAGAATGTTCTTGAAAAGTTGCAATAGGCATAGCATCTCTATCGTATAAATCCCAATATTTTTTAGGTGCTACAAATGGCAAATGCGGTCTATGAAAACCTACTGCCATAAAAAATGGTTTTTCACTTTTAGAAAATGCAATGATTTGATCTTTTGCCAATAAAGCAATTACACCATCTTCATAAGCCGTATCGGGCACATCAATGCACTCTGTTGAAGGCCCTTTAATGCTTTTAGGATTTTCATCATTTGCTTCTAAATCTTTATTTTTTAATTTTCGCTCCGCAATTATTTCGGGAGTCATTTTTTCTTTGGTCTCCTTTAATTGGTATTGGCCATTTGCTGGTTCTCCTAAGTCTTTAGGGAAATCTGATTCTTTTGATTTAATATATGGAACACTCCAAGATGCAGGATCTACGCCACCAATAGCACTTGATGGATGGTATATTTTTCCGATACCCGCAGTTTCATATCCTTGCGAAATTAAATATTGCGGCAGTGTTACTAAATCCGGATTTACATCCCGCATTTGAGTGGTTAAATTCCAAACTTTAGTTACATCAGGACGGGTTCCCGTCATTAAACTTGCTCGTGTGGGTCCGCATACGGCTTGTTGGCAATAATTTCTATTGAAAACAGTTGCCATTTTTGCCAATCTATCAATATTTGGAGTTTTCACTAAGGTATTTCCATAGCAACCCAAAAGCGGCTTTAAATCATCAACAGCAATAAATAAAATATTAGGTTTATTGGTTGTTTTCTTTTGAGCAAAAACAGAAGTTGAAATTGCAAATAAGAATACAAAAGCAGAGAAATGAATACTTTTTTTAATCATTACGGGGTACTTTTATTGTTGTTTTACTTCTTTAGATTTAAAATAATCCACCATTTTTTTATCTAATTTGGCAGCAATTGCAGTATAATTCTTATCATCGGATACATTTACTTTTTCTAATGGATCTTTTACATAATCGTATAATTCTCTTGCATAAACTTTATCTGCACTATAGGCTTGATCGCTAGTGAAATTTTTCATCCAAACGGTATAGCGGTATTGTTCAGTTCTCATAGAATATCCCATAAGTTTACCTTTTCCGTCTTCTACTTTATTAATATCGGCTTTATCCATTTTTCTAGGATATTGGCTCATTGCAAAATCTTTTACCGATGCTTTGTTGTTTTTCATAACAGGAACCAAACTTTTACCATCTAAATAGGCTGCCGGAGAACCACCAGATAATTCGCAAAGTGTAGGAAATACATCCACAAATTCGGTCATCGATTTAGATTGACCTGCCTTCATTCCAGGAGCAACAATAATTAAAGGTGCTTTGGTTGCTTGTTCATAATTTGTGTGTTTTCCCCACATATCATGATCGCCAAGATGCCATCCGTGATCACCCCATAGTACAATAATTGTGTTATTAAGGGTTCCTAATTTTTCTAAGGTATTTAATAAAATTCCTACTTGAGCATCTGTGTATGAAACCGCAGCATAATAAGCATGTACTAATTCTTTTTGTTTTTCAATGGTTAAACCAATTCGGTTGCCATCTTTTTTATCGTATTTAGCAAATTCCTTTACTCCAGTATAACTACTTAATTCACCTGAATTTTGGTATTCAAAATCCTTGCTATTAGCCGCTTGTTCCTGAAATTCTGCTACAGGCATATCTTCACGTTTGTATAAATCCCAATATTTTTTTGGAGAAACGAAAGGTAGGTGTGGTTTACGAAATCCAACTGCCATAAAAAACGGCTTGTTTTCTTTAGTTAATTTAATGATTTGTTTTTCTGCTAATAGTGCACTAACACCATCATCATAAGCGTTGTCTGGCATATCAAGACATTCAAACGCAGGACCTCTTAATCCACCACCATCTTCATCCAAATCGTCTTTTTTGCCTTTCTTTTTCTCTTTATCTTTTCCTTTGCCCTTCTCTTTTTCCTCTGCTCCTACAACTTCCTCTTCTTTTGCTTGTTGTGCTTTTAATTCAGGAGATTGGTAGTGTTTTTGAACTGGGAATCCATTAAAATAATCCGATTCTTTTGGAACTAAAAAAGGAATAGTCCAAGATTGTGGGTCGAATTTTTTATCTACACAACTAGGATGAAATATTTTTCCAACCCCCGATGTGGTATATCCTTGGCTGATAAAATATTCTGGAAGTGTGATAATGTTAGGATTCATGTCTCTCATCTTAGTATGTAAATCTCGTATTTTAGTTACATCTGGTCGTAAACCGGTTAACAAACTAGCACGCGTTGGTCCGCAAACTGCTTGTTGGCAATAATTATTTAAAAATACAGTTCCCATTTTTGCTAAACGGTCAATATTTGGTGTTTTAACAATGGTGTTTCCATAACAACCTAACACGGGTTTCAAATCATCAATAGCGATGAAAAGTACATTAGGTTTTGATTTTTCTTGAGCAAATAAAGGAGATAGTGATAGTATACCTAAAAGTGCGGTTGCGATTAATTTTTTCATTAAAATTTATTTGTTATTTGTAGTTGTTTTTTTTGATTAGGACTATTTAAATTGGATAAGGTTTAAAAATGTTTTGGCTATTTTAACACCCATAAAAGTGGGTATCTAACGGGGGTATTTCTAATTATTTCGGGAGTTGTAGAATTCGGATTCAGCGATTTCCACAAATCAATATATTTATTATTTTTAAAGGCTAGCCCACCAAAAAGTAAACTCGATTGTCGCACTGGCCATTCGTCCCAATACATTACATCGTGCTGGTAGGGCCAAAGCGATTTATTTTCAACATACGGAAACATAAATTGCATCCCTAATTCTATATTTCTTCCATCCGTTGTGGTATAGGTAAAAAGATTGTCTTTTTTAGTGGATAATATTTGACAAATACTAGACATCGCATCTAAATTAAACAAAGAATATCCATAGGGTTTCGTTCTTTTCAATTCCAATGGAAAACTTCCATCTTTCTCCATTTGATTTGGTAAAAGAGTCGATTTGTAAAAATTTCTACAATAATCCATAGTTTTTTCATCCTTTATCAATGCCGCAAAAGCCGCTACTTGCATGGTCCAACACACACTGTGGTTGTTGCCATTATCTCTTTCGGATATTCCGTATTCATGGGTAGTTATCCAATTAAGATAATCAGAAAACCATAATTTTATAGTTGCTAAATCGGCTTTGGAAAGTGCTTTAGAATTTTCAATGGCTTCAATTGCTTTGGTAACTTCCACTAAGTGAACGGTATCAATAATTCCTATTCCACGGCCAGTTGCAACTCCTTTTATTGCCTGTGCATAAAGCAAATTAGGATTCATTTTAGTATCTTGATTTACAAACCAAGCCTGCAAATGAAGTACTAATTGTTGCGCATATTTTTCGTCTTTTGTTAAAACATAAGCCGATGCTAAGGCTCCTGAAATTTGACTAAAACGAATTAACGCTTCTCTATGAGCCGTAAAATTTGCGGGATTAGTAAAACCATCTTTTCTTATATAAGGGCCGTTTGGATTTTGTTCATCGGGCCACCAATAATCGCCTTCCGAATAAAAATCATGGTTGGTTCCAGCGCTTCTAGTACAAGAAGAATTGGTAACTGTTACCGGAGTTTCAGTCAAATATAATTCGGCATTTTTAAGCACGCGACTTCTTTCCATTTCATTTAAATTAAATGCCATTTTAGGAGTAGAGCAACTAGTAAGGATACTACTTGCAAACAAAATAACACCAATAAAATTTAATTTTTTCATTTGAAAAGAGGTAATAGACCTAAATTATTATTTTTTGAATTTTAAATATTCTCCTTTAAAATTTTGATTTAGGATATTCATCTCGATAGAATCTCCTATAGCGTTCGGAATCACTTCAATCGCTGCTTTCCCGTTGGACATTTTAATAGACTCACTTCCCGTTGGAGTCCCTTGATTTTTTAAAGTTTGTCCGCCAGACAAGCATTGAAAATAAACGCGCTCTTCATAATCCAAACAACGCAAGTTATTTTTATCTATAGCAATAGCAGTAACTAAATAATTGCCGTTTTTTAATTTTTCTGCCGATAATTTCAAACCATCTGCCGCTCCGTTTTTAGTAAAGCGATAATTGACATCAATAGTATCCGAAACTTTAGATCCATCTTTGGAAATTCCTACGGCAACGAAAGTGTTTTTTCCTTCTGCAAAATTTACTTCCCAAGTTAATCCACAAGCAGGATAAGCAGTAATATCTCTATCTTTAACTCCCAAAGAAACGCCGTTTTGGAAGAATTCAACTTTTGGACAGTTACTAAATACATTCAAAATTCTTTGTGTACCTTTTGGTCCTTGGCGCTCGGTCCAAGTATGGGATTCTATGTAAGTAAAAGGTTTTTCGCTCCAATAACTTTTAAAAACATAATATGCATCTTTAGGATTTCCGTTTCTGTCTACTAATCCTTTTTGATTCATATACGGAATATCATCTTCAGGTCGCAAAGGGGTTGCGAAGTCTTTAAAAGACCATTGCAGGTTTCCTACAAAAGTTGGATCGTTTTCGGAAATATGCAAATGCCAATCGAATAAATCCACAATATAATTTTCGCTCCAATCGCCAATTTGGGCAATATTGGCAACTTTAGTTTGCACAATTGCTTCTTCCCAACCTTCTGATTTTATTTGACCTTCCCCATTAATTGGATTTTCAGAATGGCGACCTACATGGCTATCACCGCCATATTCGGCATGGATAAAATGTTTGTAATCTAATTTATATTTATCAATGGCTTTCTTATAACTTTTGAAACTACCAGAATACCAACCCGACCAAATAGAAGGAGAAAATACATCTACAATTTTAGAACCTTCTTCGTATTTACGAATTACAGTTTTTCTAGTTGGATCTAATTTGTGGCTAATATCATTAAGTTCGGATAAAAACACATTCATTCTTTCGCTATTATCGCCATCTTTAAAATCCGGCAACCAACTCATTTCATTTCCTAACGACCAAAGAATAATAGAGGGGTGGTTGTAATTTTGATTTATTATTTCAGCAAGCATGTTTTTGGCATTGGTTTGCCAAACTTCATTTCCTATTCCACCACGGCACCATGGTAATTCATCCCAAACTAATAGACCTAGTTCGTCACAAGCTTTATAAACTTCTGGATCTTGTGGATAATGCGCCAATCGAACAAAGTTAGCCCCCATTTCTTTTATAGATTCCATGTCTTTTCGCTGTTGCTCGTTAGACATTGCTGCTCCAACGCCTGCATGCTCTTCATGACGGTGTGTGCCTCGAATTAAGACTCTTTTTCCGTTAAGGAAAAATGGTCCATTGTCTTTAAATTCGAACCATCTAAAACCAACTTTATCTTGAATTTTATCTTTCTCAATTCCGTTTTCCAACAAGGAAACCGAAACGGTATATAAATTTGGTTGGTTAATATCCCATAACTCCGGATTTTTAATATTATTGAAATCAATTGAAGTTTTTTCGCCAGATAAATTGCCTTTTTTGGTTGCAATTAATTTTCCTTTCGGATTAGTTACTTGTGCGATATAAGTAAATTGACTTGCATTTGCACTATTTTTTACGGTGGCAACTAAGTTTAAAGATGCTGATTTTTCAGATACTTGAGGGGTAATTATCTTAATGTTGTCAATATTATTTTTGAACATGGATAGCAACCAAACATCTCTTGTAATTCCGCCATAAATTATGAAATCACTTTTTTGTGAAGGAATTACTTCAATATTATAACTGTTATCTACACGAACCAAAACTTCGTTAGGTCCTTCGGTAATAAATTTAGTGATATCTAAAGTAAAACCAATGTAACCGCCAATATGTCCTCCAACATCTTTACCGTTTACATATACTTTAGTGGTTATATTAGAACCTTCAAAGTATAATTTATATAATTTGTTAGCATCAATATTGGTTATAACCAGATTCTTTTTGTACCAACTAGCACTGCGTCTGTAACCAGGATCGTTATCGGTAGCATCCAGACTGTTCCAACTATGAGGCAAATTTAGGGTAACCCAATTAGTAGCGTTTTTTGCTTCGTTTATATTTGGTGTTTCATTTTCTAAATAATTCCAATTACTATCAATATTAGTTTTAGTTCGTTCGATGCTTTCTGATTTTTGAGCATAAAACGAGTTGCAACTGAATAAGGTAATTATAATTAGTAAATGAGAGTTGTAGCGAATGTTGAATTTCATAAATTATAGGGCTTGTTTTCTAATAATTGCTTCTAAAAAATAATAATCTGCATAGGTTATTGGTTGGTCAATTTCATCTTTTTTAGGCCAATTGCCAGTGCTATGGTCAAGAATAAAAGGTCCTTTTACAGATTCATTTAATAAATAGTTGTCGGTGCTTAAAGTATTTATAACCTTGTTGGCATAATTCAAGTACGTTTTGTTTTTGGTAAACGAGTATAATTCTATCAATGCAGAAGCCATTACAGCCGCTGAAGAAACATCTCTAGGAGAATTAGGAATACTAGTATCATTAAAATCCCAGTAGGCAATTCCATCTACAGGCATATTTTTATTATTAATATAATATTTTGCCGTTGCCTCTGCTTGTTTAAGATATTCTTTGTTTTTGGTATAGCGATACGCCATAGTGAAACCATAAACGGCCCATGACTGACCACGTGCCCAAGAGGATTGGTTGTTGAAACCTTGATGCGTTCCTCTACTTCTTACGGCGCCTGTAATTGTATCATAATCTACAACATGAAAACAACTATTGTCTTTTCTGAAATGGTTTTTTAATGTAGTATTTGCATGTTGAATAGCGATGTTTCTAAATTTTGTGTCTCCAGATAATTTGGATGCTTCAAACAATAGTTCAAGGTTAAGCATATTGTCAATAATAACAGGAAAATCCCAAGATTCTTTATTGTGGTCCCAAGAACGAATAGCACCTATTTTTGGATTGAAACGAGTGATTAAAGTTTGAGCACTTTTAATAACGATTGCTTTGTATTTTTCGTTTTTTTCAACAAGAAGACCTTTGCCAAAACTGCAATATACTTTAAAACCCATGTCGTGAGTTTTTCCGTTAAATTTTTCTTTTTCTATAAAAGCATTCCAAATTGCTGCTTTTTCTTTAAATCGAACATCACCGGTTAGTTGGTAAATTTGCCAAAGATTTCCTGGGAAAAAACCACTAGTCCAATCTTTAGAAGGTACTTTTTTTACCACTCCAGTTGCCACAATCATGGTTCTTGGAATTGCGCTAGAATCAATTGGATATTCAAGTAGATTAATAAATCTTGCTTGTATTTTTCCATCGATAGTATTTGATTTGGGTTCCAATTGTGCATGACAATTTAACGAAAATACCGTAATAAGGATTATCATAAAAGAATTACACATCTTCATAAAAAGCGATTTTAATATAGTTGAATATAACCGCTAAAAAAGTAAAAATCGTTCCGAATTATTTTTATGAAATATATCGGATAATAAGTAAACTGCCAACAGTGATTAAAACAATCATTGCCAGTTGAAATAAATTAATTTTTAGTTTTTTAGTTTTCATATTACAAATATATAAGTCGCCTTGGTTTTGAAAATCCGAAAAAGGGTATTCAAATATCCATAATAAGGATATTCTGAACGTATTTATTAGCCATCCGAAGAATCGGTAAATTTATTGGCGTATTCTGTTGGGGTTTCTCCGTATTTTTTTTGAAAACATTTGCTAAAATATTTCGGATTATTAAATCCTACTTTATAACTAATTTGGGAAATGTTTATCTTGTTTTGTTCCAATAATTGCGCCGCTCTTTTCATTCTAATTTCATGAATAAATTCATTGGGTGTGAAATTGGTCCAGGCTTTAATTTTTGTAAATAACATAGTTCTACTTACACCAAGTTCTGAGCAAAAAAACGGAATATCAAATTGTTCATTGGATATGTTTTCTTCCACAATTTTAAATGCCTTTTTTAACAACTCTTCATCCAGTGAAGAAACGGTAATTTCACTAGGTGAAAAATTGTCTTCTGCCGAGAATTTAGTTTTTAATCGTTGGGTAGAATCAAGTAGGTTTTTAATTCTTAATTTGAATTCTATTAAATTAAATGGCTTGCTAATGTAATCGTCGGCACCACTTTCTAATCCTTCTATTTTATAAATTAAAGACGATCTAGACGTTAATAGAATTACAGGAATATGACTTGTTTTAATGTTTTCTTTAATTTTTGCGCAAAGTTCTGTCCCAACCATCTTAGGCATAATTACATCACTTACTATTAAATCAGGAACAAATTTTAACGCCTTTTTCATTCCAATTTCACCGTTTTCGGCACCAATAACGTTGTATTCTTCTTTTAGTAAATTTTTCATAAAAGACCTCAAGACTTTATGATCTTCTACAATTAGGATGGTTAATTTTTCGTCAGAAACTTCCAAATCAGACAAATCTTCTTCTTGTTTTATATCGGGCATGTCTAATTGCGAGATGTATTGGGTAATGTCATCACTTATTTTAAAATCGGTTAGGATTTCTTTTTCAGAAAGATGGTTTTTACCAATCGGAATTGCAACTTTAAAAATAACCCCACCTGCTTCTTTATTCACAACATTTATGGTTCCTTTGTGAAGTGTCACAATGTTTTTTACAATAGATAATCCAATTCCGGTTCCTTTATTGTAATTTATTTGAACATTGTTATGTGCCGGAATTTCAAAAAACAAATCAAATATTTTATCAATATGTTCTTCTGCAATTCCAATTCCAGAATCTTCTACTTCAATAATTAGTTCCTTTTTTTCTTTCCTAATTTTCACTGCAATTTCACCTCCTTTTGGAGTATATCTAAATGCGTTGGATATCAAATTAAAGAATACACGCTCTAATTTAAACCGGTCAAAATAGACCAATAGTTCCTCAGAAGTAGATTCAAAAGTGTATTTGTAATCGCCATCTTTAGCATATTCGGTAAACGATAAAAAGATTTCTTTTACATATTTTACAATATTCCCTTCGGCGGCTTCTAGTATAAATTGATTGTTTTCAAACTTTCTAAAATCCATCAACCTATTGATTAAAGTTAATAGATGGTTGGCACTGCTTTCAATCACCAATAATTTTTTATACATAACATTATTGCCGTTGTAATTCAAAAGAATTTGTTGCAATGGCCCTAAAATTAAGGTTAAAGGTGTTCTAAATTCATGCGAAATATTGGTAAAAAACTGCAGTTTTGCGCTATTATCCTCTTTTGCTCTTTCGCTTTCACGGTATTCTAAAAGTAAATCTTGACGTAATTTTTCTTTTGATTTTATTATCCAAACAAGGCCATAAAGTGATAGCCAAATTAATAGTGCATAAATACACATTGCCCACCAACTTTTCCAAGGTGCCGGTTTTACAATTATTTCTAGGGTAGTTGGGATGGTATTCCACACTCCGTCATTATTTGCTCCTTTTACTTCGAAAATATAAGTTCCAGAATTTTGAATAGTAAATGTTGCTTCAGTATTAGAAGTGGTTGTCCAGTTGTTTTCTAGCCCAACCATTCGATATTTATATTTGTTGTTGGTTGAATTTACAAAATTTGGAATCGAAAAATTAATCGAAAAATTTGCCTTGTCGTAACTTAAGGTAAGCGATTTTGTGTTAGTGATGGATTCTTCTAGTACCTCCGTTTCGTCGGCTACATTTATCGATTTGTTCGCCACTTTAAAATCGGTTAGAATTACTTGTGGTGTGTATTTATTAACTACTATTTTCTTTGGTTCAAAATAGGTTAGACCTGTTGGGCCTCCGTAATAAAATTTATTAAATCCTAATTGTAAAAAAGCATTATCATTGAATTCGTTACTTACTAGCCCATTTTTTTGGTCGTAAATAAACGTTGTGTTTTTGGTAAGATTGTATTTTATGATTCCAAAATTAGAACTCATCCATAAATTATTATTGGCATCTTCGGATATGGAATGTATAGAAGTAACCTCGGTATCTTCTTTTTTAATGTTTATTTTATGAAACGATTTTCCATCAAATGAAAAGAGGCCTTTTGCTTTAGTTCCAATCCAAATTGTACCTTTTTTATCTTGAAATAACGATAAAATGTCATCGCCAGAAAGCACTTTGCTATCAAAGAAATAATGTTTAATATGGTAATTTTCATTATCAATATCATTCAAGTTAATAACGTTTAAACCGCTTTGGGTTCCTATCCAAATGTTTTCTTTTTTGTCAATTAACAAGGTTCTTATTCGGTTGTTGGTAAGGAAATTATCCGAATAATTGTCATTTCCAATTATCTTATAACTATTGTTGGAATGGTCGTAACGAATAAGTCCTTTACCAAAAGTTCCTATCCAAAACAAATCATTTTTCCCTTTTTTTATGACATATATTCCAGATTCTTCTAATAGTTTTTTTAATTCGGGAGCAATTTTTTCATTTACAAATCGCTTCGATTTGGTATCATAAGCCGCCAATCCTTTAGTGAAAGTTCCTATCCATAAAATGCCATTATCGGATAAACACAAGGATTTTATGTTATCTACTGAAACCCCATTGGACCCAGCCGAATTGATGCCGGTGGTGCTTCCGGTATTGCTATCAAGAATTGTAATTCCGCCACCTTCCGTACCAATGTATATGGTTTTATTAGCATCTGCAACAATAGAACTTACTACGTCAAAACTTAAAGCACTTTTGCCCGAATTTTGATTAATATTCGTGAAGTTATTGTTAGAATCATCCCAAACACTTATGCCATTATAATAAGAGCCCAGCCAAACAGAACCTTTTCGGTCGGTATAAATAGATTTAATTTTCCCGAAACTGGTTTTTTTATCAGGATTGTTATAGATTTTTTGAACAAATCCATTTTTTTGAAGATTGTAAACCCCATTATAAGTACCTAACCAAAGTACCCCTTTTTTATCAAAATCCAAAGAACGAACATCTATCCCGATTTGATTTTGAGTGACATTTTCTTGAAAAGAAATTAATTTTTTTAATTTTTGATTGTACTTTAGAAGTCCATTGTTTTTTGTTCCAATCCAAAGATTGCCAAAAGTATCTTCTTTAATGTCTTGAACAAACAAGGCTTCCGTTTGTTGGGGTAATTCTATTTTTTTAAAACTAAAATGACTGCCATTTCTTTTAATTAATTTACACAATCCTTTGGCTGTACCTATCCAAATTTCTCCTTTTTTAGTTTTATAAATAGATAGTACAAAATTATTTGGAAGGCTATTGCCGTCTTTTGCAGAATGAAGAACAGAAATAAATTGACCTGTTTTTTTGTTGTAAATAGATAATCCAACGGATGTTGCTACCCAAATTTCATTTTTTATTTCCTTAATATTCCAAACGGTATTGTTGCTTAAGGAAGTAGTAGTATTGGCATGAAAAAAGTGCTTAAATGTATTGGATACTGGATTGTAGCAATTCAGTCCGTTATAGGTTCCAACCCAAATATTTCCAGTATTGTCTCCTTCTATAGAAAGAATATCGTTGTTGCAAATGGAGGTAGAGTCCTTCGGATTATTTCGGAATATTGTAAAATTACTTCCGTCATATCTATTTAAACCATCCCGTGTTCCAAGCCACATTTGCCCTTTTGCATCTTGATCAATGGCAATAATCGAACTCTGAGAAAGTCCGTTTAAGGTGGTTATATTTTTTAATCTATACGAATTAGATTGAGAAAAACCAGTTGCAATGGTTAATATTAAAATGTAGGTTAATAGATTTTTTTTCATTCGATTGGGGTGTCTGAAAATAATTAGTATTTACTAAGTTGTGAAATTAAAATAAAACTAATTAGTAACAAAGTTATTTTTGTAATCTTTTTCCGAGTTGAAAATCATACAATGAGGGGATAGAAATTAAGGACTTATTAATAAATTCTATGTAGGCATCTGGACCATATTTTACATCAAATTTTCGGTTGCCATTAACTCCAATTATTCTTGCAAAAGGACCTTCTTCCATACCATTTAGTAGGATAGTATCGTTTGGATTTCCCTCTAAAACATCTACATTAATATTCCAAAAAGTAGAGTAGGAGCCATGCGAAGGTTTCCAGTAACTAGCGCCACCACCTTCAAATAAGGCATAACTATTGTCTTTTTTTGGAGTAAGATGCACTTTAATAGCATCAAATAAATTTTGAAAATTTGCTCCAGCATGTTGGTCTAAATCGGGATCGGTAAAAAGTTCACAATTTTTATAGACATTTTTGGTTGCAAAAGTGTTAAAACTCAACGGATGCACCGCTTTGTTATACACCTTTAAGTTTTCAACAAGAACGTTGTGCACTCCACCCATAGCAACAGTGTAATGGGCTATATTTTTTCCATTTGTAGTAATGTCTTGAATGGATACGTTAGCAATTTCTTCGGTTAAAATTCCGCTATCGGCATTTGTAATGGTAACATCTTGTACCCAACTATTAAAAATTCGAGTTAGAAAAATCCCGTTAAAGCCAGGTTCCACATGATGTGCCACACGAGGAGCATCTGGAAAAGTAATTTTTATATGTTCAATTCCTACTTCGTTTAAATGTTTCCATTCGGTTAAAATTGCTTCATAATTTGGAGTGATGGAAAGTAACAAAGGTGTTTTAATAGTAATTTTATTTTTGGAAATAGATACTATTTGCACCTGTTGTTTTACCAAGGCCAAGGTTGGGTTTTTCCAATGGGAAGAACCTATTTTTACTTTAGATTTATTGTAAATGGCATTCAGAATTGGAGCGTTTTCTCCTTCTTTATTGAATAATTCTAATTCTACAACATCGCCAACTTTTAGTCCGTTTACATCCGAAACCGCAATGGTATTTTCGCCAATTTTTCCCTGCAACACTTTTGCCAAAACAGTAGGAGTAGTGTCGTATTTTTCGAGATAGGATTTTACTCTTTGGTTGGGAACCTGTGTCCAAAGCATACCACCGGACCAAGCGAATTGCGAAAAAGGTAAATCAATATTATTTTCTTTTTCAACTTGCCTTTTATTAGTAGTGGTTAAATATTCCCGAAGTTCTGCAAGTGATTCTTGATTTTTTAGATAAATCATCGGACGGGGACAAAAAATTTCCGTTCCATTCGTTCCAGATCCTGCACCTCTAAGGATAAAATTGCTTCGTTCGATATATAAAATATCACTTAAAATTATTTTTCCTGCGGGTAATTCTAAAATTACATCGCCCGCAATAGCGCTTGCTTCTTTTATGGCTTTTGCCAATGCCTTAGAGTCGTCTAATTCATCATTTGCAATTACACCATAATCGGTTGCTTTAACGATGGTACCTTTTGGATTTGGAATTTTACTTTCGCCAAAATGATAACCAGCATAACTAAAATCGGGTAAATAATTTTGAGTTCGGATTGCTTTATTGCTAATTATTTCGGGTACTTCTTGCGCCATAATTGAAAAAGGCGAAAAGAGAACAAGAATAATTAATGCTGAAAACGCATCCATTTGCTTACTAAAATTAGGAGCAATTTTATTTTTAATATCAAATTTGGAAATAAACATTATAAATCTTTTATCGGATTGTATTTAGGAACTAATGTTTTTATGACGCTCCAAGCAATGAGATATGCAACGGCACAAAGTACAAACATTATGGTGTAACCCGTTTGAACGTGTCCTTGGTCTTCGTAATAATCAAATAAATAACCGCCTAATTTGGAAACTAATACACCTCCAATTCCGCCAGCCATTCCTCCAATTCCAATTATAGAGCCTATTGCTTTTTTTGGAAACATGTCGGATACCGTAGTGAAAATATTAGCAGACCATGCCTGATGTGCAGATGCTCCAACCCCAATTAATAGTACTGGAATCCAAAAACTTATGTATCCTAGAGGTTGTGCTAATAATACTACTAACGGGAATAAAGCAATGAAAAACATGGCTTTAAGTCGGCCGTCATAAGCAGTATATCCTTTATTAATAAAATACATTGGAAACCATCCGCCAAAAATACTACCCACCATAGTCATACTATAAAGCACTGCTAATGGAAGTACAATATCGGTTCCTTTCATGTCAAATTGTGCCTCAAGGTATTTTGGTAACCAAAACAAAAAGAACCACCAAATTCCATCGGTCATGAATTTTCCAAACACAAAAGCCCAAGTTTGTTTGTATCCTAATAATTTAAACCAAGCCACTTTTTCTTCTTTCGTGTCGGATACAACTTCAATTTCTTCATCTTCATTGATGTAATCGTATTCGGCTTTGGTCAATCTTTTTTGTTTGGATGGTATTTCATAAAAAACAAACCAAAAAATTACCCAAATAAAACCAATAATTCCTACTAAGATAAAAGCAAACTCCCAACCATATAATTCTGCAATAATAGGCACCGTTAAAGGGGCTAAAATTGCACCAACATTAGATCCGGAATTAAAGATTCCGGTGGCTAGAGAGCGTTCTTTTTTAGGGAAATATTCTGCCACAGCCTTTATTGCTGCAGGGAAATTTCCAGATTCTCCAAAACCTAAAACGGCTCTAGACAACATAAATCCAGCAATAGAAACTGGTACTGCTCCAACTCCAATCCAAACCATAAAGGTGGAAAAAGCAGTTCCTACAGGTAATGAATAGGCATGCATAATTGCGCCTAATGACCATACCGTTATTGCTAATATATATCCTTTTTTAGTTCCTAATTTATCTATTATTCTTCCTGCAAAAAGCATTGAAATAGCATAAATAAATTGAAATACTGCCGTAATATTTGCATAATCGCTATTAGACCAATTGAATTCTTCGGATAACTTGGGTGCTAATAAACTTAATACTTGACGGTCTAGATAATTTACGGTTGTAGCAAAGAAAAGTAAACCACAAATGGTCCAGCGGTATTTCCCTACGGATTGATTCATTTCTTTCATTGTGAGGTTTGGTTTGTTTAGGTTGGTTGTTTGGTTTGAAATTAAAAAGATTGTTTTTCTTTTAATTTGTATTTTAATGTGTTTTATTGATATTAAAATAGGTTTCGGCATTTTTATAACAAATTGCTTCTACCATGGCTCCAATATGTTTTGTGTTATTTGGTAATTCGCCTTTTTCCATTTCATCTCCAAGAACATTGCATAAAATACGTCTAAAATATTCGTGTCTAGGAAAAGAAAGGAAACTTCTAGAGTCAGTAACCATTCCAACAAATCGGCTTAATAAACCAAAGTTGGACAGTACATTTAATTGTTTTTCCATGCCGTCTTTTTGGTCTAAAAACCACCAAGCAGCACCATATTGCATTTTGCCTGCTACTTTTCCATCATTAAAATTGGCAGCCATTGCAGCAAACATTTCGCTATCTCTTGGATTCAAATTGTATACAATGGTTTTGGTTAGTCCATTACATTGGCTTAATCGGCCAAAGAACTTGCTCATGTTATCGGCCATATTCAAATCGCCAAGCGAATCAAATCCTTGATCGGGACCAATATCTTGAAGCATTTTGGCATTGTTATTTCGTATTGCTCCAACATGAAATTGTTGCGCCCATGATTTGGCATTATTCATCAAAGCCAATTCAAATAAAACTGCCGATTTGTATTTGTTGATTTCTAAAACAGAAACTACTTCGCCCTTCAATGCCTTTTCAAATATGGCGTTTACTTCTGTAGATGTATATTCCTCTCCATAGAAATTAGCATGACCATGATCGGAAATACGGCATCCCATTTCGTGAAAGAAATCGTGACGCTCTTGAAGCGCTTTTATCAAACTTGGAAAATTCGTAATGGGATAGCCAACTGTTTTTTCTAATTTCAGAATCCAATCTATAAAGGCTTGTCCTTTCTCCATTTCGGATGCTTTATCCGGACGGAAGGAAGGCAAAACGGCTATTTCAAAATTATCTTCTTTTATTTTTTTGTGGTACTGCAAATCATCCGTAGGATCATCGGTAGTTCCTACCACTTTTACATTCATTTTGCGAAGTAAATTCTTAACGCTGTATTCTGGTTTTTTTAATAATTCTAAACCTTGGTTGTAAATACTTTCAGCAGAATCTGCATCTAATAAAGTGGTGATTCCAAAATAGTTTTTTAATTCCAAATGGGTCCAATGGTACAACGGATTTCGTAAAGTATACGGAACCGTTTCTGCCCATTTGATAAACTTTTCAAAATCGGTTGCGGTGCCCGTAATGAACTTTTCGTCCACGCCATTGGCACGCATGGCTCTGTATTTATAATGATCGCCATCAATCCAAATCTGTGCTAGATTTTCAAATTGTCTATCTTCTGCAATATCTTTTGGTGATAAATGGCAGTGGTAATCAAAGATGGGTTGTTTTTTTGCAAAATCATGGTACAGCGTTCTAGCCGCTTCACTATGTAGTAGAAAATCTTCCGTAATAAATATTTTATCCGACATAAATTAGTTTTAAAAAAGACTTTTTTCAATTCCCATTTCCAAACCTCGCAACTCCGCAAGACCTCTTAAACGCCCAATTCCAGAATAACCAGGATTGGTCTTTTTATTCAAATCGTCTAGCATTTGATGCCCGTGATCTGGTCGCATTGGAATGATTCTTTTGGTTTCTTTTTGTTTTTTTAGTATCGATTTTACTACTTCGTACATATCTACATCGCCTTCTAAATGGTTGGCTTCATAGAAATTACCTTCTGCATCGCGTTGGGTACTTCGTAAATGAATAAAATTCATTTTATCGCCATGACGATCTACAATTCCCGGTAAATCATTTTCGGCAATTACACCATAAGATCCCGTGCACATTGTAAATCCGTTAGATGGAGAATCAATAGCATTTAGTAATTGTATCAAATCGGCCTCAGTACTTACCACTCTTGGCAATCCTAAAATTGGATAAGGAGGATCGTCTGGATGTATAGCCATTAATACACCAACACTCTCTGCAACTGGTATGATTTCTCTTAAGAAATAGTATAAGTTTTCTTTCAATCTAGCAGCATCAATGCCATCATAACCCTGAAGTACTTTTAAGAAATCTTCTACAGTATACGATTCTTCAGCACCTGGTAAACCAGCAATAATGTTTTGTTGTAATTTTATTTTATCGGCATCGGTTAACTTTTCAAAAGTCGCTTTTGCTTTCGCTTTTTGGGCTTCTGTGTAAGTAGTTTCTGCTCCAGGTCTTTTTAGGATGAATAATTCAAAAGCAGCAAATTCATTGATGTCAAATCGCAATGCTTTGGAACCATCGGGCATTTCATACGATAAATCGGTTCTAGACCAATCTAAAACAGGCATGAAATTATAGCATACAATGTTAACGCCACATGCCGCTAAGTTTTTGATGCTTTGCTTGTAGTTTTCTATATATTTTAAATAATCTCCCGATTGTTTTTTAATATCTTCATGAACGGGAATGCTTTCTACAACAGAAAAAGTCAATCCTGCGGCTTCCACTTCGTTTTTTCTTTTCATGATTTCGTCCACTTCCCACACTTGACCATTTTTAATATGGTGTAAGGCAGTTACAATTCCGGTTGCACCGGCTTGTCTAGCGTCCGCTAATTTTACAGGATCATTTGGTCCGTACCATCTCCATGTTTGTTCCATAACTTATGTATCTAAAATTAGTACTATATTTTTATACTCCGCTAAACGCGCTAAAACCTCCATCAATAGGAATAACCACACCGGTTACAAAAGAAGATGCGTCATCGCATAAATAAAGCGTAGTGCTAATTAAATCTTCTGGTTCTCCAAATCTTCCCATTGGAGTTTGATCAATAATGCTGTTACCTCTTGGTGTCAATGCACCCTCTGGAGTTGTCAATAAAGCACGGTTTTGATCGGTTAAGAAAAATCCAGGAGCCAAAGCATTCACCCGAATTCCCACTTTTGAAAAATGAACTGCCAACCATTGCGTAAAGTTAGATACCGCGGCTTTTGCACCACTGTATGCAGGTATTTTGGTTAAAGGTGTAAAGGCATTCATTGAAGAAATATTCAAAATACTGCACCCTTTTTTACCTATCATGTCTTTTGAAAAAACTTGTGTTGGCAATAAAGTTCCAATAAAATTTAAATTGAAAACGAATTTTATCCCTTCGGCATCCAAATCAAAAAAAGTTTTGAAACCTTCGGTGGTATTTAACAAGTCTTCTTCTAATAAAAATGGATTGGATGTGGTTCCTAATGGATGGTTTCCACCAGCACCGTTAACCAAAATATCGCAACTTCCTAATTTATCATTAACTTCTTTTTTGGCTGCTTCCAACGAATCTCTTTCTAAAACATTGGCAGCAACGCCAATTGCTTTACCACCAGCTGCATTAATTTCGTTAGCAATAGCATCTGCGGCTTCTTTTTTTAAGTCTAAAAGTGCTATTTGGTAGCCTTGTTTAGCCAATGCTTTTGCTAAGGTACCACACAAAACTCCTCCTGCTCCTGTTATAACTACTGTTTTCATCTTTTAATTTTTTATGGATTGAATTAAAGCCAAAACGATTTTCGTTTCCGATTCAATGGTAGCATAATCTTTATCGGCCATTAATTGTTTGCTGATTAATTTGCTTCCCATTCCTACTGCAGAAACTCCTGCTTTGAACCAGCCGCCAATATTTTCTTTAGTGGTATCTACACCTCCTGTTGGCATGAATAATAACTTTGGAAAAATATCTTTAATTCCGCTAAGAAATTCTGGTCCAAGCATGTTGCCAGGGAAAAGTTTGATAAAGTGAATTCCAGCATTTTCGGCGGTTATTATTTCGGTTGGCGTCATGCAACCTGGACTGTATAAAACTCCTTTGCTCTTTAAAAATGTAGCAACTTCTGGAACAAAACCTGGGCTGATGAAAAAATCGGCACCCACAGCAAAATACTCTTGGGCTTGTTGTAAGTTTTTAATGGTTCCAATTCCTAGTAATAAATCGGGCATTTCTGCATTTCTAACTTCTACCATTTTGGTAAAATTATGTAATGCCGATTCGCCTCGACTGGTATATTCTACGGCTTTTATTCCGGCTCTGTATATAGCTCTTAATACTTCGATGGTTACCGTTTGATCCGCATTGAAATACAAAGGAAGCATCCCTTGGGCAACAATGGCATCCGATACTTTTTGGATAGTATTCATAATTTATATTTTAACTTTAATTACTACTTTTTTTATTTCGCCTTCACCAATCATTGGAGCGTGCACATCTTCTGGAAAGAAAATTGCAAATTGTCCATCGGTTAATTGGAAAAACATGTCGGGTGCATCGCTATAAAAACGCACGTCTTTATCTGGATTATAAGCACCATTTTGCGTTTTACACTTTTCTCTTGGTTTCCAACCATAGGTTTCTAGACCTTTTACACAAACTTGTATGTCGATGTTTTGATCGTGGCATTCAAATTTGGCTAGACTTGCTTCTTCGGTTTTCCCATTTGCTGTATTGACAATCAACTTCATTCCATCTGGAGTTTCTGAAACTCCTTCTTCAAGATTTGCCAAATCATTTTGATTTAAAAACGCAAATGCATTTGCAAAGGAAGGATGTAAATTATAGTATTTATGGGCGTTATTTAGTGTATCTATTACCATGATAATTATCTTGCAACTCTACCAGAAGCATCGCCTCCCATAAGTTTGTTAACTTCATCAACAGTAACTAAATTGGCATCGCCTTTGATAGTATGTTTTAAACAAGAGGCTGCAACTGCAAAATCTAAGGCATTTTGATCGTTATCTGGATAAGTCAACAATCCGTAGATTAAACCTCCCATAAAAGAATCGCCACCACCAACTCGGTCTACGATATCGGTAATTTGATATTGACGTGTTTGCAACATTTCTTTTCCATCGTATAAAACTCCAGCCCAAGTGTTGTGGGATGCAGAAATAGAACCTCTTAAAGTGGTAATTACTTTTTTGGCTCTTGGGAATTTTTTCATCATTTGTTGGCAAACAGATAAAAAGGCTTCTGCTTTTACATCATGTCCATGTGTTTGCACTGCTGCACCTTCTGGTTTGATACCAAAGTGCATTTCGGCATCTTCTTCGTTTCCTAAAATAACATCGCAATACGAAGTTAATTCGGTCATAATCGCCTCACGGTCACCACCGAATTTCCATAATTTGGCACGGTAATTTAAATCGGTTGAAATAGTAACGCCTAATTTGCTAGCCACCTTAACGGCTTCTAGACAAGCATCGGCAGAACTTTGTGAGATTGCTGGTGTAATACCGGTCCAGTGGAACCATTCTACTCCTTGAAAAACTTCTTCCCAATTCACCATTCCGGGTTGTATATCCGACATGGAAGAATGGGATCTATCATAAACAACTTTACTTCCTCTACTTACAGCACCTGTTTCTAGAAAATAAATTCCTAAACGATCGCCACCCCAAACAATTTTATCTACGCCAACACCTCTTTTACGCATTTCCATCATAGCGCATTCTCCAATATCATTTTTTGGTAAACGAGTTACGAAATCAACTGGAATTCCATAATTTGCTAATGATACTGCTACGTTAGATTCTCCTCCTCCATATACAACATCAAAGTTGTCTGCTTGTGAAAATCTTAAAAATCCTTGTGGTGCTAATCTTAACATTATCTCACCAAATGTTACTACTTTTTTAGACATTACTTTAAAATTTAATTGTTGACTAGATTAATTTTTATTTTGTATTACAAATTACTACAATTAATAATTTAAGGGAGTACAAAAAAGGGGGTAAAATAATACCATTTCAATTTGTGTTGGATGTTGGTATTTTAGCGCAATGTGTTGGATATAAATAATAAAGGCCACGAATCCGTGGCCTTTATCTTAATACTAGTAGTTATTTTTTAGAAACTTTAATAACTTTATGTTTTCCATTTGCTTCAATCTGCAAGATGTAAGTTTCTTCGGGCAAAGCACTCATATCAATTTGAGTGGATGGTGTATTTGGTTGAATGAATAGTACTTTTTGTCCTAATAGGTTATAAACCGATACCGAATCAATATCTTCAGTATAGGATAAATTTAAATTAGTCTTTACTGGATTTGGATAGTATTCTAAACCAATTATATCAAAATTGTTATTTGCTAAATTGATGTTTACTTGAACTGCTAATGGTGTTGCACTAATACAGCCATTAATGGTTTGCATAGCATAATAAGTACCATTTACTAAAATGGATGTGGATGCTAACGGACTTGTGTTATTTTGAGCATTAAGCAATGAGGAATACCATGTTATATTACTTCCTACAACAATTACATCAGCAAGAGTTTGTCCAACGTTAAAGAATTGAGTGGAAGCACCAGTTGGAGTAGGGGTAGGAGTTCCTGTTACGTCCCAAGTGCAAGAAGTTGTATTGAATGTTGCCGATTGGTAACAAGCCAATGTTGGTTGCACAGGTTGCGTTCCTGTAACCTCCCAAGCACAAGAAGTTGTATTGAATGTTGCCGATTGGTAACAAGCCAATGTTGGTTGCACAGGTTGTGTTCCTGTTACCTCCCAAGCACAAGAAGTGGTATTGAATGTTGCCGATTGGTAACAAGCCAATGTTGGTTGCACAGGTTGCGTTCCTGTAACCTCCCAAGCACAAGAAGTGGTATTGAATGTTGCCGATTGGTAACAAGCCAATGTTGGTTGCACAGGTTGTGTTCCTGTAACCTCCCAAACACAAGAAGATGTATTGAATGTCGCCGATTGGTAACAAGCCAATGTTGGTTGAGTAGGTTGCGTTCCAGTAACGTCCCAAGCACAAGAAGTTGTATTGAATGTTGCCGATTGGTAACAAGCCAAAGTTGGTTGTACAGGTTGTGTTCCTGTAACATCCCAAGCGCAAGTAGTTGTATTGAATGTTGCCGATTGGTAACAAGCCAAAGTTGGTTGTACAGGTTGTGTTCCTGTAACATCCCAAGCGCAAGTAGTTGTATTAAAAACTGCAGATTGGTAACAAGACAATGTTGGTTGAACAGGTTGCGGATTAACAGTAACCGATACTGAAGTTCTAGTGCTCTCGCATGAATTTTCGGTTTGAGAAACGAAATAGGTCCCACTTGCTAATGCTTCGCTTGAAGTTAAAGGACTTCCGCCAGTTGCAACGGTATACCATTTTAGATCAGTACCAGTTGCTATTAGGTCAGCAACGGTTCCTGAAACACAAAAAGTTTGAGTATTTGCCGAAGGAGAATTTGTAGTTATAACAGTAAGAATCGCAATGTTAGAATCTAATGTGCCATTGATAGTAGAACAAATTGCTTTATATTGGTAGGTATCAATTACATTACTAGAACCAGTCACAACTAATGTTCCAGAAGTAAATCCACTGTAGGTTGTGCCAGCATCTATATTTGCAGTAATATCTTCCCAAACTGTTCCATCTGTACTTCTTTGCCACTTAATTGCATAAGGTAATGTAGTATTTGTAGCCACTTCAAACGAAGTATTACTTCCGTTACAAATTGTGCTATATATAGGTTGTGTTGTTAATACCGGTAATCCTGTAGTTTCTGCTATTGCAAAATCTCCAAAACCAGTTATACCTGTTGTAATTGCATTGGTATTAGTTGGTATACCAGAAACTGTTGCTGCATTCCAAGAAGCATTTTCATAATTTCTAACAGTATAATTAGCAGGAGTAGTCGCGCTATCGTTATCGGAACTAGCATAGGTAAAAGAAGCATCATAATTTGTAAAACCTGTAATGCCATTATTGGTTAAGGTCCAAGTTCTATTAACGCTTTTGGTACTATCTAAACCAGAAGTTGCAATTGCAGCAGAATCGCCAGATGTAGTCTTTGCAGCAATGCTTCCAGTAGTAGTGGCTGAATTATTAGTTGAAAATGTCAAGGCAATTGGCGTATATACTGTTGCCTCACCAATTGCATAGTTAAAAGAAGGATTGGCTCCTGATGCAGTTTGTTTAATTAAATTTCCAACTACCCATCCAGTACCAGCCCCAACAATACTACTTGAAGTTCCTAATGTTATTGAATTATTTCCGGTTACAATATTTCCAGAAACAAAAGTAAGTGCTCCATTAACAGTAATGTTTACTGGAACAATTACGTTAAGTGCATTATTTACAGTAAGATTATTGATGCTTGTAATTTCTGGAGTTGTAGCAGGAGAAACCACTGTAAATGCAGTACCCATATTAGAACTAACGGGGGTAACTATGTCAGTATTGGTAAAATTATAATTTACCCCATTGCTAAAAGTTCTAGTTCCAGAGTTTCTAATATTTCCTAAGATAGTTCCGGTTGCAATTCCATCACCGCTTGTAATTACTAAAGTACTTCCTGTTTGGGCAATGAAATTTCCTGCGCCAGACAAGATAGCAATTAAGTAAGTTCCGTTTCCAAACGCTAATTTTCCTGTAGATGTAACTAATAAGGTGCTTGCTACACATACTCTTAAACTTTGTGAAAGTGTTACTCCCATAGGATTTGAAATAGTCATAGTACCAGTTATACCTGAAGGAGTAGCACTTGTAGTTTGTGCAACGGTAGTCCCGTCAAAAAAGTAATTTGCTCCCGAATTAAATGCGACACTACTCGTTGTGATAGCAGTAGTTAAAGAAGTATTTTCACCTAATTTTATAGAGGAATTTGCATTTAAAATGAAATTACCTAAGCCCGATATGATTTTACCGGCTAAATTCAAGGTTCCATTTACGTTTAATGTTTTGTTTGCTCCAACAGAAAAATCGGATGTCATTGTAACTTCGTGTCCAGAAACAATCCAGATGTTATTAGTACTTGAAGGTGCTTGCGTAGCAGCCGTCCAAATTCCAGTACCATCATTCCATTCCCAAATAGAAGCGTTAGAAAAGTTTCCAGAAGCAGTAGTTCTAAAATCTGCTAAGTCTTGAGAGGTTTTGGTAAACGCAATAATTTGATTTGAATTTAATGAATTAGCACTACCATTGGATGCATTTACCTCATAATAATAGGTGCTTCCAGGATTTAACCCGGTTACTGTAGTTGCATTTCCAGTAACATTTATTGGATAACCTGCAACGGCTTGAAATAAACTACCAGAAACTAATATATCATCTATTCTAACGGTTCCACCAACAAGTGTCGTTCCAGTATTGTAATCTATTGTAGTATAATTTATCCAACGTAAATAAACAGAGGTTTGATTTTCGCATTCTGTAGGAAGTACTAAATTGTATAAATTTCCAGTTCCCCAATCGCTAGAGCAAACTACGGCTCCTCCAAGAACATCCGCATAAGTTCCGCCTAATCCAATTTTATATTGCAATTTAAAATCTCTTGGTGCCGTAGAATATAATTTAGAAGATACTTTTATGTTTTTATATCCAATAGTATTGGCTTGAATTTCCCAATATTTATTTAAGGAAGTTTGCCATGATGACCCTTGAATTGCAAATGTACCAGGACCTCCAGAGCCTTCTGCAGCAGTTACGGTTCCAGAAGATTGGGAAATTACTTTAGTAGTATTATTTGCATTAGCAATATCCGCAAGCGGAGTTACTCCAGCAGCAGCCGTCCAACTAGTAGGAAAAGTCCAACCAACAATATTTTGTCTGGTATTGCCTTGGTATAAATAAAAATTATAACTAGTTGCTCCTGGTACAGCATTCCAATTGGCTGTGAATCCGGTAGCGTCAGCAGCAGTCGCAGCAGTCGCGGTTGGTGCTATAGGAGCAGCAAGAGTGGTTACCGTAATTTGATTTTCTGCAGAATAATTAAAGGCTTTATCTACAGTGTATATTTTATAATAATAACTCGATCCTGAAGTTAATGAAGAATCATTAAAAGTGGTTCCTGTTCCAATGTATACCACCGTTCCAGTTAATGAACCGGTTCCGTTAGTTATGGTATTTCCTGTAGAATATATCCCGTTGGTGTTAGGGTCATTATCGGCATTTGGATTAGTATTATAACGAACTACCATATAACCTCCGCCATCTGTTCCAGTACCTGGAGCAGTCCAATTGAGAGTTAATGTAGTGGCCGTAAGATTAGAAACTAATCCAGAAGTTGAGGTATCAGGTGTCGTATTATCAGCGGGCCCTGCATATACAACAAAATCATCAATTTGAACATTAGAAGTTGTTGTTAACAAATGTCTTACACCTGCAAAATTAGTATTTGCCACTACAGCCGCTATATTTATAGTGGCAGTATAACTAGCCTTTGTCCAAACCCCTGATTGGTAGGAGGAGGTTGTTAATCCAGATTTACTATTGGTTGCGTCGTTATATATAGATCCCTGTAAACTATTGGTTTGATCGGTTGTAGTTTTATAATAATATTGCACTGTATGCTGTTGACCAGGAATTGGCGCATTTGCAGTTGTACTAGTTGTTGGCGATTGAAGTCTTACTGTAGCGGCTTGGGTAGTATGACTTGCATATTTGTTTCCAGTACGTGCTACAGTTGGATCGTTAATTAGGAGTTTTGTAGTAGAATTAGTTCCGCTACTGACTGACCATGAGGTTGTGGATAATGCTCCAGGGATTGTGGTTCCCGATAAAGTTGCAGATTGTCCTTCAAATCCACCATCCATATAAGGAAATGAGCCTATAGATTGTTGGCTCCATGCAAAGTTTGAAAAAAATAAAAATAAGAGAAAACTGTAGTAAATAGGATATAGTCCTTTTTGGTTAAGTACAATTTTTTTCATAAAAATAGGTTTTGTTGGTTTTGTGTTAAATATGCGAAATCGTAATAGTACAAATTAAATTATTAATAAGAAAAAGGAAGTCCTAAATAGGGTGTAAAATTGTACGGTATTTTTTTGTCCTTCAAAATAATTAAGACATCCTCCAAAGTAAATAAGGCATCCTCCAAAGTAAATAAGGCATCCTCCAAAGTAATTAAGACATCCTCCAAAGTAATTAAGACATCCTCTAAAGTAATTAAGGCATCCTCCAAAGTAATTAAGACATCCTCCAAAGTAATTAAGACATCCTCCAAAGTAATTAAGACATCCTCCAAAGTAATTAAGACATCCTCCAAAGTAAATAAGGCATCCTCCAAAATAAATAAGACACCAATAAAATGTTATATTTCAATAGGAATTTCAAAATCAATAACACTTTCGTAATTTTAGGTAGAGACTTGATTAGAATAACTATCTAAAAAAAAGAATTATAAGAATTCGAACAAATTTATTTCGCAAACAATTGTATGAATTTTAACTGTCGATGGTAGATTTTAAAAGTTGCTATTTGTGTGTGTGATTTAAGACGACAAGACAAAACTTTATAAAAAAAAACCTCCTCAATTGCTTGAGGAGGTTTTAGTAAAATTAATTAAAATCAATTATCTTTTAATAACACGTAGGGTTTTAATAGCATCTCCTTGGGTTACAATTACGTTGTAAACTCCCGAAGGATAATTTGATCCTACTTCTAATCCTTTTACTTCTGAAGTTTCAAGGATATGGTTTTCGATTAGTTTTCCTAACATATCATAAACTTTCACTTGTAAACTTTCTTCACTGTTGGTAATTACTTCCAATTTAAAGTTTTCTGCAAATGGATTTGGATAAGTAGTAACATCAAACAAACTTAACATTTTTGTAGTAAGTTCTGATTTCCCTGCTCCTGGAGTTGTTAGTGTACAAATTTTTCCGAAAGGACCCCATACACCACCTATTTGTACTGAAACTTTTACAGAATAGGTAGTACTTGGTGTTAATCCAGGAACTGTATTCAAATTAAAAGAACGCAATACTTTATCAAAAGCATAGTAATATCCTTGTTGGGTATTAGTAAAACTAAATCTGTAGCCAGTAGCATTAGAAACTAAGTTAGCATAAACTACTTCCGAAGTGCTAATAGCCGTATAATCGCATTGCGAATCTTGCAAACTTGTAGTTGGAAATAATGGTGTGTTAACTGTACAACTTGTTCCATAAGCCATATAAGTTCCGTTAGTGTTTTTAACAGCAACTTCTACTTTATAGGGAGTGCTATAAGTAATATTAGTCAATAAATTGAATCTAAATTCTCTAGGACTTCTATCAATGGTTTGAACGGAATTAGTTAGCAAGTTGGTTACTTTAAATCGGTATCCTGTTGCATAAGAAACTATGTTAGCATAAACCACATCAGTCATTGAAGATACAGTAGTTCCACATTGAGCAGTAGTTATCTTAGTAGTGATTGTTGGAGTTGTTACAGAACAAGCAGCGCCATAATAAGGTTGCCAATTGTTGTTTATTTTAACTGAAACTTCTACTTGATAGGTAGTTGCATAAGCAAAACTAACCAATTGTGTAAATTTAAATGTTCTTAAACCAGTATCCAACATTTGTATATCTGCTGGAAGTGTACTTGGTAAACCAGAAATCATTTTAGTAATTTTCCAACGGTATCCTTGAGCATTTGCTACTAGAGCAGCATATACTTGGTCCTCTATGGAGTTTAAAGTAGTTCCACATTGCGTAGGAATAATTGTAGAAACAATTGGAGTTCCATTAGGAGTACATCCGCCTGGCATACCAATATTATCAATAACTCCATTACAATCATTATCAATACCATCATTACAAACATCTACTGCACCTGGGTGAGTATTTGCGCGAGTATCATCACAATCGGTTCCTAATGAACTAACCGCATAACCTGTTGGAGTTGAGGTCCCGTAACATACAGAAACAGAAGAACCAATAGTATAACCATCACCATCAGCATCTACATAGAAACTTCCAGTACGCCATTTTGCAATATTAGTATCATCACAATCAGTTCCTAAAGTATTTGTAGAATATCCCGATGGAGTTGTTGCACCATAACAAATAGATACTGCGGTACCAATTGTATAATGATCACCATCAGCATCTACATAGAAACTTGCAGTACGCCATTTATTTGCATTAGTATCATCGCAATCAGTACCTGATGTAGTTAATGATTTTCCTGCTGGAAGAGTTGCTCCGTAACAAACAGTTGCAGAACCTGCATCGTATCCGTCACCATCGGCATCGGTGTATAATAAAGCACTTCTGTAAATAGCAACATTAGTATCGTCGCAATCAGTAGCATTTACTGAGTATCCTGTAGGAGGAGTTGTTGAATTAACAGCACACACACTTACCGAACTTCCTGTTCCATAAGTATCGTGATCAGCATCTACATAGAAAGAATAACTTGCATGTACTAAAGCATTAGTATCATTACAATCTGTACCTGATGTAGTTAATGATTTTCCTGCTGGAAGAGTTGCTCCGTAACAAACAGTTGCAGAACCTGCATCGTATCCGTCACCATCGGCATCGGTGTATAATAAAGCACTTCTATAAATAGCAACATTAGTATCGTCGCAATCAGTAGCATTTACTGAGTATCCTGTAGGAGGTGTAGAAGAATTCGCAGCACATACACTTACCGAACTTCCTGTTCCATAAGTATCGTGATCAGCATCTACATAGAAAGAGAA